>JAJTBE010000121.1 GCA_021287065.1 Bacillota bacterium
AAGGACTGAATCAAGGGTAACTTCAGGCCTGGCAAAGAACCTGCAAATAGATTGACTGTCATTTTTGTTCATACATAAAGACATTGCAGCTTCCGGATTTTTTGCCTTAGCAGCAGCAATCATAATTAAACGAGCGGTTCTGCGGGCATCACCAACTTTAGCACCGAAAAACTCCTGCTCAGCCCAAAAATCTGCCTTATGTTCTTCCATTAAACACTGCAGTTCATCAAAAAAATTCATATCATCACCATCCGGAAAATTTTACTACTATATGTTACCTCTTACATGTTGCATCAGATAAAAGTTTCCTTGTAATTGAGATGTGATATAAGATGAGTTTTCAAAAAGTTTTCTCCGGGAACTGGGCGAACAGATATAATTCTCGTGAATAATCAGATAAATCGATGTTTTAATTCAGTAGCATCGGGTATGGAGTTTGACTCATAATACCCTGATGGGTCGAACCCTGCGGGTCCTTCGATTGTTGGCGAAGCTTACCGTTATTAGGTTTTCAGGTGATTTGGAGATAGAAAAACCAAGCGGCGGGTCTCATTTTCTTCAGGTTCCAATTCGAAAAGTATTCTCCGGAAAACCGGGCTTTTCTGTTGCCCGTTTATAATTGCTTTTGGCTCTTGTCATCTATTCCCGGACAGTTTTTTTATCTTTCATATAGAATTTTTCCATTCACATCAGCTTCCATATAAATCATATAGGGGTTTGTTTTGTTCTTTTCAAAACTTTCGGTGTCAGTAACTATAATATCAACAGGAGCACCGATATTAATAAGGTTTTTATAGATAATTCCTGTAACTGCATTCTTTTTTGTCAAGCCATTTTTTAATACAAGCAAATCATAATCACTATCCGGTAGGGCGTTACCGGTAGCCCGTGATCCGAATAGGATTATCTTATCCGGAGAAACTGTTTCTATTATCTTCTGAATTGCTTTTTCGAGAGGTGCGTCCATTTGAAATCCTCATTGAAAATTTTCCGGAATCAAAACTTCTGTAAGCCCGGTCATTTTTGTGTGCTGTAGTGAAAGCTTTAAAATGTATCTCCTGAGATACAATTTAATTATAGCAGGAAACCAAGTTTTTGTTATTCCGGTTAATCTCTTTTCTTCCGTTTACACAGGAAAACTGCTGGATTTTGAGAATATCTTTACTATGGATAAGATGAGTAGTGAAACACCTGAAAAGAGCAGTCCGGCTAATGCCGCAGTTGTTGTTGGAATACTGGGGTACATAGTTACCACAGCGCTTGTTTTTACATTCGGCAGAAATGAGAAAATGCTTATGGCTGCCTGCCACGAGGATGCCTTGTTTGAGTGGTCCCAGGCGATTTTTCTCTTTATGGCTTCCGTTATGTTTATGATTCTTTTTCTTTCCCGGTCAAAAGAGAAAAAAGACATCTTTATTTACATGGGATTATTTTTTGCGGTGATCTGCATTTTTGGTTTTCTTGAGGAAATATCATACGGTCAGAGAATTTTTCACATAAAGAGTCCCTATTTTTTCGACAGATTTAATTCCCACAAGGAAATTAATATACACAATCTCCCTATGTTTGATAACGCATCTGAACTTGTTTCGTTCCTGTTTTTGGTGATTTGGGGTATAATATTACCGGTAGTTCTTCATTTAAAGAAAAGCTGGAGAGAATTTGCAGATAAAAAGTGGCTTTTCACACCTCCGGCTGCTTTCTGCGTATTCAATATAATAGGCCTTGCCATCGAATTTTTTCTCCGTTATACATACAAAGCGTATTGGGCGGACAGTAATGTGATCCTCGAATCATATCTGTGCTGGACAATATTTGCCACCAGCTTTTACTACATGGGCCTCAGGCTTCAGTCGGGGGAAGATAACCGGGAAGAAGTGCAAACTACGGCAGATTAGGAAATTTATAAGCAAAGAAGTGATGGTATGCAGCGGGATTCGGAAAATATGGTTCTGGACAATCTACAGCGTCTTTGCCAGAGAGGGCAGGAACTGGCTTCCGTTTCTGATCTGGAAAGCCTGCTCAATGGAATTCTTGAAACAGCACTTGAAATGTGCAACAGCTCGGCGGCTTCCATTCTCAAACTGGATGAAAAGACCGGAGAACTTTATTTTAAAGCGGTTATCGATGAAAAATCCGAAGACCTGAAAAAGATAAGATTCGATTCGAGTCTGGGAATCGCAGGATGGGTTATTAAAAACAGGGAATCCGTCATCGTTAATGATGTGAGTTCAGACCCCCGTCATTATAAAGATATTGACCACCTGATCAATTTCAGCACAAAAAAGATGATCTGTGTTCCTGTTCTATGGGAAGATAAAATAATCGGAGTTATGGAAGTTCTCAATAAAAATGGGGATGGACCATATACCAATCAGGATCTCGAATATCTGACCATTCTTGCCAATCATGCCGGGGCATCCATGCATATAACCGAAATGATGGGGAATTTACAGAATTTCTTCGTAAATATGCTGGAAATCCTGATGATGGCGACGGAAACCCTTGGGTTTGAACAGGGGCATTCAGTCAGAATAGCCAGACTGGCTATGAAAATTGCAAGGGAAATGGGCGTTTCCGAAAAGCACTATAAAGAAATCTATTATGCTTCCCTTATTCACGATATCGGAAGAATCAAAGTCGCAAGAGACCACATTGTAGGCGGCGAGAGAATGATCCCCGCTCTGGGAGCCGAAATGATTAAGCCGGTTACAATGCTCAAATCCCTGGCGCCAGTTCTCGAATCACACCACGAGCGCTGGGACGGCTCAGGTTTTCCAAAAGGTATGAAGGGCGACGAAATACCTCTCGGATCAAGAATTATAGGCCTTGCTGAAGATTATGTGGAATGGATCGAGGAAGAATCATTCAAAAATCAGTATGATCCTTTCCTTCAGGATGATTTCTTCAGAACCATCAACAGAATTCACGACCCTTCAGTTGTTGAAGCATTCAAAACAATAAGAAGAAAGGACAGGGAAAGCAGAGAGCAGCCTGTCCAGGTTTAAAAGGAGCAGAATTTGAAATACGAAGGTTTGATTAGGCAGTTTTCACAGTATCTGCCTGTAAGCGAAAAAACCCCTGTGGTTACACTTCATGAAGGGAATACGCCCCTTATCCCCGCATGCGGGCTTATGAAAAAATTTCCGGGATATAAAATTTATTTAAAATACGAAGGCATGAACCCCACCGGTTCTTTCAAAGACAGAGGAATGACCCTTGCTATTTCCAAGGCTGTTGAGGAAGGAAGCAGAGCCGTTATATGCGCCAGCACAGGCAACACATCAGCATCAGCTGCTGCATATTCTGCAAGAGCAGGCATTACCTGCGCAGTTCTGATTCCCGATAACGCCATCGCCCTTGGAAAACTCGCCCAGGCTCTTATCTACGGCGCCAGAGTCATCGCCATCAGAGGCAACTTTGATCAGGCTTTGTCCCTTGTTAAGGAAATATCGGAAAAAGAAAATTATACCCTTGTTAACTCACTCAACCAGTATCGTATTGAGGGGCAGAAAACAGCAGCTTTCGAAATCTGCAATGTGCTTGGAGATGCTCCTGATTATCTTTGCATTCCTGTGGGAAATGCAGGCAATATAACATCCTACTGGAAAGGTTTCAGAGAATATCAGGCTGCGGGCAAATCCGCAAGCCTCCCCAAAATGATGGGCTTTCAGGCGGAAGGCGCCGCTCCCATTGTCAGGGGCATGGTTGTGGAACATCCGGAAACAAAAGCTACCGCCATCAGAATAGGCAATCCCGCAAGGTGGAAAGAAGCAGAAGCGGCGGCGGCAGATTCCGGCGGCAGAATCGATATGGTTACGGAAGAGGAAATCTTTGACGCTTACAAACTTGTTGCATGCACAGAGGGAGTCTTTGTTGAACCCGCATCGGCGGCATCAGTTGCAGGAATGATTAAATCCATCAACGCAGGGCTTATCCCTGAAGGATCAACTATTGTCTGCATCAACACAGGACATGGACTGAAAGATCCCGATTCTGCGGTCAGAACAAGTTCACCACCTATCACCGCTGATGCAGATTATGACAGCATTTTAAAAGTAATCGGATAAACGGATAAAACGGTAAATTTAAAATGACATAACAATCGGAGGCTTTTATGGCAGACGCACTGTTTTCATCTTACCGGATAAACAAAAATGTAATTCCCAACAGATTTACAAGGTCTGCCACCGCAGAGAGGTGTGCTGAGGAAAACGGAAGCGTATCCGAGGATCTGTTTGTTGCATACAGAAAACTTGCCAAAGGTAAAATTGGTCTTGTTATTACAGGCCATTGTTATGTTCATACTTCCGGAAAGACAAACAGGCTTCAGAATGGATTTTATGATGATGTCCTGATTCCCGGATGGAGCAGACTTGTGGAAGCATTTGGCGAAGATAATCCTGATGCTTCTATATATGCTCAGCTTTCACACGGGGGCAGGCAGATTCTGCCTGAAATTAATCCTAATCCCATAGCCCCTTCTGCTGTTCCACTGGAAAAACTGGGGAGTAAACCGGTGGAAATGACCGAAGGCGATATTTCCATGATCATAGAATCATATATAAAAGCAGCGGTCAGAGCCAGAAAAATCGGTTTCGACGGAGTTCAGCTTCACGCCGCCCATGGTTATCTCATCAACCAGTTCCTTTCACCCCGTACAAATCTGCGTAAGGATAAATGGGGGGGAAATCCTGAAAACCGGATGAGATTCCTTGTCGAAATCATTAAAGGGATCCGGGCTGAAATCGGCAGAGACTATCCTGTAATAGTAAAAATCAACGGTTCTGATTATATGCCCGGAGGCTTGAAGGTTGAAGATACGGCAGAGATTCTTAAAGTTATTCAGGAAATAGGGATTGATGCAGCGGAAATATCCGGAGGTACAGTGGAAACGGATCCCAAACACCACGCAATCAGAAAAGGTGTGTTTAAAACATCTCAGGAAGCTTATTATCTTCAGGAAGCCCTTAAACTGCTCGAAGTTGCAAAAATTCCCCTGCTTTTAGCCGGAGGCCTCAGAAGCGTAAGCGTAATGAAAGAAGTTTTAAAAAAAGGCATAACTGCTGTGTCTTTAAGCCGCCCCTTTATCTGTGAACCGGATCTCGTTTTGAAAATCAAATCCGGCGAAATCCGAAGCAAATGCACCTCCTGTTCATGGTGTTACGGCAGACCTATAAATTCTATCCAGTGTGTGAGCCAAAAAGATAGTATTGTTGAGTATTGAGTTTACCGAAGTTGTCATAAAAAAACCGCCATTCTGATAGAAAACGGTTTTTTTCAAATCATTGTTTTTAATACAGTTGTTATACTATTGAAGCTGTTTTTTTCGCTGCCGCTTTTTTATAGACTTCTACATAACTTGCAGCTGATATTTCCCATGAGAAATCTTTTTCCATGCTGCTTTTTACCACTGTATTCCATTTTCTCTTGTTTGAATACAGCTCCAGCGCCCGTTTTAATGTTTCCGCAAGTTTCAGTTCTGTGTATTCTTCAAAGGAAAAACCGTTTCCGTTTGCCGGATCTTCATTATAATCAGTGACTGTATCAGCAAGCCCGCCTGTTTTAAATACAAGGGGAAGCGCTCCGTAACGAAGGGCTATAAGCTGTCCCAGACCGCAGGGTTCATCTTTTGATGGCATCAGGAATATATCGCTTCCTGAATAAATTTTGTGTGCAAGAGGATCGTCAAAACGAAGGTTAAGCGAAAGTTTTCCATCATATTTAAATGCTTTGGCTTCGAGAAGCTCGTGGTATTTGGGATCTCCTGTCCCCAGAATGACAAGCTGAACTTCGTTTGCCAGAATGCTGTCGAGAGACTCCGCAATCAGATCAAACCCTTTCTGATCCGCAAGCCTTGATACCATACCGATTACCGGATTGTTTTCCATAGGCAGTCCGCAGGCTTTCTGAAGATCTTTTTTACAGTTTGTTTTTCCCCTCAGATTGGCGTGGGAATATTTTGATGAAATAAGCTCATCTTCAGCCGGATTCCAGACTTCATAATCAATACCATTGATTATACCAAAGAGATCCTGTTCTCTCGATTCGAGAAGGCCCTGCATGCCTTTTCCGAACTCTTCTGATGACTTAATCTGTTTTGCATAGGTAGGACTTACTGTTGTGATTATATCCGCATAAAACAGTCCAGCTTTGAGGTATGAAATCTGATTCCAGTATTCAACGCCGTACATTGTGAAAATTTCCCAGGGCAGACCGATTTTTTCCATTGTTGAAGCCGGGAATAAACCCTGATAGGCAATATTGTGTATTGTAAAGACTGTTGCAATATCCTTATAAAACTCATCATTGGCATAAACGGTTTTGAGATAAGCCGGGATAAGCCCTGTCTGCCAGTCGTTGCAGTGTATTACATCAGGCTTTTCATCAGCGCTTTTCAGCATTTCTATCACAGCTTTTGAGAAAAGGGCAAAGCGAATGTCGTTATCTTCATAGTCTTTGCCATTTTCCTGATAAAGTCCCTCTCTGTTGAAAAACTTATCACACTGTACAAAGAAAACTTTTATTTCCGAACCGTTGAGTTTGGTGGATTTTATACTGACCTGTTCATCCTGGCCTGCAATGTTGATGATACAAGGTTCGCATTCGTCTTCAAGATCAAGGTTGAGTTTGTAGATGCAACTATATAGCGGCATAACAAGGCTTACATTTGTCCCCTGTCTCTGGAGAGCCTTCGGAAGCGCTCCTGCCACATCAGCCAGTCCCCCTGTTTTTGCAAAAGGCACAATTTCTGAAGATACAATAAGTATATTTGGTTCTTTATTCATAATAATCCCTCCCGTTGGTGATTACAGATAGTTTGCATACAAATTAGTTTACTGAATTCTCTGCTTTTGTCAATATTTCCTTTTTCAGGCATAATCAGGCATTCCGCCGAAAAGAAAACAGGACGCATTAGCGTCCCGTTCTGATTAAACCTTAATTTTATATTCTTCTTTGTAATCCCCTGCCATTAAACCACATTGTGATTAGGGAGTGCCGCCTGATACTTTGACTTCGTTGTTACGACCGTAAGTCATTGTATAGTTGTTGGGGCCTGTGATTGAAAGGTCGGTGATAAGTGAGAAACCATTGTTTGACTGCATGCAGGCGAGGTCGAGTGTGTATCCGCCGAGGTCGAATACATAGTCGCCCACTGCTGCCAGTTCCTGCTGCTGTGAGCCGCCGGCCTGGAGAAGGTGAGGATCGCCATAGATGTAGCTTGAAGTACCTGTGGGTGAAGTGATTCTAACCTGGTTGCCCCATATATTGTAGTGTGATGTAATCTGGACTGACCAGCCATTGGCAAGGTTAACCTGCACAATGGGTTCGAATGCTGCGGGTACTTCTGTTGCTTTTGAGAATGTACCGGTTTTTGCAACCTGTCCTGTTGATACTACATTGGTGAATGTCTGAACAACCATATGGTCTTCCACATAGTAGCTGTAGTATGAATAGTAGGTTGAATAAAGGGTCTGATAGCCGGTTACCGAGCTCCAGTATGATGTTGACATTGTGTAATAGGTTTTATCGTAACGTGATACTACTGCTTCAGCTCTCTGATCTGTACCGACATATCTGGTTACATTGTCGAGAGTTACCCACTTGGTTCCATCCCAGTAGGTATAATCCGAAGGTGAACCGATGATGGTTCCGTTGCCTGCGGCTCCTTTGTTAAGAACCACATTCATATCGGCGAGATAATCTTTCACTTCGCCGATTGTGTAAAGATTTACTGTCTGAAAAGTTCCGGATGCATCGTCCCACACAAATTCCTGTCTTACAGCCTGAGTGGTGAGGCTTACATTTTCGATTGTTCTTGTGGGTTTGTTGCCGTTCTGGGTAGCTCCTGCTGCTGCTGCGAATACGCTTGTGGTCAGCAGTGAGAATACTAACAGCGCCATTACTACTGCAAATCCTATCTTTTTCATTTTAGCCCTCCTCATTAATAGACTAATTTGCTTATTTAAGTATATTATATTTCGGTTAAAATTTTGTTAATAAATTGTTAACAAAATATTAAGAGAGGTTAATGATTGCTCGAATTCAACATGTTAAAAAGGGTTCTCCCGATTCGGAAACAAAATAGATAAATGTAATGTTAAATCAACATTAACCATGTTTGTTTATTTCCCCTGAAAGGGAGTTTGAGCATTTTTTTTATTTGTCAATCTTTTTTTTAATTTACAGAGAGGTGTAATAATGCAAAAGTTATATGACAACAAAGTTGTTCTGATAACCGGTGGAAGCTCCGGTCTTGGAAAAGCTATGGGTGAAGCATTTGCTGCAGAAGGAGCCAGAGTGGTTCTCACAGCAAGAAATGAGGAAAAACTGGCAAAAACCGTGGAAGAAATCTCCGAAAAAGGATACTTTGCCGAATATATGATTGCTGATTCAGGAAATGAACAGGATGTCGCCCGGGTGGCAGAAAATATCCTGAAAAAATATGGCAGGGTTGATGTCCTTATTAATAATGCCGGTGTAGGATATACGGGAAATGTTGACGAAACAGATGTTGAGAAATTTGACGAGATTATGAGTACCAATGTCAAAGGAGTCTTTCTGTTCTGCAAATACATTATTCCTTCAATGAAGCAGCAAAAAGACGGGTACATCGTAAATATTTCTTCGGGAGCAGGGAAAAACGGAATACCCGGAATGGCAGCCTATTGCGCAAGCAAATTTGCGGTTGCGGGATTCTCGGAAGCTCTTGCACAGGAAGTCAGAAACCACAATGTCAGAGTATCAGTGGTTTACCCCGGATCCATTAATACTGATTTCCACCTGCGTTTCTCAGGACCAAAAGATGAAGAAACAAAAATGATTATGATGCAGCCACAGGATATTGCACAAACTGTACTGCATATCGTATCACAGCCACACCGTTACTGGATATTTGATGTAACTATGCGGGCTTTTCTAAGAGGCAACAAATAAATAAGGAGCGACAGATGAAAAAGAGTTTTCAGGTCATCAGAATTCTTCTGGCTTTTGTTATGCTTGTTTCAGGCGCACTCTTTGCCGAAACACATGGCGAATATACAAAAGCTGACAAAGATAAACCAATGTCGGAAGGCATGAAAATTATCAAGCAGATGAAATACAAGCCTCTGCAGGTCAAAGTTCCAAAAGTTGGTAAGGAAATTGAAAGAGTTGTTCTTCCCAACGGAATGATTCTTTATATGCTCGAAGATCATTCACTTCCCCAGGTTAATATTCATGGAGTTATCAGAACAGGATCCGTTTATGAAAACAAAAACCAGAACGGTCTTGCAGAAGTTACAGGCAGAATGATCCGTCAGGGCGGCACAACCACAAGAGCACCCAAAGCCCTTGACGAAGAACTCGATTATATCGCCGCCACAGTCGAAACAAGTATGGCTGCCGATTCCGGCGGACTCTATATGAACTGCATTTCAAGGCAGACGGACAAAGCCCTCGAAATCATGGCCGATGTTCTCAGAAACCCCGGCTTCGACCAGAAAGAGCTTGATCTCGTTAAAAGTCAGGTTAAGGAAAAACTCCGCCGTAAAAATGATCAGGTAGATGATATAGGCGACCGCCTTTTTTACAGCACCGTTTTCGGTGATCATCCCTCAGGATGGGAACCGGACTGGAATGTTATCAAAAATATCAAAAGAGAAGATCTCATTGCCTGGCATCAGAAATACTACAAACCCAACAATATGATGTTTGCCATTGTCGGCGATTTCAAAAAGAGCGAAATGATAGACAAGTTCAACAAACTTTTCGGAAACTGGGAAAAGGGCGATGTGGATTTCTCCAGCCTGAAGGAAATAAAATATGAATTTCATCCCGGTGTATTTATTGCCAGAAAGGATGTCAACCAGTCTTATGTAAGAGTGGGCCACCTCGGTGTAAAAAGAGACAACCCCGATATTTACGCCATTAAAATGATGAATCACATCCTCGGCGGCGGCAGCTTCGGCTCCCTTATGGTAGAAAAAATACGCTCCGACGAAGGACTTGCATATTCGGTTTTCTCATATTACAACACCGAAAGCAGAGATTACGGAACAAGCGGCGCCCTTTGCCAGACCAAGAGCAAATCAACAATGAGAGCACTCGAACTTATGAGACTTCTCATTGCAAAAATGCAGACTGAAAAGGTAACACCTCAGAAACTTCAGTGGGCTAAAGACACCTACATCAATGGCTTTGTATTTGAATTCAGCAAACCTTCCCAGCAGGTTCAGAAACTCATGCTGCTCGAATACAACCACATGCCTTCTGATTTCTATGAGAAATATCTCAATAATATCAGAAAAGTAACAGTTGATGATGTTCAGAATGCAGCCAAAAAATATCTGCATCCCGACAAACTCAGCATAGTTCTGGTAGGAAACCCCGCAGAATTTGAAAAACCCCTCGAATCCCTTAAAATGGACATTAAGGAAATCAAACTGGAAGACTTTGTGGAATAATCCCGGATTTTCGCCTTAAATCGGCATAATTGCTGTATATGGTCATTACTGACCCTTTGGAGAAGCGTGAAGCAATTCCATCGTTATAGCAGATATTCCGGTAAAATGGGATTAAAACCTGAAACCCGGTGAACCATTTGTTTTTCAGAACAAAATATAAAAGAGACAGCTTCAACCCCTGTCTCTTTTTTCATATTAAACTAATGCCTTGTTTTTTATATTTAATACTATTTTGGAAAAACAGTATGAATCAGGAATCGTAAACTGCTTTTCTAATAGTTTGAATATTTGGTGTTTCAGAACAAAGGGCAAATACTCCCCCAAAAAAAGCGGCAACCGCCAACCGCCGGCAACCCTTATAACCACAAGCCCAGCCAACGAATGCCGGATCGCAGGCATCCCGCCTGCCCCCGGGTCCCAAACCCAATCGCCAACCGCCAGCAACCCTCATAACCATAACCTCGGGCCAACGAATGCCGGATCGCAGGCATCCCGCCCGCCCCCGGGTCCCAAACCCAATCGCCAACCGCCAGCAACCCTCATAACCACAAGCCCAGCCAACGACTGCCGGATCGCAGGCGTCCCGCCTGTCCCCGGGTCCCACAACCTATCGCCAACCGCCAGCCCCCCTCATAACCACAAGCTTGGCCAACTACTGCCGGATCGCAGGCGTCTCGCCTGTCCCTGGGTCCCACAACCAATCGCCAACCGCCAGCCCCCCCTCATAACCACAAGCTTGGCCAACTACTGCCGGATCGCAGGCATCCCGCCTGTCCCCGGGTCCCACAACCAATCGCCAACCGCCAGCCCCCCTCATAACCACAAGCCCGTCCAACGATCGTAGGAGGGCTTTGCAAGCCCGACGCGGACCCGCAGGTCCGCCCCCAATACCAATGAATTAAGGTATGGATTTATCTGATCCCTCACGAGGATTATGCCGGTTTGCCCAGCTCCCGGAGAAAACTTTTTGAAAAAAGTTTCCTCCGGACCTCCATCCCAAAACTTTTGGAATTGGGGACCGACCGGGGGACAGTGGGGATTTGGAGATCGTCAGAGGGAACCACGCTTTTTTGGAAAAGCGAGGTCTCCTCCGAACCTCCTCCCTTGAAAAACAAGAGTATTGGACTGTGGATTTGAGCAAATTTTACTAATTCAGTGGCATTGTGACCGACCGGGATTTGGAGATCGTCAGAGGGAACCACGCTTTTTTGGAAAAGCGGGTTTCCTTCCGAACCTCCTCCCTTGGAAAACAGGAATATTGGACTGGAAATTGGAGTAGTTTTTACTAATTCAGTGGCATTGGGAGAAGGCGGATGTTTGCGATTTGGTTTGATAAACAACTGATTTCCGGATTGAGGGCGGTTGTCTATCTGAAAGGTAAGTGCGGGGAATCATTTTTCAGAAAAATTATCCCTGAGAAAGTGTTCTCTCCTCTGTGGGCAATTTTCCAGCCGGAGGTTTGAATATCGGTTTGATTTCATCCCAGGCGCCCATAGGGACAGGGTTTTGGACATATTCAACCGCCACTTTTGCCATGGTTTCAACAACCCAGTCGAAATAATGGGGACGAATTGAGGATGGGTGGGAGTCGGGGACGAGGTTTATAAAATCAATAGCGTAGGGAATGCCGTCTTTTATCGCAAATTCACAGGCATTCATATCATAATCGAGGACCTTGCTCAGTTCGATGGAGTATTTTACTACTTTATCCCCAAGTTCAGGGGTAAGATGTTCATGGTCAACCACATATCTTTCGTGGTGAGGTTTTGAAGGTTCGTAGCGGATTGGCATTGTGTATTTTTTGCCGAGGCAGAAACAGCGGACATATTTGTCAAAATCTATATATTCCTGAAGAGTCATTACGAGCTGCCCTGATTTTTCGTAAGCAGAGATAAGCTCGTCCATATTTTTCACTATGCTTACATACAACCATCCATATCCATCGGCAGGTTTGAGAACTGCGGGAAATTTTATATGTTCTGTTATTTCCTCCCAGTTCACCGGGGTTTGAATATTTGTCAAATCGGCGTCAATTATGCCTTTTCTGTTTTCCCTTGAAGGTAAAATCACTGTGCGGGGAACGGGAATTCCAAGCTCTTTTGCGGTGCAGTATCCGAAGAATTTGTCGCTGTAAAACCGGAAAGGATTGTTAATAACAAATGTGCCGTCAATCATCGCTTTCTTTGCATAGTGGAGAAAAAACGGCACTGCGTGGGAAATTCTGTCGATGATGAGTTTGTAGGGAATTTTGCTTTCAAGGCTTGTCTCATTCACCTTGCACATTTCTGCTCTGATTCCGTCAACATTCATTTCGTTGATCTTATTAATCAGGCTTATGGGGAAAGGTCCTTCGCTGCCTGCAAGAATTCCGATTTCCGCTGACATAGAGAGTTACCTCCGGATTTTTTGCCATGATTCTTCAGACTGCCTGTTTTTCCTCTGCAATCTTCATCAGGACTGATTGCAGAAAACCCTTTTCATCAGAAACAGCCCGTTTTCGTTGTCTATAGCTGCAAGAGCGGCGGGATTTCCCGATTCATCACATAAAAAGGCAAAACCGGCTCCGTTTTCGTTCCGGTAGTCAGGAATTTCATCAAATCTCACCGGGTTGCCCTGTTTTACTTTTTCATAGGCAGTGCCTGCTGCTGTAACAACGGGATAATCGGTCATAACCTCAGCAGCGGGAATCATCACGCTTTGCAGGTTTTTTTCCTCAACTGCTTTTTCAAGCTGTTCGAAAGTAACTGAATTTTCAATGAGAAAGCTGCCGTCCTTTGTTCTTTCAAGGGTGTCCACAGCAGCTCCGCAGCCGAGAATTGCCCCAAGATCTCTGGCAATGCTTCTGATATATGTGCCCGGTCCCACTTCGAGGGTGAGATAAAGTCTTGGGTGCTCGTATCCGGTGATTTCTATTGATTTCACAAAAGCTTTCCGTGCCTTTATGTCGGGAGTTCCTCCCTTAAAAGCAATATCATAAGCTCTTCTGCCGTCAATTTTCACTGCGCTGACCGCAGGGGGAGTCTGCATTATGTCGCCGGTAAAAGATTCAAGGTGCTTTTTCAGAATCTCAATATCAAAGGGAGCGGTTTCCTGACTGGTGATGATTTCGCCATCTGTGTCGTCGGTAGCTGTGGTTATGCCGAAAATAACCGATGCTTCGTAAACTTTTCCACTGTTTTCGAGATAGGGGATAAGTCTGGTTGATTTGCCTATGGCAACAGGAAGAACGCCGGTGGCAGGGGGGTCGAGTGTGCCGAGGTGTCCTGTCTTCTTAATAGCAAGAATCCTTCGAATCCTGCGGATGCAGTCGAAGGATGTCATTCCTGCGGGTTTATTCAGATTTACAAAACTGAAATCCGGTTGAAAATTAATTGTTGTCATGAGATTTTTCGTCGTCAAATTTTCCGGGTACTGTGAGGAATATGTAGGTAATGGAGCCGGAATCATCGACGCCGATATATACGCCTCTTCTCCAGTATGCAAGAACTCCGGGTTCTGATGTTTCCGGATCGCCCCACTGCTGGAGAACCGCTTTGTGATCCTGTCCAATCTGGAACGGAACTTCTTTGAGTTTGAATGTTTTGCTGTTCTCTTCCACCAATACGCCCTGAATTTTGTTGGTGTTTGAGTTGATGTCGAAAGAAATGCCGAAGCTGTAATAATCCAGTTTAACATAGTCTTTGTTGACATCGTCTTTGCCGCGCATTGCCCAGATTTTGTCGGGAGGTCCCATAATGCCCCATATTTCTGCCAGCTTGTCGCCGGGTTTAAGTGAAGCATCGCCGACTATTACTGATGCCGGTGTGTATTTGGTGGAGTCAACTTTAATGTTGCTTTCCGGTCCGCCCTGCGGTTTCCGGGGTTTTCGCTGCATCTGCGCCTGAAGGGGAGCTGCGAGGAACCCCGCCAGGATAATGGCTGCGATAATTATTGTCAGTTTTCTTCTCAAGGAAACGACCCCCTTGTTCTGTTAACTATAATTACTTTTCGATTAATTTCCGTGCCATGCGGACCGCCAGATAATAAGAATCGGGACCAAGGCCTGAGATCTGCCCGATACAGACGGGTGCAATTACAGATTCGTGTCTGAATGTTTCCCGTGCATAGATGTTGGAAATGTGAACCTCAATCGCCGGAATCGCCACACCTGAAATACAGTCTCTTATGGCATAACTGTAATGTGTAAATGCTCCCGGATTAATGATAATTGCCCTTGTTTCGCCTGAAGAGCGAATTATCCTGTCAACTATGGCGCCTTCGTAATTAGACTGAAAAATCTCCACTGATATTCCCAGTTCATCAGCAAGAGAATTAATCTGGCGATCAATTTCATCGAGGGTTGATCGTCCGTAGATCTCTTTTTCCCTTTCACCGAGAAGGCTCAGGTTTACGCCGTGAATTACCAGAAGTTCAGCCATCAGTCCTCCGCAAGTTCATTTAAAGTATCCAATAAAATCTGCCTGTTGTCAATATCTTCAATATGAAGGCTTCCAGCCTCTTTTACCAGCACAAATCTTACTCCGCCGCCCTGTCTTTTTTTATCGAACTTCATATATTCCATTATGGAGTCTGCCCTGATGTTTGAGTACTTAACCGGAAGTCCGAATCTGACAAGGAGGTTTATGATTTTTGCCGTCAGGTTTTTGTCCTGAAGAATCCCCAGTTTTTCAGACAGAATGAGGGACCCTGCCATGCCTATGGAAACAGCCTGACCGTGGGAGTATCCGTTAAAACCTGAAGCTGCTTCGATTCCGTGGCCTATGGTGTGCCCAAGGTTGAGATATGCTCTTACATTTTGTTCAAACATATCCCGGCTTACAAGTTCTGATTTTAATTTTACCGAGCGGGTTACAATTTCCTCCAGAATGATTCCGGGAATTTCCATCAGATTTGACGGAACCTGTTCCAGAAACTCCGGAAAATCGCCGCCTCTGATTACCGCTGTTTTCACCACTTCCGCCATACCTGCGGAAAATTCACAATGGGGTAGGGTATAAAGCAGATCAGGATCTATTATAACAGCTTTTGGGTGGTAAAAAGCTCCCATCAGGTTTTTTCCCCAGGGAGTATCTATACCTGTCTTGCTCCCCACCGATGAATCAGTCTGGGCTACAAGGGTTGTGGGAATCTGAATGAATGGAATGCCTCTCATAACCGTAGATGCGGCAAAGCCCGCCATATCTCCGGTTACGCCTCCGCCAAAAGCCAGAATGAGAGACTTGCGGTTGGCTCCTGACTTTATCAATTCACCGCATACCCTGATGAATTCTTCACAATTTTTATACCTCTCGCCGTCGCCCATTTCAATAATAACAGGGGTATAGCCTTTGTCAGCGAGAGAGGCAGCAGGTTTATCCCCATGGAGGTTTCTGACTGTTGAATTGGTTATTATAAAGACTCCTGACGGATTGAACCGGGAAATTATTTCACCGGTCCGGGATACAATGCCCCTCCGGATAATTACAGGGTATCCGGCTTCAGCGCCCTGCGCAATGGAAACAGGAATCTCCGTCCATTCCGAATCTGTTTTGCTGCCTGAAAAAGTTTCTTTCTTAAATTCGTTCATTTATTATAAAAAACCTCAATAGCAGATGCTATTTTCTCTTTCTGTTTTTCGTCGGTGCAAAGAAGCCTGAGGGTTTTATTTCTGGATTTTTCACCACTTTTTATCTGAGTCTGCTTTTTCTTCAAACCAAAATACTCCGAGACGAAATCCGTAAGGGCAGAATTAGCTTTTCCGTCCACTGCCGGGGCTGAAATTCTCACATTGATGGCATCTCCGTGAATCCCGGAAATTTCATTTCTCCCTGAATTTGGGCTGACATGCACTTTCAGAAGTATTTCGTTGTTATCAGGCATTAATTATCAGTCTCCGATAAAGTATAGATACTGGTCGTCTCCGCCGGTAACGGCGCAGTTGGAATTGGTAAGAACCACATCAGAGGCTAACGGACCTCCGAAGTTTTTGAGGTTCCACAATGTTTTTCCCTTTGAATCCACAGCAACAATTCCACGCTTGCAGGCTACGATTATATTGCCTTTGGCGTCAACGGTGGGGGAAGTCTGGTTGCCGTCGGCTATTTTTCTTTTCCATTTCAGTTTTCCGTTTTTATTCAGGCATATAAGCACTCCGTCAAAAGCTGCCGCATATACCGAGCCGTCCTCTGCCAGAGCCGGGCTTCCTGCTGTTTCCTCGTGGGTGGTGAATTGCCAGATCTGTTTTCCCTTTGGAGAAACGCAGTAAATCTGTTTGTCCGAGGAAGCGAACACAATATTTCCTTCAGGGGTTACAACAGGAGATGACAGGGAGATTTCACCCTTTGCCTTGAATTTCCATCCTGCTGTACCGTCTGATTTTACCTGATACAGAATGTTGTCTTCAGCTCCTATATAAAGATTGCCGGATTTATCCGCGGAAGGGGATGAAAAAAGAATCCGCTGCTTTGTGGGGAAGTTCCATATCTCTTTGCCCCCTGTGGTTAAGGCGTGAAGCATATTTGCCTCTGAACCGAGAAACAGTTTGCTTCCCAGAAGCAGGGGGGATGATGATGTTTCCGCGGGAACCTGTGAAGTCCACTTAATATCCCCTTTTGGTGAAAGGCATACCACATCGCCGTTGTCGCAGGCGGTATAAATAGTGCCGTCCGGCGCAACTGCCGGTGAGGAATATATCCAGGATTCAAGAGTCAGTTTTTTTCTGAAGGAACCGTCTTTGTTGATAATATAGAGCTTTCCGCCCAAAGTTCCAAAAACGATTCCCCCGTCGGGCATAAGGGAAGCTGCAGCATTTATTTTGCCTTCAGCTTTAATTTTATAAATCACCTTTGGCTTTTTAGGTATTGAATTGACGCTTCTCCCCGTTCTCCTTTCATCATATCTGTAGAGAAAGGGAGGGCATGATGAACTGTTTTCTCCGGTATAGTTTTTATCAGTCGCAGATAAATTTAAGCCCGATTTGAAAACTTCCTTTTGTGAGGTTTCCGGTGCACCTGAAACCATCGGCGAAGCTGCGGGTTTTTCCGGCGTGGATGGAATTCTGGTTCTGGTTCCGCCGGGCTGATTCTGTCCGACTCCTGAACAGGCTCCTGTAATGAGCATAATTATCAGAGCAGCAAAAATCAGCATGCTCCTTCCGGTTTTCCCCTGCCTGATTGCTGTTTGGATATTTTCAGCAAAAAATGTGTTTTCTGTCTGTTTCATAATATTATTTCCGGCTTTTTCCGATATGATTTCCCACAGCGATTAATTCACTGAGTATCTCTGCATAATCTCCGTTGTGTTCCTTTGCATTTATAGACTTGCTTAGCCTGTTTTCGAGAAGCTCCAGCAGGGTTATGCCTTCATTTTCCCCTTCCCGGAGTCTGAGATTGGGAATATCATTCAGCGGAGACATAACATCCGGTTCCATCCCTGCAAAGCACGAGAAAATCTGTTCAGCTTCAATCACCAGATCCGGATGCCAGTACCTTTCCGAGAACTCTTTTTCCCACTGCAGTTTTTTCTCTGCAAGCTGCAGATAACCGGTGTGTTTTTTTCTGATGTCGCTGATAATCTGCAGATATTTGTCTTTATCCCTGCGGTATTCTATCTGAATCAGATTTTCCTTATCCGCAGGATAAAGCAGGCTGTCTTCCATAAACAGCGGATCAATCGCTTCGTTCTGATTGTAATTGTCCTCAATTTTTTTCAGATCGGCAAGGCATTTTTCATTAAATTTTATGTCTTTTTCCAGAGCTTTCAGGTCAGGAAGCATTTCCTTGCGGAAATAATCGAAGCTCGAATGGATTTTCATATCAAAGAATTTTGATTTTATCTGATTCCATACTTCTTCAGATGTAAATCTTCCGACGATAACCGGGGATATTTTGCCGTTTTCCGCTTCTTTTTTCAGCATTTCGCAGGCTTGCTCCCTTGTTCTTCCTCTGTGGTAGGGCCTGTCAGATGTAAGGGCGTCAAAAATATCCGCCACGGAAATTATTTTTGACAGAAGAGGTATCTGTTCACCTTTGAGCCTGTTGGGATAACCGGTTCCGTCTTCCTTTTCGTGGTGGCTCATCGCCAGATCGTGAATATCTCCGAGATCAAAGGGAAAAACACCGTCCAGAATGGAGCCTGAGAAACGGGCGTGATTTTCAACTATTTTTCGTTCGTCTTCCGACAATCTGCTTGTTTTTCTGATAATTCCGGGATCAACCCCTATTTTGCCTATATCATGGAGTATCGAGGCAAAATGAAGCTTGGTCATTTCGATTTCCGTAAGATTCATGGCTTTGCCGAGAGCTTCCGCATAATCGGCAACTCTGCCCGAATGCCCGCTGGTGTATGTGTCGAATGTGTCGATAATTTCACCCAGTGTATGGATAAAATTGTGAAGAATAACTCTGTAGAGCCTCTCTATGTGCATGGATGAGTCGATGGCGCTGGCAAAGGCAAGGGCGATTTCCTTGCGCTCAGGGGTGAACTTCTCATACTGGAGCAGAAGAACGCCTTCAGGAGGTTTTGAACCGGGTTTCAGCACTATGGCAAAAAGGCTTCCATGCTCAAGCTCTATCTCTTTTCGCAGTATATTTTCCACATCCTGATAATGATTGAGCGAATCCATGCAGATTTTCAGAGCCTGTTCGTCAGATATCATCGGAAATTCCATTCCTGAAAAACCTGAGCAGACAATTTTAAGTTCGCCTTCTCTCAGACCGGTGAGATAACCGCCTGCAGCTCCTGAATTCTTTATGGTTAAATTCAGAACTTTGCTGTATTTTTCATCCATAGGCAAATCACTGTCAAAAATCGCATCAGTCTCAGCAAGGCTCGAATTTTTCAGCTCTTCGACGGTAGTGCGGTTCTGTGCATAAATCAGGGTATCGATCTTTTTTGCGAACTGTTCCGTGAGAGCACAACAGAAATAATCGAGGTTTTTTCCTTCAAGCATAACAAAACCGATTTTCTTATCAAAAACCTCAAGGCCCCGGATTATTATTTCCGGTGTGTAACTGTCGCCGGGGAAGGGATAGGCAAGGTCTCCGCTCTCTGTTCTTCTGCCTGAAAGCCCTTTTGATTCCAGAACCTGAAAAACTTCCTCGATTTTTGCCTTTTCGTCGGTTTCCGGCAGGTTTTTCATAATAACCCGCAATTCCCTGAAATGATCCATATAGTAAACCGAACTTGAACTGAGAGTCATCTTTCCGGATTCGTGTTTATGCTTCTCAAGGGTGTAGCAAAGAAGGTTCAGGGCTTCGTTCAACCTGTGGTGCAGGTCTTTTTTGCGGATTAAGCCCTTGTCCAGCAGCGCATCCAGCTTTATATCAAATTCAAGGATTTTTACAAGCTCAGCTTTTTCCAGTTGTGCAATTTCCCAGTTCATTTCAGTGCTCCTTTTAACAGGGCAATATTTACCCTGTGCATTTTCTCTGGCTGTGGAGTTTCCAGTATAAGTGGAATGTCGCAAAAAACGGGATCATTTATCAGCCGGGTGAAACCTTCCATCCCGATAAAACCCTGTCCTATATGTTCGTGTCTGTCAACTCTGCTTCCGCAGGGCTTTTTTGCATCATTGAGGTGGACTGCAAGAAGATGCTTCAAACCGATCTCTTTATCAAAACTGTCTATGGTTCTTTTATACCCTTCTTCTGTTGATATATCATATCCCGCAGCAAAAATATGACAGGTGTCGAGACATACGCCGATTCTGGTATGCATTCCCGTCGATTTCATAACCCTGCCTATATGCTCAAATTTATATCCAAGCTGGGTTCCCTGTCCTGCAGTGGTTTCAAGCAAGACCTTTACATTGCTGTTTTTGGTCTGCTCTATACAGTGCATTACATTATCCGCAAGTATGCCTAAACTTACATCCTCACCCAGACCCGTATGCGCCCCCATATGGGTTACGAGATAATGAGCGCCGATTAGTTCAGCTCTTTCAATTTCATCAGTAAAAGCTGCAAGAGACTTCTTCATCAGACCTTCCCTGTTTGTGGCAAGATTAATAAGATATGCATCATGCACTAAAACAGGGTATATTCCCTGAGCTTTCGCTTCATTCCTGAAGTTTTCCGCTTCTTTGGGATCTATTTCCTTTCCCCGCCATTGTCCGGGATTTTTTGAAAATATCTGAACTGTATTCCCTTCCGCTTCCTTTGTCTGCTCCAGAGAACGGTTGAGTCCTCCTGAAATGGAAAAATGTCCGCCTATACGCATAAATAGTTCTTTCGGTACTCCAATCATGGTCTTCAGGTCCATTGAACCTAAGGCAATTTTCCATTACCATTAATCTCAGGACAATATAAATCCTTTTTAAGGAAAATCAAAAGCAGGTTGAGTAACTGGAACACAATATAAATAACAGAGCAATTCGGAAACCTGCCGGAATGAGTCAGCCGGAGGAATAGACATGAAAAACGGGAGAGATAAACTTTTAATTAGGTTTTCCTATATTTTTGCTGCGCTTTTTATTACCTTATTCTGTTCATATACACCGGTATCCGTGTGGATGGATGATATTTTCAGCAAGGCAAAGGTGGCACTTTTTAACGCTGTACATTTCGAAGATGCAAAATTATACAATTCTGTTACTCTTGTTGAAATCGAAAATAAAAAACTCCCCGATCAGGATGCCAACTTCACACCGGAAACCCTCGCCACAATACTTCACAATGCCAGAACCGCAGGCGCAGACTCAGTTTTCTTCCTTTTTCCCGCAGGCTCAGGCTTCAACACCGAGCAGCTCAAAACATTTGCCGGCGTTATGCGCAACAGTATTCCCGTTTACCTGTCATATACCCTCAATCAGCCCCTTTATGAAACCACTGAACTTGTCCCCGAATTTCCCCCCCACGAACTGACCTCCGCTTCTGCGGGTTATGGTTTTACTCTTCCGGTTTTCCGCCAGAATGACGGGCTTTACAGAAAAAAAGTCGTCCCCGGACAGAACAGCAAAAAAGTTTACTCAATCGAATCCCTTGTTGCAGCAAGAATAAGAGGCATAAAAACAAACGAGCTTTCTGCATCGGCAGCAGGAATCTCAATGAACGGCCAGCTTGTTTCAACCGACAGAAACGGAGACATTCTTTATCTGCCCTCAGATATGAAAAAGTTTGACAGTGTAAGCTTTGAAGATCTCCTCAGCGGTAAAAAGAAGGAAAAACTGAAGAACCGTATGCTTCTCATCGGTTATAAAGGCAAAACCGGAATATCACCGGTTCAGGCAGCAGGCTCCACTGCAGTGGCTCTCTCAACCGGACAGGTTGTTATTCCCGCTGCAATCTGGTCTAATATTCTGTTTCTTACTGTTCTTGCAGTTTTTGTAAGCGTTATCATATCGCTCTTTCATGGAAAATGGACTCTTTTTGCTGCCGGTGGAACAGTATTCTTAGCCCTTATGCTCAACACAATTCTATTTCTCGGTGGTTTTAATTTCTCGGTTGCACCTGTGCTGATTATGATCCCCGCCTACACAGCAGGGTTAATGTTCTACAGAGACTACAAAGCCCGGGGCCTGGCACTTTCGTATGTCCCTAAACAGGCAATCAGAATTCTTCAGGAAAACCACAACAAATACGGCTCCAGACATCTTGTTAAATATGTCAGCGTTCTTTTCTCCGATATCAAAGGCTATACAACCCTTTCGGAAAGATACAGCCCCGAAATTGTAATGGATCTTCTTGATGAATATATCCATGTAATGAACCAGATAGTTGATAAAAATAAAGGTGTAATGATGACTTATCAGGGCGATGCCCTCATGGCGGTGTTCGGTCTTGACGGCGGCGAAGATGAAAACCATGCCCTGAATGCCATAAAAGCTGCGGATATGATGCAGGAAGCCCTGAAAGATATGCGTCGTAAGTGGCGGATGGAATACAGGGAACTTTTTGCCGTGGGTATAGGAATAACCACCGGCAATGTAGCCATAGGACCTCTTGGTTCCGACTCATTCCGTCAGTTTACGGTAATCGGCGATACTGTAAACCTCTCAGCCAGACTCCAGACCCTCGGCAAAGAACTGCGCGCTCAGATTCTGATAAACGAAGAATCTTACAGAATGGCGAAAAAATATATCTGCGCAAGCCCGATTAATCCGACAAGACTAAAGGGCAAATTTCAGGAATGCCGTATCTTCGAAGTAAACAATGCAGGAAACCCCGGACCGAGAAAAAGCCCGGGCATACTTACAACCGATGATCAGGAAACAGCAGTAATGAAAAAGATCAACTATTACCGCGAAATAAAAGAATCACTGGAAGTATAAACTCTTCAAAAAGTTTTGGGAAGGCGGGTGCCCGCCCGTGGGGTGGGCGCGAGGAAACTTTTTTCAAAAAGTTTCCTCCGGAACTTGGCAATCCGCTCCAATACTCGTGACCGATTAGATAAATTCATGCCTGAATTCAGTGGCATTGCGTCCCCACCTGCCCTATGGTCAAACAACCCCGCCCCCCCCCTGTAAACTCCAAAAACTCAAATATAACGCCAACTGTAGGGGAGAGCCAATGTGCTCTCCCGCCACACCCTCCCGCCAACCGCCAGCAAACCTCATAACCACAAGCTTGGCAAACGATTGCCGGATCGCAGGCGTCCCGCCTGTCCCCCGGTCCCCAAACCCTCCCGCCAACCGCCAGCAACCCTTATAACCACAAGCCCCGCCAGCTATCACCGGATCGCATCCCATACACCCAATGCCACTGAATTAGCAAAATTCACTTAAAACTCCAACCCCAATACTCTTGTTTTTCAAGGGAGGAGGTTCGGAGGAGACCTCGCTTTTCCAAAAAAAGCGTGGTCTCCTCTGACGGTCCCCAAACCCCACGGTCCCTGGTCGGTCCCCCAATTCAAAAAGTTTTGGGATGGCGGTCCGGAGGAAACTTTTTTAAAAAAAGTTTTCTCCGGGAGCTGGGCATGCGGTTATAATTCTCTTGAACGATCAGATAAATCCATGCCTGTATTCAGTGGCATTGCGTCCCCACCTGCCCTATGGTCAAACAATCCCGCCCCCCCCCTGTAAACTCCAAAAACTCAAATATAACGCCAACTGTAGGGGAGGGCCAATGTGCTAATCTTTCATGACATTTTTTTTTGCCTGCAACTTCTCTATGAAAAGGATGGATTTTTTTTGTTGGGTGTTTTTTGTTTTTCCATCTTTTTTCACTTGTCTGTGTTATGGTGTTTTGGTTTTTGGTTATTTACAGATTATCTTCAGGTATTAAGCTCCTTTTTATATGGCTCACACCAGTTTTCCGATATAAGTCGCTTCATTGTTTTTTGCAGGCCTTTTCAGGAGGGATGAAGGAATCCTTTCTGAATGCAATGTTTACGCGCAATCAAGCCAGCGTCTTATCTCATACCATTTTGCCGTTATATTTACAATACCGGCGGGATTGCTTC
>JAJTBE010000130.1 GCA_021287065.1 Bacillota bacterium
TAGATTTCCCCAAAAACAAACCCAGAACGAATCTTGCATCTAACAAACCCGAAACGGACAAAAAATCAAAAATCCGAAAAACAGAAAATGACACTTTAACTTTTTACACAATCTCTGCAAACCCCTCCTACGATCGCTGGCCATGCTTGTGGTTATTGGGTTTGCTGGCAGTTGGCAGTTGGTTTGGGGACCCGGGGGCAGGTGGGACGACTGCGATCCGGCATTTGTTGGAGTTTTGTTGCCGCGCTTTTGGGGGATTTGTGGTTTTTGTTTGCGGTGTGGCGGACCTGCGGGTCCGCGTCGGGGTTGCGGAGCCATCATACGATCGCTGGCGAAGCTTGTGGTTATTGGGTTGGCTGGCGGTTAGCGGTGGGTTTTGGGACACGGGGGCAGGCGGGACGACTGCGATCCGGCATTTGTTGGAGTTTTGTTGCCGCGCTTTTGGGGGATTTGTGGTTTTTGTTTGCGGTGTGGCGGACCTGCGGGTTCGCGTCGGGGTTGCAAACCCCTCCTACAATCGCTTGCCATGCTCGTGGTTATTGGGTTTGCTGGCGGTTAGCGGTGGTTTTGGGACCCGGGGGCAGGCGGGACGACTGCGATCCGACAGTTGTTTGCCAAGCCCGTGGTTATGCGGGGTTGCTGGCGATTGGCGGTAGTTGGGGGCGGGAGAGCACATTGGCTCTCCCCTACAGGAATTCCTATATTTGCAGGAATGTGGAAATTAGGCGGGATTGGATTGTTGGCGAGGGGTTCCGTGCTTGTGAAGGATTTGTGGTTTTTGTTTGCGGTGTGGCGGACCTGCGGGTCCGCGTCGGGGTTGCAAACCCCTCCTACAATCGCTGGCGAAGCTTGTGGTTGTTGGGTTTGCTGGCGGTTGGTTTTGGGGGCAGGGGGGACGACTGCGATCCGGCATTTGCTGGAGTTTTGTTGGCGCTCTTTTGGGGGATTTGTGGTTTTTGTTTGCGACATGGGCGGACCTGCGGGTCCGCGTCGGGGTTGCAAACCCCTCCTACGATCGCTGGCCATGCTTGTGGTTATTGGGTTTGCTGGTGGTTGGCGGTGGGTTTGTGGACCCGGGGGCAGGCGGGATGACTGCGATCCGGTATTTGCTGGAGTTTTGTTGCCGCGCTTTTGGGGGATTTGAGGTTTTTGTTTGCGGTGTGGCGGACCTGCGGGTCCGCGTCGGGGTTGCAAACCCCTCCTACAATCGCTGGCCATGCTTGTGGTTATTGGGTTTGCTGGTGGTTGGCGGTGGGTTTTTCCTATTTTTGTTTTTTCAGTTTTATTCCGCCGATTACCACGAATTCGGTTTCAACTTCTATTTTGCCCGGGGTTTTGGGGTTGGACTGGGTGGTTTCCGGTTTTTCTGCGGCGTAGTGGAGTTTGGTTTTGGTGTGTTTTTCGCCGTTTACCGTTACAAGTTCGCCATCGGGCATTACAGACAGGTTTTCCTGTTCGTCAACCATCTTGATATAGCGGGCTTCTGTGCCGTCGGTTTTGATTCTCAGCATTCTTTCGGGGTTATCAAATTCACCGTCTCTGCTTATTTTGATATAAACATTGCCGCCTTCGGGGAGAGCCTGGCTCATGGCGGTTCCGCCGAGGAATTGCTCCCATCGGGGTTTGCCGGTGTTGCGATCTATACAGGCAAGGGATGACGGGATCGGATCCTCAGTATTTCCAAAATCCGCTCCGGGACCGAATACTACGAGGAAGTTGCCGTCTTTATCAGCTACCGGCGGTTTAATAATACATTTTTCGAAGCTGAGCGTGTTTATGTCTTTTCCATCAGGTGATATAACCGCAAGTTTTCTGTCATCGGTAACAAATGCAATGGAGCCGTCGGGGGACTGGGTCTGCATTGCGCCGGAAAGCATGGATGGCTTGAATTCCTTTTTGAAGCGGAGTGTTCCATCAGGGTTCAGGCACACAAGGCTGCTTTTTCTATTGTCTGACGAATCAGCTTTTGAGGGGTCCATCAGTCCGGTTTCCGTAAAAATCAAGCTTCCGTCCTTATTAAGAGACAGCTCCACACCCTGTCTGTCAGAACCGCTGCAGTCATAAGTCCATTTCACCTTGCCGTCTTTTACAGCTGCGATGCTCATATTTCCCGGTTTTCCCGTTTTTCCGGCAGAAAAATAAACGGTGTTGTCATTGCCTACCACAGGTTTTTCGGCAAAGTTTTTGTCCGAACCGGGAAGAGTCAGTTCCCATGCCTTATTTCCGGTATTGTCAAAGGAATAAATGGTATTTTCATTACGGGCGGTAATTCCGCCGTTGTTGTCGGGAGTAAGATTGTAAAGTGATGTTTTCACTTCGGTTTTCCATTTGAGTCTGCCATCGGAATGATATGAGGAAATATAATCTTTGCCGTTTTTGGAATCCTGAACTCCGGCAAAAAAAGTCTCTGTTTTATCCGAGTATTCCACAGCGTGCACCCGGGCTTCGTCCTTCCTGAAGTTAAATGGGTCCGCAGGGTTTATTTTGCCTTCTTTGGTGAGCAGAATTGCAGATGCTTCAGATGCTGAAATACCAAGCCCGGAGGGGGCCGGTTCCGATTTTGAGAAAGAGTCGGCGGCAACAGAGGCAGGCTGACCCGGATTGGCGGGCGCTGCAGGCGAAGCTGCGGTGTTGCTGAACTGCTGGTATGAAATTCTGCCGATATCCATAAAGGCTCCTTATGTTGTGATTTTGTCAGATTCTCATCAGGCATGTTGAGATTATAAAAAGCAATTTCGAAAGGTTATTTTTCAGGTCAAAAAACCAATCCCTGCGAATTTAACAGTTACGGTTTAATAGAAATTCTATTCAAGGGAAACCATTGGAATTTGTTCCGGGTTGTGGTTAGTTGATTTCACTTATCTCACGATTAAAATCGGAGGTTGACTCCAGGGTAATGCCCGTAAATTAAGATATGGATTTATCTGATTTAGTACGAGAATAATGTCCATATGCCCAGCTCCCAGAGAAAACTTTTTGAAAAAAGTTTCCTCCGGACCTCCTTCCCAAAACTTTTGAATTGGGGGACCGACCAGAGACCGGGGGAGGTTAGAGAACCGGGGAAATTTGAGTAATTTTAACTAATTCAGTGACATTGGCTTCCAGATTACTCAGATTTTGCGACAGATTACCAAATCAGGATTTGAACAGGTTTGTTATTGTGATAAAAGCAGGTTTACACAATAGCATGTTTACCCTGTATTATACTATCATGCATTATATATACTGACAATGAATTTTTTGTTAAATTTGCTTTAACTATTTAAATATTACCTTTTTACAGTTAAAATTTATGCGGGGGTGACAAAATTTATGAAAAACCAAAAAATCAGAAACATTCTCGTATTTATTGCACTGGTGGGGCTTATAGCAGCTCTGCTGAACGGACCTTTAAAAAGATTCAACAAAATTATGACAATCTACAAACCGGAAGAATCTTTTACCCTTGTTTACACATCAGATTTGATGGGAAAGCTTATGGAATCAGGTAGTGATGAGGAAGTCGATAATATTTCGCCTTCAAATTTCACCGGTTTATACCTGAATCTTGCCAAGCTTAAAACGGAAGCTGCGAGCAGAAAGGAGCCGATCCTTTTTGTTGACGGAGGAAACAGTCTCTGCGGGGATGAGGATATATCCCGTAATATGGGAGGCGTTCCTCTCGCAAGGCTTATGTATGAAATACCTTATAATGCAATGTTATTTAAAGAAAACGAGCTTCTCCTCGGACAGGATACAATTAAAAAGCTGCCCCAGAAGATTGTTTATCTTGGTTTGAACCTGCGGGACGGCAAAGGGAAGCAGGCTTTTGCCACCAAAGCATTTGAAATTGTTCAGGCAGGGAAGCTCAAAGTTGGTATTGCGGGCTTCTTTGAACCTGATCCTAACAGCGCCCAAGGCAAAATAGTAAATGAAAACTGGAAGTTTGAAACTGATCCAGCTTATATTCAGTCGGTCATTGACAGCATGGAGGCAGATGCAAAAATTCTGCTGATTTCATCGCCAAACCTCGAAAAAATAGCTTCAGGACTGAAAGGCGTTGATCTTATAATCCCCTGTTCCCCCGACGGCAGTTTAAAAACCACGGAAATTACCAATATCGGTTCGAGCAGGGTTGTTCCTTACACAGATTCCCGTTTCTTTATCGGAAAGGTGAGATTTTCAAGAGACAAGGGAAAAGAAGGCTGGAAAAATCATAAGCCCTGGAGAGTGGCAGCGGGGGTTCAGCCAATCCTGAAAACCGATGAAGTTGCACCGGGGGGAATTCTAAATATAGTTCTTGATGCCAATCAGAATACGGAAGTAGCCTACAAGGGACAGTATGAAAGAATCTACAACACAATAGCTTTTGCTGCTCCTTCAGGAGTCAGCACTGATATTCTGAAAACACAGGCAGGTCAGGCTCTCATAAAAGGGACAGGAACAAGTGAAGCTATATTTGACGCTTCAGCAATAAAAATACCGGCGGATCAGATTTGGAGCATCAGAAATCTACTGGATCTACCCGGAAAAACACTGAAACTGGGTGTTATCAAGCAAAATTCAGGAATTCTGGCAAAGATAAAGGAAAAGCATTCAGGAGCTGTATCTGTGGGTTCTCAGGAAGCTCCAGGCAATGGAAAAGCTTCGCCGGATGCTGGGAGCAGTGAAAAGTTTACAGTGGTGGACATGGATCTTCTGAAAGAGCTTACGCCTGCAGACACCGGAGAAGTTAAGGAGATTCAGGTTCCTGGCAATTTTATGATTGCGGATTATTTTATGAACAACCGGGGATATGTTTACGGAGAGCTTTCAGGCGGCAAATTCGACGATGCTGAAGTTTTGAACCTGATGGAAAAAAACGATTTTGCCGGTGCAGCACAGAAACTGACGGAAGAGTTCTACAAAGGGAAAGGTTCTCTGGACAAGGCGATTCTGCTGGGATTGTGTGCTTTTAAGTCGGGTCATTATCCTGAAGCTGTCGCTGTATGGGAAAAGAGTGAAAAATTCCCGGGGGGTGCGATTCTGAAAAAGCTCCTTAAAGAAGAGAAAAAGGCGGATTCTTCAAAGAAGCAGGTTTCCGGTGCGTCAAGCTGGAGCAGGTTCAGGGGCAATGAAAAAGCCAACGGCAGGGCAACCATAGCGGGACCTTCGGCAAATCTGCTCAAATGGAAATATGCCACCGGCGGAAAAGTCACATCCTCCCCTGCTATCGGTGCAAATGGTGTAATATATGCGGGCAATGAGGATTTTCATCTTTATGCACTGAAGCCTGACGGTACGCTTCTGTGGAAATTCAAAACCGAGCTGGTAATCCGCTCTTCGCCGGCAATCGGTAAAGACGGCACAATATATATCGGTTCGGACGACAAGCATCTTTATGCGGTTTCTCCCAAAGGTGAAAAGAAATGGGCGCTGGAAGGGGAAGGTTATTTTTCGTCATCGCCTGTTATCGGCAAAGACGGCACAATCTATTGCGGCAACGAGGATTATAACCTTTATGCGGTTGCACCCGACGGAAAACTGAAATGGAAATATAAAACCGATGCATTAACATCTTCATCACCTTGTCTTGCAGACGACGGAACAATATACATCGGTTCGGAAGACCATTTTATGTATGCTGTTAAGCCGGATGGAAGCCTGAAGTGGAAATATGAAGCAGGACATCAGATAGATTCTTCACCGGCAGTTGCCGACGATGGGACTATAGTTTTCGGGTGTGAGGACAGCTGCGTTTATGCGCTGAATCCTGATGGAAAACTCAAATGGAAAACATCTGTGGGCAATTATGTTTCATCCTGCCCCGCCATAGGAAAAGACGGTTTGATCTATGTGGGATGTGAAGATAAGTGTCTGTATTGTCTGGATGCTGACGGCAAGGTAAAGTGGAAATATCAGACCAAAGGGGAAATCATATCTTCACCGCTGATTGATTCCAAAGGATTTATATATGTAGGAAGCGATGATGGAAATCTCTACAGTGTAACATCTGACGGAAAAGAGCGCTGGGTTTTTCTGGCAAGAGATCCGGTAATGACTTCACCGGCAATAGGTCCCGACGGCACGTTATATTTTGGTTCTGAGGACAAAAACATATATGCCGTGGGAGAGTAATTTATTCTGAAAAGATATTGACATTCGGATTTTCATCTGTTATAATAATAATAGAAGGTGCAGTCCAAAAACGGACGGCGCCTTTTTTATTTCGCAGAGTTGTTGAGGCAGAATAAACAGCAGCGGGACATACCTCAATGCCAATGAATCAGCAAAAACCACTCCAATCCCAATCCCCATTACTCTTGTTTTTCAAGGAGGGAGGTTCGGAGGGTAACCTCGCTTTTCCAAAAAAGCGTGGTTCCCTCTGAGGGTCCTAACCCCCCGTCGGTCCTATCCCCCTGGTCGGTCTCTAATTCCAAAAGTTTTGGGAAGGAGGTCCGGAGGAAACTTTTTTCAAAAAGTTTTCTCCGGGAGCTGGGCATGTGGTTATAATTCTCGTGAACGATTAGATAAATCCAGGCCTTAATTCATGGAAGCGGGACATACCTCCCAAATAATAAGAAATCCGGGGAGTTGGGGCAATGCCCATGAATTAAGAGATTGTGTAAAAAACTATCTTAAAAGAGAAACCATTGGAAATGGTTTAAAGCCCGTATTTATGCGGTTCTGCTTGCCACCGGGTTAAAACCCGGTGCTGGTTCCAGGGGCTTCGGGATTAATGAAATATGGAGTTGACAGATGCCGAAATGAATCAGAGATGAAGAATATGTGCAGTTTTGGCGCAGCCTGTGAAACATTGCATTATTTGGTTTTTTCGGCAATGCTGACGAATTGCGTTACTTAGTTATAATAAAAAATAAATTTGCCTTTTTATTATTATTTATATTAACAGGAGGTGATATTTTGAGTTTTAATTCTATTCTTGAAAAGGTAATCGACTGTTATGAGAAAGCTTCCGATTTCAGGCGGGTTTATGATGACAGGTGGAAGCGTTATTACAGTCTTTACAGAAGCAGAGCGGCACCTCAAACCGATGAGGCAAGGGCTAATATTTTCGTGCCTGAGGTTTTTACAGCAATCGAAACACTTACACCAAGGCTCGTATCCAATTTTCTCAACTCATCAAAACCTGCAGTAAGGGTTTACGGCAGGGAGGAAAGTGATATTGCCAACGCCGGAGCTGCAGAGAAGCTTCTCGCTTATCAGTTTGAAAAAATGGAAATGCCCGTAAAGCTGGTTACATTCTACAAACAGGCTCTTTTATACGGCACATCTGTGGGTAAAGTTTTCTGGGATTACAAAACCGCCACAAACAGGGAAGGCGTTCAGACTGCGGTTTATGATGATCCCGCTTTTGAAGTTCTGGATATCTTCGATTTTTATGTTGATCCTGCGGCAACAGGGATTGATGATGCCAGATATTGTATTCACAGAAAATTTCTGAGCTGGGAAGAACTGAAAAGCCGGGAGCAGGACGGTATATATTCGCAGGTTGACAGGCTGAAGAACTCAGGTTCTTACGGAATACCTTCGGGCACAGGGGAAAGCAGACCAGGTGAGCGCATGGATCCTCTGGATATACGGAAATTCGAAATTCTGGAATACTGGGAAGACGACAGAGTGGTAACCATCGGCGAGCGTTCAGTAGTTCTCAGGGATATGCCCAATCCCTTTGCCCATGGGAAAAAGCCTTTCGTTCAGATGGTGTTTGTGCCGGTTCCCTTTGAGTTTTATGGAATCGGCGTAATCGAACCCATAGAGGGGCTTCAGATGGAGCTTAATACCAAGCGGAACCAGAGGCTCGACAATGTGAATATGGTTATCAACCGGATGTGGGTTCTCCAGAGAGGGGCGATGGATGATCTCAACCAGCTTTATTCGAGGCCCGGAGGCGTAATTGTCCTCAACGATATAAACGGATTGCAGCCTCTGGCTTCACCTGATGTAACATCTTCCTCCTACAACGAAGAGGAGAGGATTAAATCGGATATTCAGAGCACATCAGGTATTTCCGATTATATCAGGGGTATGACAGGCCTTGAAAAGCAGACTGCAACTGAGGTTCGAATCAAATCGGAACAGGGAGCCAACCGGTTCGATTTCAATTTCAAGCTTATGGCGGAAATGGGGCTAAAGCGTATTGCATCCCTGATAATCCAGCTTAACCAGCAGTTTATTGAAGAAACCAGAACAATCAGAATCGTCGGCGAAAAAGGAGCGGATTTCAGAAAAATCACTCCCGATGACATTCAGGGGAATTTTGACCTGATACCCAATGTTGATCCCCTGCGAATTCAGGAAATGGAAAACCGCCAGCAGATGCTCACTATGTATTCCACACTTATTAACAACCCCATAATAGACAAAAACGCCCTTACAAGAAAACTTCTGGAATCTTTTGATGTGGGAAATACCGGGGAGTATATGACAGGCGGTGTCTGATGAAAGGAGCTTATATGCAGTCAAAAACATCGGAAGACTCAACCGGCTCACAAATCAGGGACATGATAAGAAGTCCGGGATGGAAAATTCTGGAAAACTGGATAAAAAACCAGATAGAAAGCGGAATTGCGGATCTTATGGTATGCCCGGTGGAAGAAATCCGGCAGAGAAGAGCATCCATCAGGACGATACGCAGTGTTTTATGCAAAGTAAAAGAACTGGCTGAAGGAGAGTAAGAAACATCTCCGGCAGTTCACAAAGCCGTTTTTTTTATAAGGAGGGTTATTATGATTACCAACAGGAACCCGGTCATTCAGGGAGCTGCGCCACAGGGGGAAAATCAGATTTCGCCCCGGGAAGCCGGTATGGCATCAAACCCAATGGAGCAGGCGATAATTGTAATTTTGCAGCGGATGGACAAAATAAGCAACACTCTGGACAGACTCCTCGCTGATACGGAAAAAACACAGATTCAGGACAAACCGCAGGCGCCAGCAAACCCGGTAATTCCGGAAGAAATTAAAAAAGCAGATAAAACCGACGCTGTAACACCAGACGGAAACACAGGCAAAACAGAAAAACTGCCTCCTTTTATCCGGGCGGCATTTACGGATGAACTCGGTTCCCGCCCTGCAGAGGCTATGCTCAATCTTATCGCTGATATTCATCAGGGAAAGCCTGAGCTTACAAATGCAAAAGCAGCTCAAACTCCTGATTTTCTTGGGATGATTTCAAAAATCTCCCGTCAGGTCAGAAAAGACAGGCTTACGGAAAAATTTGCAGACGCCGGGGAGATGATCTCCGACATCGAGGCACTTTTCAAAGAAATACCGGAAATTGAAATGAGGCCCGACGCATACGAAATCGCATACAAGCTGGTAAAGGGAAAAATCGGGGAAGCAATGCCTTCTGCAAAAGAAACCACTAAAAAAGACAAGGAGCCTGATTTGAAGGAGAAGGCATTTGTTGAAAGCAGCAAAGGAGCTTCAACAGGGAGCAGCGGCACAGAACTTACGCCGGTTCAGAGGGAAATCTGCGCAAAATTGGGGATAAGCGAAAACACATTCAGGAAATATATGAAATAACGGGGCAAAGGATAAAGCCGGCACAGGTTCAGCATTGCCGGAAACAATATTTTTGAAAGGAAGATAATTATGACTGACAGGAATGCAAATATTCAGATTACCAGAGAATGGAACAGGCCTGATCCCCTGAAGGTTGAGGGAAAAAACCCCGAAAAGGCATACCGGTGGGTTGACAAAGGCAGGCTTGAACAAAGGGAACGGGAAGGCTGGTCGAGGGTTGATTCCGACAGTGTGAAGCATAATAATCCCGACGGTTCATCTGCAGGAGCACCACAATACAGGGAACTGGTTCTTTGTGAAATGCCCAGGGAGCAGGCACAGTCCAGAAACAGATATTTTCAGGAAAAAGCAAAACAGGCGATGGAAGCGGCAGCAAGGCAGTTCCACCAGAACGGAAGACGTCTCGGAATTCCCACCGATGTATAGCTGATTTTCATTGCAGCACAAAACATGACAGGGTGGTATCAGCAAAGTAACATCTTTACGCTACAGGGTTGGGGTTCAAGGCAAAGCTTGAAGCTTTGCCTTATTTTATTTAAAGGAGTGAAGTATATGACAACATCCAGAAGTAATCTTCCTGATCTTCTTGCAGACGGTCTGCGGACAGTGCTTTTTGAAAAGTACAATTCATATCCGGAAGAATACCGCCGCATCTACAACATTCACGATTCGAAAAAGCAGGCGGAAAAAGACAGCGCCCTTTCAGGCCTCGGCGCTATGCCTTCAAAGAGTGAAGGCGCATCGGTCAGTTATGCCAATCCCCTTCAGGGTTATGACATTACATACACCCACACCACTTATGGCCTTGGATTCAGAGTTACGCAGGAAATGATGGACGACGACCAGTACGGCAAAATCAAAAAAATGCCCCGTGCACTTGCCAGATCAGCAAGACACACAGTGGAGCAGACTGCTGCCAATATCTTCAACTATGGTTTTTCCACCACATACAATTCGGGAGGCGATAGCAAGGCTCTCTTTGCGACGGATCATCCTCTTACCGGAGGCGGTTCTTATGCCAATACGCCTTCTGTTCCTGCGGATCTTTCTGTTTCGTCCCTTCAGGCAGCTATCCAGAATATGGAGGAAACCGTTGATGACAATGGGCTTCTTCTGGCGATAAAGCCAAAACTTCTTGTGGTGCCCCCTGCACTCAAATGGACAGCCCGTGAAATGCTCGATTCAACGCTGAAGCCTTATACATCGGATAATGAGGCTAATGCTTTCCTTGATGAGGATCTGGCATATTTCGTATGGCACTACCTCACCGACGATGACGCATGGTTCCTTCTCTCCGATAAGGACGAACACGAGCTTAACTTCTTCTGGAGAAAGAAACTGGCAACGGAAAATGAAACCGATTTTGACACCGGAGACCTCAAGTTCAAAGCGACAATGAGATTCTCCGTAAAATGGACCGACTGGAGAGGCACCTACGGTTCACCGGGAGCATAAAAAATCGGTTTGGTGCGGCGGACCTCCATCCCAAAACTTTTAGAATTGGCAGGGGGTCAGCCGCCTTTTCCATTTTAACGGCAGCAATTTTTTAACCGACAGGAGGCATCTATGGGCACAACACATCTCAGCGGTCTTGATGTTCTTGGAAACACAAACCTGCGGGGAAACCTTACCTCAGCAGGGCAAATATCCACAACAGGGCGCATAATCACCACAGGCGAAATCTCAGCAGATGGAAATATTGATGCAGGGGGAGATCTCATCGGAAAAAGGCTCTGGCTTGATCAGGTCGGGTTTTTCCATAATTTTGAAGAAAAGCCTGCAGCTCTGGCAGATTCTCTGATGAAATTTTACTACAACGGAGGAGGAACCGGAGGGACTCAGTCTGTTGTAGAATCCGGCGGCGGCATTATGAGGCTTTCCACAGGAAGCACCGCAAGCCAGAGTTCGACTCTCAGCTGGGCGGGTTCCATGGTTTTCAGCAACACAAAAAACTGGGTTTGGCACGCCATTATCAAGGTGAACGCTATTTCGGACCTGCTGCTCGAAATTGGCATGTATGCAGGAGCCACTGACTGTATTATGTTCAGATTCGATTCATCAGACAGCTCATCCGGTATTAAGCTTGTGACTGAAAACAACAACGGAGGCGAAGTCGCTCAGGCTACAGGTGTGAATCCTGAAGCTGGGGAGTGGTATGATCTGCGGATTTCAGTAAAGTCCGACAACTCATTCACCGTTGCCATAAACGAAGAAACTGTAGCTGAAACCCACACAGGAACCATCAGAAACGCATCATTTAAACCGTATTTCCGCATTACAAACAAATCGGCGGCTCAGGACAACCAGCTTGATATCGATGTTCACGAAGCCTGGCAGGACAGGGATTTTGTATAAACAAACGAAATCAACAGGAAACGGGCAGGGTCTTTTGTATAAAGAATCCTGCCCGCAGGGTGAGGTTGGAGGAAATATAAATGGACAATACCACACAGTGCAGGGATAACTGGGATGCTTCCTTATACAGTGAGAAGCAGAGATACCAGCATTATTACGGAACCGAGCTTGTGAGCAGGCTTCTTGCCCCGGAAGCAGGGGAGGCTATCCTCGATCTGGGATGCGGTGCAGGGGATATTACTGAAAAAATCAGGGAATCGGGGGCGGTTGTTACCGGTATGGACTATTCACCCCGTATGATAGAAAAAGCAAAGCAGAATTATCCCCACATCGAATTTCTTGTGGGCGATGCCCGGAATCTTCCTTATGAATCTGCCTTTGACGCCGTTTTTTCAAGCGCTGCCCTCCACTGGATTCCTGATGCCGGAGCCGTCGTAAAATCCGTAGCAAAAGCTCTGAAAACAGGCGGACGCTTTGTGGCAAAATTCAGCTGCAGAGGTAGTCTGGCAGGGGTTTCGGATGTGATTACCGACACCCTGAAAAAAATATCCGGCAATCAGGAGCTGAAATGGTGGCTCTATTTTCCTTCCATTGGCGAATACACATCACTTCTCGAATCAAACGGAATTGAACCGGTTTACGCCTCCATAAGCGACGATTTCACACCGCTGGACGACGGCGAAGAAGGACTGGCAAACTGGATCAGAACATTCATCCCGGTTATGTTTCCCGACTTGAAACCGGAAGAAATAGAGAAAGCAATACCCGAAATCTCGGAAAAAACCCGCCCAATCCTCTTCAGGGAAGGAAAATGGCATATTAATTACAGACGGATACAGGTGGCAGGAGTGAAGCTGTGAGGAGAGGTGCTGATATTTTTCCTGCCTTGGGGGTTTGGGGGATTCTTCCCCCGTTTGCTAACCTTTTTGAAAACTGCGCAGCAGATTTCAAAAAAGTGAGAATAAGAAACAGCAATAAAATCGGTATACAGAAAACGAAATTAAGAAGATCGGAAAAATGATGCACTGAAAGTTTTGGCCGGAAGGGCTTGGGAAACGAGCTTTTTTCAAAAAGCGGGTTTCCCAAAAAAAGAATCGTAGATGATACCCCTCGTTGGTAAATACAATTCAACCAAATACAGGCATAAATTTATTCGAATGCTCACGAGAATTATAACTACACGCCAAGCTCCCGGAGAAAACTTTTTGAAAACTCATCTTACATGACATCTCTAAGCCTCAATACTTGCGGTATTTCCAGCACTAATAGTAAGCCCTGGACCAGGAAGTTTAAATATTTGAGGCCCAGCCATATATTTTTTGGGCCG
>JAJTBE010000141.1 GCA_021287065.1 Bacillota bacterium
TATATCTGTTCCCTCTCTTTGTGTAGGTAACAGAATTCTGCGGCATATAATCATAAATAGTAGGTTTCAGAACCACAGGATCCTTACAGTTCGGATCAATAACACCACTTTCACCTGCAAAGGAATTGCCGGGAAATGCTGCAAGTGCCGAGGTGAATGTAAGAATCAGCGTCGCGCTTTTCAGAAAGAATCGTGATCTTGAAAGGCTTTCCTGAACATTTTTCAATACTTGTAATTTTTTCATATTAATTTCCCTGCCAAATTATCAATAAAATTATTTTACATATAAATTCTTCTGCATTTTACTATTTCCTGTTACTATTCAACCTCTGCAAAAAAACTCAAATGATATCATTTATGAGATCATACACAGGTTTCAGCCCCTTTAAACAATGTCTCTCCGATCATTCGGCAGTTTCAGCCGTTTCCCATTATACTGTGTCAATAGTTACCGGAAGCTGCTGAAGCAACTTAAAAGGAGTGTTCAGATTGCATATTACCGGAAGATTTATCAATCCTTCTCCGACAACTCCGGTATTCCAGCCGCCGGTGATTATTATAGAAATCCGGTTTGAGTTGACACGAAACAGAAGATATATTTATACAAAATAATCCGAAATCACCTCGGAGTATATTGCATGTTGCTCATTATGATAGTAAAATATTCCATATAAATATATTTATTTCCATTTCATTATTCAGGAGCATACTAATGAGTATAAATGGCATAAGTGATGACAGATTCAGCTCAAACATCAGCAGACCTACGCTGCAGCCTCAGATACAGGAGCAACAGACACAACCTCAGTCTCTGCCTGCGGACAGTTTCCGGCAATCAGGAAATAATTCAGCCACACCAGCAGGAACAGATATTTTAAAAGCAGCGGAAATTCTTTCAAAAGCTCCAAAATCCAGAGAAGCTGAAATAAACTGGAGTATCTCATTATTACAGGACGGTTGTACGGGAGAACCTGTCCTTGCTGATGAAAACCATCTTGTATTCTCCACTTTTGACAAGGGTTTTGTCTGCCTGAATCCCACAACCAAAGAAATTTTATGGGAAAGAGGCGCCTTATCACCCGACGGACAACAGAACAATCAACCGGTTAAAGGAACCGATAACGACTTACTGCTTTCATTAAAAGAAGGAAAGCAGGTTATATCGGTAGATCCGTTGACCGGAAAGGAAAAATGGCATATAGAATTAAACGACGGAATAAACAGCTCCCCAATAATCGGTCAGGATGGCAATATCCACATCAACCACACGGAAAAAGTTGTTACATACGACGGAAAAACTCATAAAAAGCTTAGCGAAACCCCTATTCGCTGTGAAAGCGCCCTTCCTTTTATCGACCAGAACGGAGTCCCGCCGGCTGTGGGAAAAGACGGCACAATATATGCCGGAGGAAGCGACGGCACTTTCCATGCCTACGAAAACGGAACCGGAAAGGAAAAATGGGCTTACAAAACAGATTCAAATATCACAGTATCTCCTGTTTTAGCCCAGGATGGAACTGTTTACTGCGTAAGCGATAACAAGAAACTGGTAGCGCTGGATCCATTGACAGGCGAAAAGAAATGGGAGTTCAAAGCTGCCGATCATATTATGGCCGAACCGTCCCTTGGCAGAAACGGCGAAGTTATCTTAGGAAGCAAAGACCAGAATGTTTATTTTCTCGATCCCCGGACAGGCAGTGAAAAGTGGAGATTCCAGACAGACGGAGAGATTCATGCATCCCCGAAACAGCTTAAAAACGGTAATATCTGGGTTGCCAGCAACAAAAACCGGATTTACGGAATTAATCCTGAAACAGGCTTGAAACGGTGGTCATGCAAAACTGCCGAAAATGTTGTTTTTCCCCCTGATTCGGACGAGAAGGGCAACTTCTATATATATAGCAATGACAGCAATATGTATTCCTATAAAATGCCAAGTACAAGACAAACAATGGAAACCCTGAAAGCTGAGACAGAATCGGAACAGGCTTCTAACAGAAATAATGACATATCTGTCAGGGTTGAAGATAATTTTGTGGTTATAGGCGGAATTAAGCTTCCGAAGAAACAAAGTGTAAAATAAAAACAGCGCCCTTTTCTGAATGAGCTTGCAGTGGAATTGAAACACAGGCAAAAACTTCATACAAACTGTTAACAATTTGTTAATTGTAAAAAATTGCTAATCGCATTATTATTTACATGTAATAGTTTCTGCAATGCAGTTTTTGGTTTTTGCACCAGCTTTTAAATGTTTATAATAATATCATTAATTCAAAATAATTCTTGTGGAGCGCAACATGAGTATTAAAGGCATAATTGGTAATATGTTCGGTTCAACCGCCAATACGCCCGTCCAGCAGCCTCAGGGGCAGGGACAACAGGCACAGGCTCCGGCACAGACTGATGACAGTTTCCAGCAATCAGGAAACAATTCAACACAACCCGGCGGAGTGGATCTTTCGAAGGCAGCGGAAATACTTACCAAAACTCCTAAAGCAAGAGAAGCGGAAGTTAACTGGGCTCTCCCTTCATCAAACGGCTTTATGGGATCACCGGTTCTTGCCGATGAAAACCATCTTGTGTATTCCACTTACAACAAGGGGTTTATCTGCCTTAATCCCATAACAAAAGAAACAATATGGGAAAAGAATGTTATATCGCCCAGCGAGACATACAATAACAAACCGGTAAGAGGGATGGACAACGATATTCTGATTTCATCAGGACATGGAAAGCAGATTGCATCAATTGATACGACAACAGGTAATGAAAAGTGGCGGATAGATCTTAAAGAAAGCATGCAGAGCGCTCCCATAATTGGAAATGACGGCAATATTCATGTTAATATGGGAAATAAAGTTATCACATTTGATGGAAAAACTCAGAAACAACTCAGCGAAACCCCTGTAAAATGCGAAACAGAAAGCCCGCCGGTAATAGGAAGGGATGGCACCATTTACATCGGCGGCAGCGATGGAAGCCTTCATGCCCTCGAAAACGGATCCGGCAGAGAAAAATGGTCTTACAAAACAGGTTCAATGATCAGGGTTGCTCCGGTACTCGGAAACGACGGTACCGTTTACTGCGGAAGCAATGATCATAAGCTCCACGCTGTCAACCCTATTACAGGAGAAAAGAAATGGGAGTTTGAGACAGGCAACCTTGTTATAACAGAACCTTCCATCGGCAACAACGGCGAAGTCATCCTCGGAAGCATGGACAACAATGTCTATTTCCTCGATCCCCAGACTGGCAGGGAAAAATGGAAATTCGAAACCGACGGGGAGATTCGCACCACCCCAAAACAGCTCAAAGACGGAACTGTGTGGATTGTCAGCGACAGAAACCAGATTTACGGCGTAAATCCTGAAAATGGAGTTAAACAATGGTCAAACAAAGCTCCAAGCTATGTCCATTGTTCCCCTGATTCCGACGAACGGGGTAATTTCTATATGGAATGCAATGACAGCAAACTGTATTCATATAAAATTCCCAGCGCAAGAGAAAGAATGGAGGCTCTGAAAGCCAAGGCAGATCCGGAACTGGCAGCGAAGAAACAAAAAGATATGTCTGTTAAAGTGGAAGACGATTTCGTAATTATCGGCGGAATCAAACTGGAAAAGAAAAAGAATTAGTTTCAACAAAATAGGTTTGTTTATAAACAAAGCACTGTTAAGTAAAAGAACGGTGCTTTGTTTTTTTGCTGATACAAGGGGATTATACCCAATCCGCCAGCAAACCCTATAACCACAAACTTGGCAAACATCTGCCGGATCGCAGGCGTCCCGCCTGCTCCAAAACCTCCCGCCAACCGCCAGCAAACCATATAACCACAAGCCCGGCAAACATCTGCCGGATCACAGGCGTCCCGCCTGCTCCAAAATGCCACTGAATTAATGAAACTTACTCCAATTTCCAGTCTGAATACTCTTGTTTTTCAAGGAAGGAGGTTCGGAGGAAACCCCGCTTTTCCAAAAAAGCGCGGTTTCTCTGACGGTCCCTGAATCCCAATGCCACTGAATTAGTAAAACTTACTCCAATTTCCAGTCTGAATACTCTTGTTTTTCAAGGAGGGAGGTTCGGAGGGCAACCTCGCTTTTTTAAAAAAGCGTGGTTCCCTCTGACGGTCTCCAAATCCCCGTCGGTCCTAACCCCTCCGGTCGGTCCCCAATTCCAGAAGTTTTTGGATGGAGGTCCGGAGGAAACTTTTTCCAAAAAAGTTTTCTCCGGGAGCTGGGCGTGCGTTTATAATTCTTGTGAGTAATCAGATAAATCAATGCCTTAATTCATGGGCATTGCCCTGAATCCCCTGGTCGGTCCCTGATTCCAAAGTTTGGGATGGAGGTCCGAAGAGAACTTTTTCAAAAAAGTTTCCCCAGCAGTTCCAAAAGCGGGTTTCCCCAAAAAGAATCGCAGATGAGACCCCTCAATAGAAAACACAATTCAACAAAATACGGGCATGGATTTATTTGATCGCTCACGAGAATCATAACCATTCGCCCACTCCCGAAGAAAACTTTTTCAAAAAACACTCATCATGAAACAGAAACAGGAAAAATTACCATTGCGGTGCTATAATAGGATTTACGGGGTTTTATTATCATAGAAACAATAATTTTCGAAAGGGAGAATCTGTAAAAATGAAGTTTACCATAAACTTGCGTTCTTACCTGCAAGCATCTGTTTTTCTGCTACTGGCTCTGTTTCTCTCACCGGTGGGAGCATTTTGTCAGGAGAAAGCGCCTGCGGTTAAGTCGGGAGCGCCTCTTTCCATTGATAAAGCAAAAGCTGAGGTGGAAAAGTTCTTTCCGCTTATTTACAGCAGCGGTGTAACAGGAAAACCAAAGGATCAGGGCGAGTTCCACATAAACAGATTTCTGAAAAACATAGGTATTATCGGGAAAAACGATCCTGATTTTGCTACGGGTTTAATTAACCACAAGCTTACAGTTCTACAGAATTTCAAAAAGAATCACAAGCAGATGTCTAACCTTGAAGGCGAATTTATGGATGCTTTCTGGGGGAGTTTTAATATAGGAGTTCTTGAAAGAGGCAGGGTTTATAGAAACTCTCAGCCTTCACCCGGAGATATTAGCTGGTACATCAAGGATGCAGGCTTTAAGACATTTATAAACCTGCGGACCGAAGACAGATTCTGGAGTAACTTTACGGCGCAGATTGAGGAAAAAATCTGTAAGGAAAACGGCGTAGTATATAAAAACTTCAAACTCAGGGATCAGGATGATCCCCCGCCGTCAAAAAAAGAGATAGAGGAAGTTCTTTCTTTTATCGATAAATCTCCGAAACCGGTAATGTTTCACTGCGCCCATGGAAAAGGGAGAACGGGAATGGTTGCGGCGGCTTACAGAATCACCCGTCAGGGCTGGAAAGCGGAAGATGCAATAAAGGAAGCTGTGCCTTATGGGTTCAGACCTGAGAAAATGCCCAATCAGGTTCAGGTTATCAAATCATTTGAAAAATAGCCGAAAAACAAAGAGGCTGTCCCTGAAAAACCGGATTGATTACAATCTGTCAGGAACAGCCTCTTTTTTATAAACTTAGCCTCTGGGGCCGACTTTTACGATTCTCTCTTTTTTGAGTTCGCAGGGCACATTGCCAACTGTGCATGATGTTTTGCATGCTGACTGGCATGATGTGGCGCAGTCGGCGCAGGTGAGATTTTCTTCGATGTCTTCCCACTTCTCAACTACGGGTCTGAAATGGGTCATTTCCTTTTTTTCCATTGATAGAATGGCTCCTTCCTTATTCCTCGATATATTGTTCAAGATTATCGAAACGGGTATATTGTCCGAGGAAGAGCAGTTTCACTGTTCCCACGGGGCCGTTTCTGTGTTTCGCCACAATAATTTCAGCTACATTATCAGGTTTTTCTTTGCCGTCCTCGCCTTTTCCTCTTTTATAGTAGCCATCACGGTAAATAAATATTACCATATCGGCATCCTGCTCAATAGCGCCGGATTCCCTGAGGTCGGAAAGCATAGGCCTCTTGTCGGGCCTTTCCTCCACTTTACGGGAAAGCTGAGACAGACAAATCACCGGAATATTCAGTTCTTTTGCAAGCCCTTTTAGCTGGCGGGATATTTCCGACAGCTCCTGCACCCTGTTGTCGCTTTTGGTGGAAGTTCCCCTGATTAGCTGGATGTAGTCCACAACCAGCATACTCAGTCCATAATTTTTCTGGAGCCTCCGCGCCTTCGAGCGCATTTCCAGAACTGACTGATGGGGGGTATCATCCATATAAATGGGTGCTTCAGCCAGATCATTCATTGCCCGGGTCAGACGGGGCCAGTCCGCTTCACCCAGAAAACCGGTGCGAAGCCTGTTTCCGTCGATTTCTCCCGATGAGCATAAAAATCTGAGAGCGAGCTGCTCTTTAGACATTTCAAGACTGAATATGGCAACGGGAAGCTTGCTTTTAACAGCGGCATTCATAGCGATATTCAGTGCCAGAGCGGTTTTACCCATTGCAGGACGAGCTGCAAGAATAATAAGATCCGATTTCTGAAAACCTGCGGTAAGCTGATCAAAATCCTTAAAGTTGGTGGGCACGCCGGTTACATGGGATCTGTGGGCATAAAGTTCGCTGATTCTTTCGTAAGTGGTATAAAGCGAATCCTTCAGTGGGTCAAAATCCCTTGTAATCCTTTTCTGGGCAATATTAAAAACTATGGATTCAGCCCTGTCAAGAAGTTCTCCGGCATCGTCCTGCTCTTTGTATCCCAAATCGGAAATTGCGCTCCCTGCGTAAATCAGATTACGCATAATCGCTTTTTCCCTGACTATTTTTGCATAATGCTCCACATTGGCTGTGGTGGGCATTACATTGAGCAGTTCCGTCAGATACTCTCCGCCGCCGACTTCCTCAAACTTGCTCCGCTTACGGAGTTCGTTTCCGACGGTAAGCACATCAACCGGTTCACTCTTGTTCATCAGATCGAGGATGCTGTTATAAATGATCTGATGTGATTCCCTGTAAAAATCACCTGCATTAGGCAGAATTTCCGTAGCTTTCAGCCCCGCCATGGGATCAAGCATACAAGAGCCCAACACTGCCTGTTCCGCTTCCAGGTCCTGTGGCGGAAGCTTTGCCGCTATGCTCATCAGGCTTCTTTCTCCTCAACAACTTCAAAGGTTATCTCTGCTGTAACATCGGGGTGAATTCTGGCTTTAACCTTGTATTCACCTACATATTTAATAGCAGTTTCCAGAGAGATCTTCTTTTTCGGAATATCCTGACCAGCCTGTTTCTTAATGGCATCTGCCAGATCCTGACTGGTTATCGATCCGAATAATTTTCCTTTGTCACCGCATTTTGCTTTTATCTGCACTTTGACTTTAGAGAGTTTTTCTGCCTGTTCTTTTGCGTGGTCAAGATTTCTCTTCTTTTTATTGTCCAGGTCTTTTTTCTCTGTTTCAAGTTCCTTCATGCTCGAATCCGTTACGGGAATAGCAATCTTTTTGGGCTGAAGGAAATTGCGGTAGTATCCGTCGGATACATTAACAACCTGACCTTTTGTGCCGAGAGTTTTGACATCTTCTTTGAGTATAACTTTCACCTGAGCATCCTCCTTGCGGATTAATCTTGAAAAAGCCTTGGAAAAACATTAGTGTTTTTCTTTGACAATTATTACAAAAACTTTTTTCTGTTTATCCTTTTCCCTGATTACAAATTCAATACCTGATGAAACATAGTTCAGGGAGATGGAATCGCCGGGCATCTGTTTGACAGAAGCTTTCCCCATTCTCAGTTCCACAAATTCCTGTGTAGCTCCAACCTTTATGCCGGTGCTTGTCTGATAACGGGTTGTATGACCTGTGGCGATGTTTTTTACTGTGTGGGTTTTGGGATCCACATCAACAATGAGAAGATGATTTCTGATAAACTGAAACTCCTGAAGCCCTTCGGCTGTAGTCACAGGACTCTGATCCGGCTTTCCGAGAGCGCGGATCATATCATCATCCCTCATTCCGATAAAGACAGGCCCTATTCTTTCCCCGGGCACAATAAGCTGATCGCAGAATGCCGGAGTGGAAAAAATAAAGGACAATCCCAGCAACAACAAAGTTGCAAACAGTTTTTTCACTTTATCTACCTCCGATAAGGAATCAATATATAAAACCTGTCGGATTTTCCAAAAAAATTTTTCAGGGAAATACACAGACATGTTTGCCGGATTGTAAAATTTTCCTGTATTTACCAATCAGGTTAATTATATGTGATATAATTTAAAGTAAACCTCATGACAGGATATTAGAGGTTTTTGCCATATTTTATATAATAAATATTTGACAAGGAGAAACCATGAAGGTTGAAACTCAAAACAAAGGCAGCTTTCTTCTGCTCTGCGTAACAGAAAATCTCGACGGAGTTTCCGCTCCTGATTTTGATAGCGGAACTGATGGATGGGTAAAGGAAAACCCCAGAATCATCATCGACTGCACCCATCTGGAATACCTCAGCAGCGCAGGAATCAGAAGCCTCCTTAATCTGGCGAGAAAAGCCAGAGCGCATGGCGGTTCCCTTTCTCTGTTCAACCCGGGGGAAATTACGGAAAGAGTCCTTACACTGGCAGGTTTTGCCAATATTCTGCCAATGTTCGGAAATCTGGAAGAAGCAGCCGGCTCTTTAAAATAAACAAATATCAATCAGGGGAGTGGTAAAGTGTATTTTTTGTCTTCGGAAGAAATCACAAAATGGCAGGAACTGGGCAATAAAATTGTCAGTGAGGATATGCCACCTGAAAATTTTGATGCAGGAATCAAACCTTTTCTGAAACCTGTTTTTCTCTGCTACGCCGGAGTGAAGCTTTTTATGAACAACAAAAGCGAACTCGGCATCAAATGGCTGCGGGAAGGCGCTCTTGATGAACAGGAAGGCCTTTTCTTCAATGCTTTTCTCTCAGGCTTCATAGAAAGACAGAACGGAAAACTGATTATGCCCGCCGTTGCTTTTGAAGACCCTGCACCATATATACACTTTGCAGGGGTTCCAGCTATGGAAACCGCAAGAGTTAATTTCCTGGACCACTGCGCAAAAAGCCTCCCTGTGTTTAAAAAACCTTTCTCTATCCTTGATATAGGCACAGGCGACGGAGGATTGCTTATCAGACTTCTCAGACATCTCAGAAATGCAGGCAATATCTCCGAAATTGAAGAAATCGGAATTGTTGATGCTTCAAAAGCTATGTGCGATATGGCAAAGGAAAAAATTGCAGCTGAATTTCCGGACATACCCATCAATGCAGTACATAGCAAAATCCAGGACTTTTCCGAAATAATTTCGAGAAAATATGATGTGGCAATGAGTTCACTTGCATACCACCATATGCCCATGGACGATAAAATCCGGCATATGAAAACGCTGGAACCTCATATCGATCATTTCCTGCTTTTTGAAATAGAAGCTAATCACGAAACACCGGAAATGGATTCTCCCGAATTGATAACTTCAATCTACCAGAATTATGGCAGAATGGTCGATTATGTTTTCTCCCACGATGCACCTGTGGATATTGTCGTAAAATGCGTTGACTGTTTTCTGATGACCGAGGTTGCATCATTCCTGATTCAGCCCCGTGGTGTCAGAACAGATTACCATATGCTTCGCACACAATGGTACAAAGTTTTTTCAGAAGGTTTGGGAAACAATTTCAAGTGTATTTGCGACTGCAATGCCAATTCTGATCAATACCTGAATCTGTTTACCCTTCACTATGCACGAGGATAATTAGACATGAATGAAGACAAAATGACAGAGTTTATTAAAAACTACTCGGATGAAAGTATAAAAGACAGAAAAATCGAGCTTATCTGTGAAAAAACAGGAAGCTGCCCTTACGAGTATGATAAAGACTCTGACAGAGATGTTGAAGGAATGCCGTTTATTGAGGACGATCCCAGAAATTGTCCGGTTTATGGTCATATCTGTCCTGAATTTATGGAAGACTTCGGATTTACAGTGGAAGATCTCAATATCAGAGCCATCATCCATTGCGGAGGCCTCATCGATTATATAGCGGACGAAGGCCGTATTGATAAAGAATCTGAGCTTTTCATCCAGGTTAAGGAAGAATATAATAAAACCATAGAAAAATACCCGGCAGAAGAATACCCCTACTATTATATGTAATCCGGACCACCAACCATAGGAACAAAGGCGACGGACCCACAGTTTTTAATGTGGCTTTTTCCCTTTACTTTGGTTATTTTAAAAAGAGTCTGTATCTGATAACGCATACCCACGGGAATAACCATTCTGCCTCCATCGGCAAGCTGCTCCACCAGTTCTTCAGGTATTCCCTCCGGTGCTGCGGTTACAATGATCCCGTCAAAAGGCGCAAACTCTTTCCAGCCGTCAAAACCGCTGCCGGTCTTAAATCTGACATTCGTTATTTCAAGTTTCCTCAGCACTTCCTGCGCCCGCTGCGACAACTCAGGAATAATCTCAACAGTATAAACTTCTCTGACAATCCTCGAAAGAATAGCAGTCTGATAACCGGACCCCGTCCCTATCTCCAGAATCCTGTCCGTAGATTTCAGTTCAAGAAGCTCAGTCATTTCCGCTACCATAAAAGGCTGGGAAATTGTCTGTTCAAATCCTATGGGCTGGGGCGAATCCGAATATGCGGAGTTGAGCTTGTCTTCCGGTAAAAAATGAATTCTGTCCGTTTCCAGAAATGCATTGAGAACCCGTTCGTCAGATATTCCCCTTCCGACAATCTGAAGCTCCACCATTTCACGGTTAGATGTGGTTTTCCCGAATATTCCGCCCATCATCAGATCCTCTTTTCACTTTTTTCCCTGAGAAGCATTCTTATATACAGAGCCATCTCCTCTCTCCCCTCAGAGGCGGCGTACACCAGTGCCTCGTTACAGTTGTTATAAAATCCGCTAAGATTTCCGTTTTCATAACAGGCACGGGCCAGTTCAATACGGAACAATATATTATTCGGCTCAATTTCGACAGATTTTGCAAGATTCTTTTCCGCCAAATCATTCTTTTTCATCCGGCGGGCAAGTATCCCCTTCCATCCCAGACACTGAGAAGAATCAGGTTTCTGTTTGAGGCACTTTTCAAGCAGACTGCCGGCATCTGAATATTTTTCACGATTCATAGCAATACGGGCAAGCATTATCAGAACATCAGGACTTGACGGAGCAAGCTTCATCGCTTTTTCAGTATATATTTCAGCTTCATTACTCAAATTCAGCGCAAGATGTATTCCCGCAATGTTCAGCAAAGGCGCTGTAAAAGAATGGTCGATTTGAGATGCTTCAAGAAAGAACTTTTCCGCTTTCTGAAAATCACCACTTTGCCTGAGGATTTCCTCTCCCCTTTTGTTCAGCTCAAAAGCTTTTCCGGAAACCTTTCCTGTAACGCACCCCGATTCGCAGGAAATAAGGTTCTTAAAAATCAGCTCCTGAAGCATTCTGTAAAATTCACTCATTCCCGGATTCATATCCAGTGCGGATTTCCAGCATTCACCAGCCTGCGGAAGCATTCCTTTTCTGTAATATGCAAACCCAAGCATTTTACGGGCTTCAAAATTTTCAGAATCTGACTCTATGGATTTTTTGCATAACTCAATAGCTTTATCATAATCAAACTGTTCAAAACTTTCGTTGGCAAGAACCCGGTATTCGAATGAAATCAACTGCTTCAGCCGTAAATCCCCGGGCTTCAGAACCGCTGCGTATCTGTATTTCTTCAGCGCTCCGGTGTTATCTCCCATTGTGGAGAGACAATCTCCCAGTTTTTCGTTTGTAAGGGCGATTACAGGATAAAAACGGACTTCAAAAGGAAAATAATGCAGAGCCTTCTGATAATAAACACACGCTGCCTTAAAATTCTTCCTCTTATACCTCGAATTTCCAGCTTCAAAATATACCTGCCCCAACTGAATTCCCGCGCTTTCGTTATCCGGGTTCAGTTCAATACTCTGACTCAGGTATGATGATGACTGCGCATAATCCTTCTCTGTTATCCTCTCCCCTCCCCTCACCATATAATAAATACTATACGCTTTATCATAAGGCTTCATCACATACAAAAAGCAGACCCCAAACACCAGACAAACCACCCCTGCAGCTTTCCATCGGATTCCCTTATTTTCAGCAGCGGGAAACTGCACTCCCATAGCTGAACATACAAGCGCTCCACCTATAAAACCGCCGAGATGTGCGAAGTTATCACTCTGACCATACATAAACCCCACAACCAGATTGTAAACAATAAAAGGAAGAAGAAACAGCATAATAAGTCTGTAAAAGTGGCGGGGAATGGAATCCTTATGAAGATACCCATAAACAACAAGGGCGCCGAAAATGCCAAAGACTCCCGAAGAAGCACCAACCGACAGATAAGGCGAAAATGCCAGACTCAGCATATTTCCGGCTATTCCCGACAGAAGCCATATTAAAACAAGACGCCAGCGGCCCACAAGAGCCTCAAGAAGACCGCCCAGCATAAGAAGCAAAGCACAGTTTGAAATCAGATGCATCAGAGTAACATGAAGAAAAAGAGGAGAAAGAAACCGCCATATTTCACCCTGCCATATAAGAGGACCAGCTTTTGCCCCAAACTCAAGCAGAGTTGTGGAATCCACTTCATCACTCCGTAGTTTTAAAAACACCCAGAGAAGGATATTAATAATTATCAGTGTCAGAGTTACATATTTATGGGATTTGAAAAGAGCAAATCTGAAATCGGACAGACGCTTTACAGTCTTATGCTCTGCCTCAATCCTTGCAAGATCGTCCTGATCAAAGCTGTAATCCTGAGCCGGATCGGAACCGCCACAGGCAGAAACATCTCTCTTTTTTTCTGCTGTAAGCTTTCCTGACAATTCTTTTTTCAGCTTCAGAACCATTTCCACCATCAGCAGAGGAATGCCGGCTAAATTACAATAAATTTTCCCACTGACCCCATCAACAATAAGGGGATAATAATTATTCTTCCGCCCAAAACCCTTGATTTTAAGTATCTTCCCTGCTTCTGACTTACTTATTCCCTGCTCGGAAATCATAATCACAAGGGTTTGTCTGTATTTAAAAAACTTTCTGTTTCTAATCCTCACCCACGATTCCATGCCGTCTGAAATAACTTTCAGATCATCCTGAAGACTTTCACCATTCATCTTTTTAATATAACAAACCCCGGTGTCGTCACTGCATACAAGTATTGAATCGAAACCGGGATAGCTGGAATTGGCGGGGTCGGCGGAAAAATACTCAGGATGAATGTACGCAAACTCGCCGGTCAGAATGTTTTCGATCTTCCGAATTAATGTATCAGACTCACCCATTTTGGCTTCCCATTATGGTTATGGAACCTTCATCGGCATTCAGCTTCACATGTTGTCCGTCCCGCAATTTGTCATAGATATTTTCGATACCTGCAATCCCCGGAATTCCGAGAATTCTGCAAATAACAGCATCAAACAGGAACGGATTGAATTTTTCAATTATAACTCCGGCCCCTGACAAAAGCGCCGGGGAATGGACGAAATTCAGCCTCTTTACAAGTGCAATTTCATCAACTTCAAGACTGAACAAATCCTCAGGCTTCCTGATTTTTCTGATCCGCCCCGTAGCAACCCCAGCTCCAAGAGGTATCCCGACAACAGGCTTATTATCAGAATATCTCCGCGGCTCGCTGATTTCAAGACTAAAACGGGGACCGGAAAACTCATCAGGAGCTGTATAATCTTTCCAGATAAAATAATTTGCGGATCTTTCAGCTATCTGTGTTCTGAAATCACTGAATTTGGTCAGAGTCGCTCTCAGTAATTCATCAATTTCGAGATGGAAAATATCCTCAAGCCTCTCAAGGATCTGAGCTGCATAAAGGCTTTTTGATATGTCAAGAAAAGCGGAACGAAGCAGGGATGTAAGCTCGGTGCTGTTTTTTGCAAATTCTCCGGCCATATACATAATTCTGGAAAGTAAACCAATTATGCTTTCTCTGGTCCATTTACCCAGCATCGAATGCTTGCCTGCCATAATCGAATTTCTGTCAGACCTTTTGCCGAATACAGGCAGACTTTCCTTCATAACCTGAATTCTTCTGAATGCATTGCCCTTGAGAATCAGAGATTCGATCATTCTCAGGAAGAACAAATGGTTTTCGCCAAATCTCTGAGAAGAAACTTCCAGAGGATTCACCGCAAGGTAACTGTGATTGCTTATAAAGTTAAAAAATAATCTGTGAAAAGCAGTATTTTTAATATCATCAAATGTCGCTTCACCAACAGGGTTATTTTTCCGGAAAAACTCCTGAATAACATGATCCTGAAATGCAGCCACCAGCAATTCCATTACATCAGTCAGATATCTGGCAGGCCATGTATCTCCGTTCACCGGAATATTACGGTAAAGCTCCCCGGAGCCGCCTCCCGGTTCAAGTTTATTGAGTATGCACAAACAGAGCGTAATGATGGATGTAAATGTACCGGCATCGCTTGTTCTCGCCAGTTCGCTCATTATAGCCGTAACATTCTCGCCGGCTTGTTTCCGATCTCCGGCAGTGTATGGATTTTTCCTCAATTTTTCAAGAAACGAAGCTGATTCAGCCAGATCCTTCTTCAGCGAATCCTCAGCTTTTCCGATCCAGTGGTTAATCATTACAGGGTCGGTAAGGCCCGGTTTGAATAGATCACGGTCATTTTTTCCGGTATCAGGAAGTTCGAGGGCTGAACCTCTCAGAACCCTTTCGGAATAAGCATTGGGTATCTTCAGTTTTGAGAGAAGGCTGAAATAATTATCCCTGTTTATATAGAGCCTTCCGATAAGTGTATTCACAGGCATGCCGAAAGAAGCTTTCTGCTCGCCGCAGGTTTTGGCAAACTGCTGAAGCGCCGCCACAGAAATATCTTTTGATACCGACAGGGAAAGATTTGAAGGCAGATCCGCATAAAGATCCGCAAACGGAGGTGAAATCCATACAGTGGAAGCAGATGCAGGAGTTTCCAGAGGCTTTGCTCCGAGAATTATTATATTTCTCTCTCTCCCCCAGATTACCACCTGCGGTTTGCCAAGGGCTTCATCCAGTTTGCGGGCATAATGGCCAATTTCCTGCTGTTCAAGGGTGTTTAATATGGGAGCGTAAATCCTTTCCCGCGGAACCGGAACAACACTCTTTTCCTGCCCCTTATAGCTGATAGCGTATTCTTTGGGAGCTATCAGTTCTTCCTTTATGCTGAAGGTATATCTGTCGCCGTCCATTGCTCCCGGTTTCAGCAACACGGAATCAAAACCCACCTGTCTTTCGATAATACCGTCGGGAATACCCCACCCGGCAAGAACCTTTACACAACCGGGATCATTAAAATCTCTCGAATAAGCTTCGCCGGAATAATCGATTCTTGCCATCTTCTGGACAATTATCGCAGTTTCCATCAGTTCATGGGGTATAAAATTTTTCTGCCTGAAGCTGAAAGCTTTTCCACTCCACATGGAAGCCCAGACAAGTTTGACGGCATTTATTGCCGCAGGTAAAGTTTCCACATTCATTATCGAATGGAGCACATCAGAAATCCGCTCTGTGGGAGCTTCGTTAATTACAGGCGAGGGCCTTATAGCAAGGCTGTTGAAATGTGGAAAATGAAGAAGATTCAGTCTGTTGTTAAACAGATTCACAAACTCCGCCGGAAACTGAAGGTCTCTGAAGAAAACCATCATTTCCGCAAGAATCCCGTTTACCTGTTCAGGGTTCGCAGTTTTCAGCCTGTCGAGAATCCCCCGGAATGCGGGGTTATCAAGAATCATATAGCGGTAAAAATCGCGGGTAATAATAAAAGCGTTGGGAACAGGGAAACCCTGAAGGGTTAATATTCTCAATACGGCAGCTTTTCGTCCTGCCTGGGGTAAATCCTTATATTCCAGTTCATTTAGGGGAATTATAAATCTTGCCATTTCAGATTTCTATCGTCATACCCTCCTGAGCAGCAAAGCATTTGAAGCTGCATCCGTTTCTGGCTACCCAGTTCATACCGTCCAGAAGCATTTCGTCAAGATCCATATCAGTATGTTCAGGATCATGATGAAAATAAACAAGTCCCTTCACTCCTGCTTCTTTGGCAAGTTCCAGCACTCTGATATATGAAGAATGCCCCCATCCTCTCTTTTTATCAAGTTCGGAAGGGGTAAACTGAGTATCATGAACAAGCAGATCCGCTCCGCTGCAAAATTCCACAAACTTTTCCCATGGATTAACAAACACTTGCGGCATATCCGCATCAAGTTCGTTATCAGTCATAAATATAAATGTCTTGCCGGCTTCCTGAATTTTGATACTGTGGCATATTACAGGATGATTTACCCTCATAAACGACATTTTTGCATTAAAAAAGTCCATCTCATAATTATGAATTTCGTGGAAAGTAATTGCTGACTGAAGCTGTGAGAAATCCACCGGAAAATATGTACCTTCCATCTGGTCGGTTATGGTGTTCTGAACTTTGCGGTTTGTGGTGGGCCATCCGTAAACATCAATTTTGTAACCGGGGATATACATGGGTCCGAAGAAAGGAAAACCCTGTATATGATCCCAGTGTGGATGGGTTAAAAATATATTTATTTCTTTTTCCTGTTGTTTAACCAGTTTCAAACCGAGTTTTCTGATGCCGGTTCCCGCGTCAAGAACTATCAGCTTTCTGTCGGAAAGCCTCACTTCAAGGCAGGTTGTGTTGCCTCCGTATTTTGCTGTTTCTTCCCCGGGACTGGCTACAGAACCCCTTGTTCCCCAAAAGGTAATTCTCATTTACCGCATCCTCCGCTTAACGCTGTTAATACATGTTTTTGCATGAGAAAGTTTTTTCCTTCTGAATATCACTACCGCTGCTATGCCAAAAAGCACCGGACATGTTATTTATCGTATTGCAGAGGAAATTTTTAACTTTTAAAGTATATTATAGTAAGCTGAAACTACAGTTATGATAAGCTTCAAAAAATATACGGGGGTGTTTTATGAAATACAGACTTTTTCAGGGTAAAAACGACTTAGCTATCGATCTTCCCAACAACTGGGAGGTCACCGATATCCCCATGCCGGATGAAACACCTCTGGTGAATCCTGAAGATCAGCTACGGCAGCTTTTAAAAAATCCTAAAGACAGTCCGCCGATTTCAGAGATTGTAAAACCAACTGATTTTATCGCTATCTGTGTTACTGATATTACAAGACCCTCTCCGGATTTCATTATTCTCCCCTGCCTCCTTGAAGAACTGGAAAACGCAGGAGTCCCCCGCCAGAATGTCAACATAATCGTAGGAACCGGAAGCCACAGAGCCGTTACCTATGCAGAAATGAAAGCAAAGTTCGGGTATTATGCCACAAGCAATTACAGAATTATGAACCACGACTGCAGAGATGCATTCAATCTGGCAGATCTCGGACCTTCATCCGCCGGAGTCCCCCGTGTGATTAATTCCATCCTCACCAAAGTCAATCATATTTTCAGCATCGGTGTTACAGAACTCCACCAGTATGCAGGATATTCAGGGGGAGCAAAAACCATCGCCATAGGCTGCGCAGGCGAGGAAACAATCCAGTACACCCACTCACCGGATTTTCTCGAAAAATCAGGAGCCGTACCCGGAAGAATGGAAAACAATCTTTTCCAGAAAACCCTCTGGGATATAGTGGAACCTCTCCCCTTCAGATTTATGATCAACACAATTCTCAATGAAAAATCGGAGATTATACACATCGAAGCCGGAAAACCCAGAACTGTTTACGATTCACTGATCAGCAAAGCAAAAAATATGTTTGAATACAATGTGGACAAAGGCTACGACATTGCTTACCTCGGCGTACCGTGGCCCAAGGACCAGAACCTCTATCAGGCTACAAGAGCCGCCACCTATCAGGCTCTTGCGGAAAAACCCGCACTGAAAAAAGGCGCAATAATCAACATCTTCTGCGAATGTCCCGAAGGAACAGGCAAAGGCATGGGTGAAATCCGCTTCAAAGACAAAATGAGCAAACTTCCCAACGCCGCTGCCATCCTCCTTTCAATGAAGGGCAAAAAGGCATTACCCGGCGAGCAGAGAGCCTTTATTACGGCAAAAGCTATGCTTGACTATAAAATTAATGTAGTGGGAACCAAAATCCCTATGGATGAACTTCTCGGAATGGGATTCCTTGCCCAGAAATCAATCCCTGAGGATTTGGCAAAACGCGACCTCAAAGCCCTTGTTATCAGGGATGGCACAAAGAGAGTCGTCAATCTCGATATCAATTCAGGAAAAATCGGTAACGGTATTTCAAAATGACCAGTAATGACACAATAATTGATGTAATAAATCTGAAAAAATCCTTTCCCGTGAAAACGGGATATTTTTTTTCAGGAAAAACCGCAATACTAAAAGCCGTTGACAATGTTAGTTTCAGTGTAAAAAAAGGCGAAACCTGCGCTCTGGTAGGCGAATCAGGCTGCGGAAAAACAACCACCGGCAGAATAATAGCAGGTTTAGCCCCCGCCGACGGAGGCTCGGTTAAGTTTGAAGGCAGGGAGATACTCAATCTCAAGGGCGGGGAATTAAGAAAACAGCGGAAAAATATCCAGTTTATTTTTCAGGATCCCTTGTCGTCCCTCAACCCCAGAATGTCTATAAAAGAGATTGTGGCTGAACCCCTTGAGATTCATAAAATTGTTTCAAAAAGCGAACTTTACGACAAAGTGGTATCCTGCCTTTCTGAGGTAGGCCTCGACTCCTCATTTGCCGTAAGATTCCCCCATCAGCTCAGCGGAGGCCAGAGACAGAGGGTGCTTATCGCACGGGCGCTTTCCCTCTCGCCGTCATTTCTCATAGCCGACGAGCCTGTATCAGCTCTTGATGTGTCAATTCAGGCACAGGTAATCAATATGCTGAGGGATCTCCGGGAAAAGCTGGGATTTTCATGCCTTTTCATAAGTCATGATCTTGCCGTGGTGAGAAATTTCTGCCAGAAGGCGGCAGTGATGTATCTGGGCAGAATAGTGGAAATGGCGGATATACAGTCACTTTTCGACAATCCCCTGCATCCTTACACAAAAGGACTTCTCGAATCTGTCCCCGATGTGGGTCGGTTCGAAAGAAAACCTGCCATTAAGGGAGATCCGCCGGATCCCCTCAAAATCCCGTCAGGATGTTCATTCAGGCCAAGATGTCCAAAAGCGGAAAAAATCTGTGAGGAAAAAGAACCGGTTCTCGAAGAGAAACAACAGGGCAGAACCGCAGCCTGCCATTTTGCATAAGCAGACTGCAACAATCAGAATCCTCGGAATCCCAGCCTCAATGGCATTGAATTAGTAAAATTCACTTAAAACCCCGACCTCATACTCTTGTTTTTCAAGGAGGGAGGTTCGGAGGAAACCTCGCTTTTCCAAAAAAGCGTGGTTCCCTCTGACGGTCCAAAATTCCCCCGGTCCGTCCCCCAATGCCACTGAATTAGCAAAATTCACTCCAATTCCCCGCCGAATACTCCTGTTTTTCAAGGAAGGAGGTTCGGAGGAAACCTCGCTTTTCCCAAAAAGCGTGGTTCCCTCTGAGGGTCCCCAATCCCCCTGGTCGGTCCCCCAATTCAAAAGTTTTGGGAAGGCGGGTGCCTGCCCGCAGGGTGGGCGCGAGGAAACTTTTTTGAAAACTCATCTTATATCACATCTCAATTACAAGGAAACTTTTATCTGATGCAACATGTAAGAGGTAACATATAATAGTAAAAATTTTCCGGATGGTGATGATATGAATTTTTTTGATGAACTGGAACGTTTTATGGAAGAACATAAGGCAGATTTTTGGGCTGAGCAGGAGTTTTCCGGTGCTTTAGTTGGTGATGCCCGTAGAACCGCTCGTTTAATTATGATTGCTGCTGCTAAGGCAAAAAATCCGGAAGCTGCAATGTCTTTATGTATGAACAAAAATGACAGTCAATCTATTTGCAGGTTCTTTGCCAGGCCTGAAGTTACCCTTGATTCAGTCCTT
>JAJTBE010000154.1 GCA_021287065.1 Bacillota bacterium
AAACTCGTTTAAACCTCTTATGATTTTTGTCTTTGTCTGAGCATCAATATCGCCAAAATTGATTGTATTATTAATTGTCCTTTTAGCATCAAAACTTAGTTTGCCCTCAATCAATGAATGAAAGCGGGTTTTTTTGTAGTATTTCAAATTGGAAATCAGCTTGTTCCAGTCGGTAATATCATCCTGTGTTAATAACCGTTTTTCTGAAACCCTGTAAAGACTGAAACCGTTTTGTTTATAGTTCAGAAAAGCTAAATTGTCTGCATTTTTTGATTCAGCAGGGTTTATGGGGTCCTTAGCTTCATATTTGTATTGGTTTTTGTGATCTCTTTTAATTTCCGGGAAAAATATACTTTCTGCCGGTTTTTCACTATTGCCGAAAAAGTCAAGATGTACATCAGGTAGATATTTTTTATTGCGATTGAAAGAGACTCTGCAAATCAGATTCTCTTCGCCTCCGATATACGGAGATGTCAGAAGATAGCTGAAATCATTGCCGGTTGTGAAGAAATTGCACAATTCCTCAAATTTCATATATGAAGAATCATTCATAAAGGAAAAATCCCCCATATAAAGGTCGTTAATCTCTAAAATTTTTTCCTGAAATATTTGATTGTTTTTGAGATTTTTGCCGGTCATTAATGCTTCAAAACCAATAAGGAAAGCTCTCTGGTTACTGCCGAATCTGAGATAAGTCTTCTCATTAAGCCTTCCGCTTTCAATATGGAGAACATTAACCTTATCATTATAAAAATATCTCAGATACCTGTCAGCTTCCCTTACATTGCCGATATAGCCATAATCCGCCTCAGTTATCCGGTTTTCGTCCTGTTGGCAGACTGTGATTTTTTCTTTGTTTTTTGAATAATGAAGGATGAGGATTTTCTGCCTGTCGGGCTTTTCCTTAACCGGGTTGTCATCGCTTCCATAAGACGGTGCGAGGGTCAAAAGAAAAAGAACAGTAATCAGGATTGGTAGCAAAACTTTGTGCTTTTCCCAATTTCTGATAATCATCTATCTGCCTCCTTCCGGCACCCAAAGGAAATCAAAACATCCTTTTATTCTTCCGACCTGTGTTAATGTATCTTTTTCGACATTGTAGCTGTAAATCATATCATCAATCAGGAAACCCAGCTTCTTTCCATCAGAGGACCAGCGCAGGCTTCGGGGCATTTTTATCGCAATTTCCCTGATAATTTTCTTTGCATTGACATCAACTATTATGATTTTCCCTTCAACAGTTGTGGCAATGAGAGGGCGGGATGGGTCGGGAGACCATTGGATTTGATTCTTTAGATCCCAGTATTCTGAACAATTTCTTTTCCATGAATTGTTCAGCAGTTTTACAATTCTCTCCTGTCTTTTATCAGAAACACCAATTGTGCTTAACCATAATGCAACACCTCCTTTTTCCTCCTGCACATACACCCAGTAGGCAAGTTTATCTTTCTCAGGAGATAACCCAAGGGGAATATTTGATATTGACATATTATTTGAGCCAGGAAAAATTCCATCATTGACCACATATGATAAGCTTGTTTTGGAGACAAAATAGATCTCATTTTCTTGGAAATAGCTGTTAGCATTTTTAACAGTAACCTCTTTGCCTTGTGCTTGTAATACAGAATGATTATCATCAATAAGAATTGAACCATAAGCTGAGGGAATTTCATCCTTTGAAGTGTCAAGATTCCCATCAATCTTATAATATTTTCCTGTGAAGAAAAAACCCTGAGGTAATGCTTCAGATAACACATCTCCAAAGTGAGTCATTATGAATTTTCCATCAGAGCTTATATTCGTAAAAAGTATTCTTTCGGAATCAACATGCAATCCTTTTGTTAGTCTCCCAATTTGCAGTCCTTTTCTGACAAAGTCTATGGAAGTCAGGAATTTTACATCGAAATTTTGATCTTCGCTGTAAACTTTCCACAGAGTATTATCGGGGTTATCAACCAATTCAACCCTCTCATTCATAAACTGCAAGTCCGAAAATTTTCCATACCCTTTCATATAAATCAGTTTTTTGTTGTTTAAGCTGCTGCCATCAATAGCGTATAAATAAATTTTTCTGTTTTTATAGTCAGGCTTATCTGTTTCACCATTCCAGGGCAGGTAATCGGCAAACGCCACCATTTCAGTATTATCCGGCAGGGCAACGCAATAAGGAAGCCTGAGTTCGTCATTTGAATTGTGAAAACAGTTTTCTATCCGGCCATTAAGAAAAACAAATGCCAAAACGCCTGCAATAATTATAAGTAAAATTCGGGATTTCACCTTAAAAACTCTCATTTATCCCTCTTATATCAGTTTTTAAACAGTATTTTTCTGTTCCGACCGTTTTCCGGCGTGGTGTTTTTTTACTTCTGTTTATGAGTAATTATCAATCCATTATAGTTATGTAAACAATTTCTGTTACACATAAGCAGCAAGGTTGATTCTGATAATTTTAATAATGTCCTGAGGACAGGTTCGAGTTTCATAGATTTTGAAAATACTGTGTTTCTCAAAACTTCAAACCTGCTTTGATATCGGATTTGGCAGGCTCTCTCTAAACCTGAAGCCCCTGGTATCAGGATTTCAATCCCGGTGGCAAGAGTAACCCCGTAACCACAAGCTTTTTACCATTCTAATGGTTTCCCTTTTGAAAAATTTATATGAAGTTGAATACATATCCGGTAAAACAGGATTAGCCGATTGATCCTATTAGCTGATACATCGGGAGGAATACTGAGAGGATCATTACTCCGGCTATTCCCAGTAACAACAGCATAAATGTTGAGGCTGTATTTTTTCCTTCTGTATTCCACGAATCCATTATGTCGGTTCTCATAATTTTGGCACAGCTTTCCAGACAGTTTTTGAGATCGCCTTTTCCTGAGTATTGTTCGTTAAACCATTTGAATATAGCCGGAAACAGAGGCATTGATGAAGCTACCCCGGAGAAACTCTTGCCTGAACTGATTTCGGCAGCGAGTTTATTGAGACTTGTTTTAACCGGTTCAAAATCCGTTCCTTCTGCTATTGAGGAAAGAGCATCCTGAAGTTTGACGCCTTTTTCAAGCATCAGTGATGACCACATAGCTGTTCTGTATGCATAGAATTTTTTAATCAGCTTTCCTGTAATCGGGAGAGAATACAGAATTTGGTTTTTAGAAACATCCTTTATGAAGAAAAGCACATTTATTACAACAATAAAGCTTATATAAAGCATAAAGAAAACCGGATTCTGGAAAAATGAATTCATAAACAGGATGAATTTTGTAGTAATCGGCAGATTAAGATTCATAGACTTAAAAAGTGAAAAATACATTGGAGACATCAACTGGGATATAAATAATGCAAGACAGAGAATTATGTTCATAGGCATTATGGGAAAGCGGAGAATCGTTCTGACATCAACTTTCATCCTTGCTTCATTTTTTAAACTGTCTGCAAGCTCTGTCAGAGTCTGTGGAATATCTTCGCAGGCTTCGGCACAGGCGATTATTTTCAGCGCCTGTGGAGGATATATCCTCGGTGATTCCGACAGCGCCCTCGACAATGGAGCCCCATAACCGAGAGCTATGGCCACTTTTGAGAATGATTCTTTCAGGTAAGCATCATTCAGATTCACATAAGTATTTTTTATAGCTTCACCGGGCGAAATGCCTTTTTTGAGCAGAAAAGCCAGTTCGTTGGTGTAATTTGCAAGTTCGATATTTCTGTTCATACTATTACCCTCCCTTAAAAATTGCCTGTGGGGCACACCCGCCCGATTTCACTGTAATCGGTAACACCTTCGCAGATTCTTCTTATGGCGTCATCCCTTAAAAACTTCATTCCTTTGCTCCGGCAGTATTCGTTGATTTTCTGCCTTGAAACTCCTGTCATAATCATATCCCTGACTGTATCATCGGGTATAAGGAGTTCGAAAACCCCTGTTCTTCCCGAATATCCTGACCCGGAGCATTCGGGGCAACCAACTGCGGTGTAGTATGTTTCAGGTTTCAGACCCGCTGTGGCAGCTTCACGAATCAGTTCTGCAGGTGGCTCCGCTTCTTTTTTGCATTTTTCGCACAGTTTGCGGATAAGCCTCTGATAGAGTGAAGCAGTAACCGATGATGATACCAGACCGGGCTTCATATCCATTTCAATTAGTCTTGGAAACACTCCAAGAGTATCACGGGCATGCAGGGTTGTGAATATAAGATGTCCTGTAAGAGCCGTCCTGACAGCAATCTGCGCTGTTTCAGGATCCCTGATTTCTCCTACGAGGATTATGTCAGGATCAAGTCTCAGCAGCGATTTTAGACCTGCGGCAAAAGTTAAGCCTGTTACGGGCTGAACCTGAGTCTGCTGGAATTCGTCAAGTATGTATTCAACCGGATCTTCAATTGTTGCGATGTTAATAGTTCCTGAAAAATTGTTGTAAATATGAATCAATGAGGCAAAAATGGTAGTTGTCTTTCCTGAACCGGCAGGTCCTGTAAGCACAATGCATCCCTGCGGCTCGGAAATTGCTTTTTTGTAAGCGGATAAAATTTCCGGTGAAAAGCCTAAGTCATCCAGAAAGAGAGGAGTTTTTGCCGTGCTGAGTATTCTAAGAACCAGTTTTTCACCATGAAGCGTGGGAATAGTGGCACAGCGTATATCCAGATTCAAACCCTCATCATCAAAGTGAAAGCTGCCGTCCTGAGGGACGGATTTCTTGTAGGAAGGCAGTTTTGCCCTGTTTTTTACCGCTGCAGTCAGTCTTGAGTAGTTTTCGTTGTCCAGTCTGGCTATTTCCTGAAGAAGCCCGTCTATTCTGAACTGTATCAGGGCAGCTTCCTTCTTGGGCGTAATGTGGATATCGCTGGAGTCAAGCCTGACTGCCTGGGTGATGATGTAGGTGATAATATGACGCGGGTCAAAATCTCCCGACAGGCTCTCCAGAATAGCTGCAGCCCCTTTTCTCACCTCGTCGGGGGTTCCTCTTTTTTTACCACCTTCTGCCTTTATTTCCACCAGAGACCCCAGATTCCGGCTGATTTCCTCCACTGCCTTACACTCAAAACCTCCGAGGGAAATAGGGGAGCCTTCTTCCCGATCTATGATAAGGGAATAAGACAGCATACTCTTTTCAACACTGATTTTTCTGACCTGCGAAAGTTTTACCGACGATTTTGTTTCGCCGGAAATATTCTTTCTGGTAAAAACCAGCGAATCTCCGTCATTTTCAATGCGGATTCCGTTGAGGAAATTTTTGCTTTCGTATATCAGGGTCGGCATCTCAGTTAATCGCTCCTGTTATCTGATAGAAGGGCATAAATATTGTTACTGCCAGAAAACCTACAATCAGACCTGTGCTGGCAAGAAATACCGGCTCAGCCATCTTGATAAAGCTGTCATAAGTACCTTTAATATCATCATCATAGAAATCAGCTATTTCCAGAAGGCTTCCGGGGAGTTCTTCCTTTTCTTCGCCGTGTCTGACCATAAAAACGAATGTTTCATTGAAGAGAGGCTCCTCTTTCATCGAATCGGCAAGAGTTTTGCCCTGCCTTACTCTCTCTCCCATTCTGCGCAAAGTTTCCTGCACAATGTTTGAATCTGCGGTTTTTTCAACCAGAGGCAGTGCTGCATCAAGTGAAACTCCCTGTTTGAGCATAAATCCCAGTGCTCTTGAGATTCTCGAATAATATGCTTTTTTAAACAGTTCGCTGAGAACCGGGGTTTTAAGAATGAAATTCGTCCCTATGGGTAATTTTGTAAATAAGCTTATATCCACAGCAAGCACCAGAACCAGCCATATAATCATAAAGACCGGATTGAAAATAACTTTTGCCGCCCCGATGAAGAACCAGGTCAAAGGGGAAAGGTTTCCGCCTATCTCCTTGATAAATATGACATACTGGGTAAAAATGCTGTCGGAAGCGAAATACCACACCAGACCTATGAATATGAACATAAAGTTGAGAATAAGCCCGGGATACAGGGCTGCGCTCTGCAGGGCACGGCGTGCTTTTTCCACTGATTCGAGGTATGAGGAAAGCTCGCCCAGAACCTGTGGCAGAGTTTCGCATGATTCTGCCGCCTCAATCATCTTTACATAATCCGGGGGAAAGAGCTTTGAATACTCTGACATTGCAGATGACAGGGTTCTGCCTTCGTCCATCTTGTCAGCCATACTTATAACAGCTTCCCTGAGGTCGCCTCCGGCTATGTTGTTTCTGATTTTTCTGAAAGACTCCGAAAGGGGTGCTCCCATCCGGGTCAGATAATACAGATGTTTGGTAAATGATATCAGTTCTCTTGCCTGATCCATAATTCACACCTCAATATACCACGATGTTTTTAACCATCTGGTTGATAAGCCCGAATAACGGGGTGAACATTGTAATTGCAAAAAAGCTTGCAAACATACCGATAATTACAGTCGTCCCAACTTCAGTAAGACGAATGACTTTTTTGACCATCATGTTGTATGAAGCTGCATAGTAATCTGCCATTTCGTTAAATGTTTCCGCAAGGTTTTCGGTTTTTTCACCAAGGGACGCCATAAACACAAAGTTGTCGTCAAAAACCCCGGCTCTTTTAAGTGAATCGGTAAGATTGGCATCTATGACATTAGCCGTATTTTTTACCGCTTCCGAGTAGATAAAATTCTCCGCTGCACCAGATGAGAGAATCAGTGCGTTATCAAGGGGAATCCAGTTTTCAAGCAGCTTTGACATAACTCTTGAAAACACCATGTATTCGTAATTTTTAATCAAATCCTTAACCACAGGTATTTTAACAAGCCATTTGTCAATGTGCCGGCTGAATTCCTTTGATTTTCTCATAATCACGCCGCCGATCACCAGAAGAAGGGTAATTACGGCAATAATGGGAAAGATTCCTGAGATATAGCCGGTAAGCTTCAACACTGTGGTATCCTGCTGCATTCCCTCAAACAGCGTTATAAATGTAGGGGTAATGTACTTCGAAACAAATATTACTGTGCTGAACATCACAAGAGTTGTAATTATATAGAAACCTGCCATCTGAAAAACAGATACATTGAATTCCCTTTTGGTTTTCAGAAAGACATTAAGGGTTTCAAGGGCTGAAATCAGCTTGTTTTCCGATTCGCCGATTCTGATCATACTCACATAATAATTGGGAAAATATCCGCGTTCCCAGTCAAGGGCTTCACCAAGGGTTTTGCCAGTTGAGATTCTTTCCGCTACCCGCTTGAGAGGTTTTCTGATCTTCGATAGTTTATAAGTGGCAGTTTCAAACACATCTGATACAATCTGCTTTATTCCTTCATCCAGAGGCAGCTCCAGCTTAACCATTTCTGTTAGTTTGGTGTTGAACAGATAGAGGTCGTCGTAGATCTCTTTTCCTCTGACAGCATCATATACATTGCGCCAGAACAGTATGCCCAGAACTGTTACAACAATTAATGTAATTATCGCAGGGATCATTCTTTTTCACCTCTCTTATGGATTCAGCGGCTTTTCGAAAGTTACGCCCTCGAAGCTGCCTACACTTGTTATTTTTACCGGTCTGCCGCTTGTGTAATCATAGCGGAGAATGAAATTCCCAGTTCTGATAAGCGCCGGCGAGTAGAAAGAATAACTGGAAACACCTTTACCTACGCCTGTTTTTTCAGTTTTCATTTTCATCCGGGGATATGTAGCGCCTGGGTTGCCCGGCGAAAACTGTCTGCCTTCCATACTATAATACTGTGCGCCCATGTCAGCCAGGCTTTTTGCCGTTTCCCTTCTGCGCTCCAGCAGTATTCTTGTTCTTGCGTTTTCAATCACCGCGAGGAATGAAAACTGAAGCGCTCCCAGAAGAGCTACAATGGCAAGGCAGATTATCAAAAGGCCCTTACTTTTTACAATCCTGTTTTTCATTTCTCAAACCTCCGGTTACTTGCTAAGATATACATCTTTTATGACTTTCTGATAGTCGGTTTTCTTAGTCTGGATATTATTGTATGAAAATGTTACATCCATAGAAAGCACGCCTTTGTCCTGAGTCCATACCGCTTCTGACACTTCAAACCCGGTCAGTTTTCTTTCGGATGTGTTGTTGTGTCTGAGATATACAGCTCCATCCCTGAGAAAGAAAATGTCGGTGCCTTTTTTACCTGTGAATGTAACACCTTTGTTATCGTTGTGAAGAACAGCTTTGCCCCCTTCGTCTGCGGCAGACTGCATCAGCACCCTGATATTTGCAGCATCAGCTTTCATCGAAGTCTGATCCGCCGTCATTCTATATTGTCTGTAAACATTGCCTGCGTAGGAAATTATGCCGCCCAGAACCAAAGCTGTGATAACCATAACGATTATCAGTTCGATCATTGTGAAGCCGGATTGTTTTTTTGCTTTTCTCATCATTATTTCACCCTCATCAGGCCTGTTTCCATATCGTTGCCTGTATTATAGGATTCCATAATCCTTACAATCTTTTTGCCTGTTGGTTTTCCGGTTATGTTGAGGTCAGAATCAAGGAAATCACCGGTGCAGACGGTTTTTACCAAACCACCGTAATAAATAACTCTCACGGTTTTGCCTGCCAGGGATTTATCAAAACCAATCGTCCTTCCATCAGGTTCAGCTTTATACTTATATGGCGGAATCTCCTCAAACTTTGAACCTTCCACAAGCTCGACCTTTTCAATCTTTGAGGCAGGCGCATTAATCAGGCTCATTCTGCAGGGCTCAGATGCGGGCAGAACTGCTGTTTCGCCCGTGGTAGGAAGCAGAAAGGAAAACTTTGCAACCGCCTTTTTACCGGAGAGCTTTCCATTAGTAACCTTGATTTCGCCTGAACCACTGTCAACCCTGACTGAGGATGAATCAGCCAGAACTGCTCCTGAAGCTGGATCGTAGAGTGTTATGGAATTTTCCACGATATTTTTCTGAGGCAGTTTTGCCTTTCCGTCTGCTGAAATGGTTACTATGCAGGGTGAAAGACTTTCCATCGGCAAATCCGCAGCCAGTTTTTTCCATGTCAGCATCTGCCTGAGCGCCTCGGAATGCATGTTTTCCTTTGCAATCCAGCGGTATGCTATCAGACTTTGAAAAGTTCCAGCAAAAATAATGGCAATTATCGCAATAAAAATCATCACTTCGATTAGGGTAAACCCTCTCAGAATCGGGCGTTTCTCCATAATAAAGCCCTCCTGTCAGCTTTGTCTGTTTGGTTTCTGTCTTTTTAAACACCTGTGTCTGTAATATGTTCATTAAAAAATAAAAAAAATCCCATCATCCTGAAATTTCTGGAATACTGGCGCTTTTCCTTTATTTAAGTATATGGAGGCATCAGATTACAAGACTGAAGGCTTTATCAAAAAGTAATGAATGATCTTATATTTCTCCGACCCCCTATGCAACTGAATTAATAAAATTCCCTCAATTTCCCAACCCAATACTCTTGTTTTTCAAGGAAGGAGGTTCGGAGGGCAACCTCGTTTTCCAAAAAAGTATGGTTCCCTCTGATGGTCCCCAAATCCCCCGGTCTGTCTGGTTCCCAATGTCCCCCGATCTCCCACCCCCCCCCGGTCGGTCCCCCAATTAAAAAGTTTTGGGATGGCGGGTGCCTACCCGCAGGGTGGGCGCGAGGAAACTTTTTTCAAAAAGTTTCCTCCGGGAGCTGGGCAAACCGACACAAACCTCGTGAGCGATTAGATAAATCCATGCTTTAATTCATGGGCATCACCCGTAATCCCGTAAATATAGGAAATCCTGTAGTGGAGGGCCAATGTGCCCGCAACCAACTATCTCCAACCGCCAGTAAACCTCATAACCACAAGCTTCGCCAGCGACTGTAGGAGGGCTTTGCAAGCCCGACGCGGACCCGCAGGTCCACCCTCATCGCAAACTCAAACCGCAAACCTCCCGAAAGCGCGGCAACAAAACGCCAACGACTGCCGGATCGCAGGCGTCCCGCCTGCCCCGGGTCCCCAAAAACCTTCCGCCAACCGCCAGCAACCCCCCATAACCACAAGCCCGGCCACCCTCCAATACCACTGAATCAGTAAAAAATTTACTCCAATTCCCAACCCCATACTCTTGTTTTTCAAGGAGGGAGGTTCGGAGGGCAACCTCGCTTTTTCTAAAAAAGCATGGTTCCCTCTGACGGTCCCCAAATCCCCGGTCGGTCCCCCAATTCAGAAGTTTTGGGATGGCGGGTGCCTACCCGCAGGGTGGGCGCGAGGAAACTTTTTCCAAAAAAGTTTTCACCGGGAGCAAGGCAAACCGACACAAACCTCGTGAGCGATCAGGTTAATCTATGCCTCAATTCATGGACAATGGCACCCCCTGTAAACTGTTTTCATACAAAGCATGAACCTGAATTCAGGCTCCGTTAACCTTTCTTAATAATATTTCCTTAAAATCAACAGAGTTTTTTCTGATTCATGCTAATATAAAAACCAGTCTTTAATAATTTTGTAACTTTCTTTGTCATCCTTGTATCAAAATCCGTTAATCTGATCAGGTAAAAGAAACTGCCGAAAACCAAAGCAGGACAAGGAAAATCGAATGCGCCACCCCCAACGGTGCATTTATCGAATTGACTTATTAAAGCAATAGTGCTATTATGGCGCAGCTTGATAGTATAAACGATCTGCTGAATTTACGCCCTTTCTCTCGGAAATGGCAGTACTGAATTAATTTCAGCTTAACACTATAGTTTTTGAAATTCTGCAGACTTATGAATAAACAAAAGGTTGAGATAAAATGATACGGAACATAGCGATAATCGCGCATGTTGACCACGGGAAGACAACCCTGGTTGACGGACTTATGAAACAGTCCAAAACATTCAGACACAACGAATCAGCAATGTCACAGACCCTGATTCTCGATTCAAACGATCAGGAGCGGGAAAGAGGCATTACTATTCTTGCAAAAAACACTGCCATTGATTACAAGGGAACAAGAATCAACATCATCGACACTCCGGGCCACGCTGATTTTGGCGGAGAAGTCGAAAGAACACTGAGCATGGCCGAAGGCGCACTTCTTCTTATCGACGCCCACGAAGGACCAATGCCCCAGACCAAATTCGTTCTTAAAAAAGCCCTCGAACAGGGACTTAAAGTAATCGTAGTTATCAACAAAATTGACAAACAGTATGCCAGAGTTGAAGAAGTTATCGGTCTGGTGTCGGATCTTTTCCTTGATCTCGCCACAGATGAATCTCAGCTCGAATTCCCAATTTACTACGCCATAGGCAGAGATGCAAAAGCCTGGAAGGATATGCCCGCCGACTTTAACGAAGAAGCAGACCTTTCACCACTTTTCGACGCCATCATCGAACATATTCCCGAACCCCCCATGGACAACGAAGGACCCCTTCAGCTCCTGGTTTCATCCCTCGACTGGGATTTCTATCAGGGCAAATACTGCGTGGGCAAAATCAGAAGAGGCATTATCAGAAAAGGCATGAATGTAGTTCTCGCCAATGATCAGGGAATCAGGGAAACCGCCCAGATCGCTTCCATCTATGTTGCCAAAGGCTTAAAGAGAGCTGAAGTTGACGAAGCAACATCAGGAGATATCGTATCGGTAACAGGACTCAAAAACGCCGGAATCGGCGATACCATCTGCGATCCCGAATTCCCCGATGCACTGCCCGGAATCAAAGTGGAAGAACCGACCCTTAAAATGTTCTTCGGACCCAACACTTCACCCTTCGCCGGCAGAGAAGGCCAGTTTGTAACAGGCAGACAGCTTCTCGAACGCATTCAGAGAGAACTTGAAACCAATGTGGCAATGAAACTCGATATAAATGAAAATGGAGATTATATCGTATCAGGAAGAGGCGAACTCCATCTTTCAGTATTCATCGAAACCCTCCGTCGTGAAGGTTATGAAATGGAAGTGGGCAGACCTCAGGTAATCACAAAGGAAATCCACGGAGTTACCCACGAACCCGTAGAAGAACTCACAGTTAATGTTGACACCCAGTATGTAAACAATGTAATCGGCGAACTCTGCAAACGCAAAGCTATGCTGATTCTGCAGGAAGAAAACGACGACGGCACAGCCAAAGTTGTGTTTGAAGCAGCAACAAGAAGCCTCCTTGGTCTGAGAAGCCAGCTTCTCACCATCTCAAGAGGCACTGCGGTTATGAATTCAATCTTCATGAAATATGCTCCTATGGGAGAGCCTCTCGCCAAAATGAGAAACGGCGCCCTCATAGCATCCGAAACCGGCAGATCAGTCGCCTACGGCTTAAACATAGGTCAGGCCCACGGCGCATTGTTCATCGACCCCCAGACTGATGTCTATGCGGGAATGGTTATCGGACTCCACGCCAAGGAAATGGATCTTGAAATTAATGTTATCAAAGAGAAAAAGGCAACCAACATGCGCTCAACATCATCGGATTCGGCAATCCTGCTGACTCCTCCCACTGTGATGAGCCTCGAAACCTGCCTCGATTTCCTCGAAGACGATGAACTTCTTGAAGTAACCCCCAACAACCTCAGACTCCGCAAGAAGATCCTCGATAAAGCCCTCCGCTTCAGAGCTGAAAAGAACAGAAGCTTACTGAAAGATGTCCAGAATGGCAAAATCTCAGTAAACGATCTCCCTATGTCAGCCTGAAAGGAAGAGCGGGAATAATTAAAACAAATTTCCCAAAACCAATAGCAATTAACATAATAGCCGCCGGAAAAACCAGCGGCTTTTTTACTTATACAAGCTTTCCAACATATCTGAATTATACCAATGCGGGCAAGTTATTCACAATTCTTGTGATTGACCGGTTATAGCCTTTCCAGTTAACCAACCACAAAAACAATCTGGCAGGAAACTTGCCTGATACTGGATTTAATGACCGGTTTAATGGGATCGTTATATACAAATTTTCCAATTTAATTGCATTATGTCAATCTTCAGTGAAAAACCTCAACCATCAGCAAACAACCCTACCATTTCCAGATCCCAAAACTAACACCAACCGCCAGCAAACCCAATAACCACAAACTTGGCCAACAACTGCCGGTTCGCAGGCGTCCCGCCTGTCCCCGGGCTCCAAAACCAACACCAACCGCCAGCAAACCCAATGATCACAACCCCGGCCAACAACTGCCGGATCGCAGGCGTCCTGCCTGCCCCCGGGCTCCAAAACCAACACCAACCGCCAGTAAACCCCATAACCACAACCTCCGCAAACAACTGCCGGTTCGCAGGCGTCCCGCCTGCCCCCAATGCCACTGAATTAGTATAATTTACTCCAATCCCCAAGCCCAATACTCCTGTTTTTCAAGGAGGGAGGTTCGGAGGGCAACCTCGCTTTTTCTAAAAAAGCGTGGTTCCCTCTGACGGTCCCCAAATCCCCGTCGGTCCCCAAATCCCCCGGTCGGTCCCAAATTCAAAAGTTTTGGGATGGAGGTCCGGAGGAAACTTTTTTCAAAAAGTTTTCTCTGGGAGCTTGGCAAACCGCTCCAATACTCATGAGCGACCAGACTAATACAAGCCTTAATTCATGGGCATTGCCCGCAATCCCGTAAATATAGGAAATCCTGTAGAGGAGAGCCAATGTGCCCTCCTGCAACCAAATATCTCCAACCGCCAACAAACCCTATAACCACAAGCCCTGCCAATAACTGCCGGATCGCAGGCATCCCGCCTGCCCCCGGGTCCCAAAACCAACACCAACCGCCAGCAAACCCAATGATCACAACCCCGGCCAATAACTGCCGGATCGCAGGCATCCCGCCTGCCTCCCGGGCTCCAACACCAACCGCCAGCAAACCCAATAACCACAACCCTGGCAAACAACTGCCGGTTCGCATGATTCTTTCAGGCAAATTCTCTCAAAGTGTCAATACTTTCTTAAAAACATTCTTTAGCAAAATCTGATTAAGTTTGAATTAAATCTTACATTACAAATATCCGCAAAAAGTAATATAAAACTTTATAATCTCTTCATCAGTAGGACTAGAAAAGGTAAAATTAGTATCGAAAATATCATCAAGAATCATCTGCTCAATTTCTGTTGCTGTTTCAGCAGAGGAAATATGTTCATAAATGCGGTCGCAGGATTTACCCGGTTCAAGATATCCTCTTATTGAAAAGAATGTTATTCTTCTGCTTTGAAAGATTGCATATTTATATAATTCTTCAATTAGAGATTGAGCATCCATTACAGTGGAGATTCTTTCAGGTTGAAAGTTAAATTCCTCGGTTGCGGGTTTACTTTTCGAATTTGCTCTTTCAATCGGTTTTGGCTTAACCTTTACTTTGCAGAGGCAGCCTTTTATATCCCGGATTTGATTTTTAAATATTAACTGATAATCATGCAGGTTATTATAGGCATTTAATTCATCAGGATTTCTAAACATAAGAATCCGCTTGTCTTCAAGTGTGAGAAATACTGGAAAAACAACATCGGAATTTTTCTGCTGCCTGATTTCAGCCATTACTTCAGGCAGGCAGTCCTCCGGGAGCAGTGGGTATTTAAGGTTGTCAGCTATGCAATATGAAATTTTTTTTCTATCCTTTCTCTCTTCCGCCAATCTGTATAAAGTCCAGATGTGCTCCAGAGGTGGGGGGATGATGAATTTTTTGACCCAGCGGTTTAAAAATAGTTCAGCAACAATTTTGTCTATTTCTTTGCAACCAAATTCATGCTCGTAAAA
>JAJTBE010000160.1 GCA_021287065.1 Bacillota bacterium
TCGGTCTTAATTTCTGCTGTAGAGTGTCTGGATCTCCGGAGCGGGCTTCAATGCTGGTATTTTTCAGAACAGGATTTAATAAAACTTGAAGTGTTCAGGAAAAATAATGGATTGATCCTTTTCAGGAATTTCAGTGTTGTCTGTATTGATGAAAAATCAGGAGGTTTAAAATGGACATTTGAGCCTCCCGGGGTTGATGCTGATTCCGGTTTAATTCAGCATGGTTTTTCTTTGACTGAAGATGAATTTAGTCAATCAGTCAGCAAATATATTATTGTTTCTGCAGATTATTACAAAATCAAAAACAATGAGGAAGTCTGGAAATTAACAAGATATTATATACTCGATCCACAAAACGGAAAACAGATTAAGCATGTTGATACAGTGAGCATTAGCTCCAGCCTTCAGTATGTAAACGGAAAATTAGTTCTGTCCTGTATGAATCTGGAGAAAAGCCTGCTTCACCTCAGTTATCCAAAATAACCCCATCCATCATTCTGCCCTGTTATCAGCCTTTTACCTTCCACCCATATTTCTCAGAAAGTCTGCTGTCAGGGTGAATGCTTTTTCCTCGGCTATGGCGAGGGCTGTTTTGCCCTGATCGTTTCTTATGTTGATGTCCATGCCCTGCAGGAGGGCTGCGTTTAGCCTTGCTATGTCTCCTTTTGCTGCTGCTTCGAAAAATTCTCCGGGCGTTATCTGTCTGCCCAGTGGATTTATGGGGCTTAACGACGGTTGGCTTTTGGGTGGGGAAATTATTCTGTTTTTCTGCTCAAGGGGAGCCTGCCCTGAGCTGTTTTTCAGGTGTATGTTTGAAGTGTATATTTCGAGAAATCTGGATGACTCGGTGTGGTTTTTTTCCAGTGCATAGTGAAGGGCGGTCCAGCCGTGGCGGTCTTCTGCGTCAACTTCTGCGCCGTTTTTTATGAGGTATTTGATAATTGCGGTTCTGCCGTATAATGCTGCCCAGTGGAGGGGGGTTCTGCTTTCGCTGTCTCTTACATTGATGTCGGCGCCGTTTTTTATAAGAATATCAACAGCTTCGGACTGACCATTCCATACGGCGTCGTGTAAAAGGGTCCAACCCCTGCTGTTACTCATATTCACATCCATTCCCTGGGAAATTCCCGCTTTGAGGCGGATTACATCCCCAAATGAAACGGAATCGAAAAAATCGTCTCTGGCAATATCCGCAGCCACTGTCTTAACCATCTGTGCGAAAACCGGCGTCATGTCTTTATTTGCCGGAGCCTGTGCCTGTGCCGCAGCTTTTGCCGCGTGATGGTCACAGGGAAGGTTTAATACCGTTGTGCCGGGTTTTGCAAATTTTGCCAGAATTTCCGGCTTTATTTTTGTAGAAGCTTCTTTCTGTCCTTTTTTCAGTATGGATCTGACCTCATCTACTGAGGTGGGTCTGTCGGCGCTTCTCATTTCAAGCATGGAAGAGATAAGCTTTTCGAGGTAAATAGGAACATCGGGGTTGATTCTTCTTACAGGTTCAAATGTAAACAGAGGCCTTGCGGGATCTTCAGGATTGCGTCCGGTCAAAAGGTAGTGGGCGAGAGCGCCGAGGGAATAAATGTCGTTGGAAACGCTGTCCCTGCCTCTGCACTGGTCTGGCGAAGCATAACCGGCGGTTCCCATCATTGTTCCTGTTTTTCCGCTTTCCAGAGCCTTGGCGATTCCGAAATCCACCAGAAAAACCTTATCGCTGTTTATCACAATATTGGAAGGTTTTATATCCCTGTAAATCACCGGAGGCGTTCTTGTGTGCAGATAATGGAGAATATCAATGATTTTCAGCAGTAAGCCCACGGTTTCGTTCACCTGCATGGGGAGTCTGACTGTATGAAGGTATCTTTCCAGATCAATTCCTTCAATAAGGCTCATAACCAGAAAATTCGAACTTCTGCCGTTTTCATCGACTGAGCAGAAGTAATCAAAAACCTTCGGAAGCCTCGGATGACTCAGCGACGCCAGCATTGCAGCTTCTCTTTTAAACATCTGCTCCATTTTAGCGGCTTCAACTGAATTTCCGGCATTGTTGAATAGCTTTTTGACTGCAACAAGTATTTTAAGCCGCATGTCTTCAGCCTGATAAACAGCTCCCATTGCTCCGGATTTAATAATGCCGAGGATTCTGTATCTTTCGTCAAGGACTGTTTCCTTACCGGATTCCGATGGGAGCTTTTTGCCGCAGTTATTGCAGAATTTGGCGGTGGATTTGTTGTAAAAGCCGCAGAGGGAACAGCATACGCTTCTGAAAACAAGCTGCTGCCCGCAGTTTTCGCAAAACTCGGAGGCATCGTTATTAATTGTCAGACAACCGGCACACTGCATAAAAAATTCCTGCTCTGTTTGAATTATCAGGAAAAGTTCGTCAGAAAAGGCAGGGGATACCTTTCTGTTTTGAAAAATTTACAAATCCCCGATTTCATAAAGCAAAGCGCTCACAGCGGCGATAGGAGCCGTTCTGGCGTCGAGGATTCTCTGTCCCAGTGAAGCTGGTATTATGCCCGAATTTCCTGCCAGATTGAATTCTTCGCCGGTAAAACCGCCTTCGGGACCGATAAAAAGCCCGATTTTCATCTGCTGTTCCGAAAGATGGCCATTTTGCCCCTGCAGATTGTTTTCGTTGTAAAGAAGCCTTCTGAGGACCTGCCTGAATGAGATTTTTTCAGTATTTTCCCAGAATATGAAATTCCAGTGGTTCGAAGAACATTCTCTGACAGATTCCTTATAGCTGATTTCATTGCGGACCTCCATCAGCTTTGTTCTTCCGCATAATGCCGTGGCTCTGCCTGTTATGCCTTTTATTCTGTCCTGTTTCTCAGGCGTATCAATCTGAAAACGCCCCTCCGAACGGGCTGTGGCTACGGGAATCAGACGATGGACGCCGAGATAAACCAGCGGGGGAATAAGCTCTTCAATACCTTTTGATTTGAGAGTGCCTGCGTACATAGTAATATCAACGGCAGGTTCAAGATTTTTTTCTGTTTTGTCTACGATAACTGCAGTAGCTGTGGTGGCGTTGATGGATTTCATCTCAATTGTGTATTCGAAACCATCGCCGTTGACAACAATAAAACGCTCCCCGGGTCTGGTTCTCAAAACACGGGTAACCTGACGGTGTAAATCGCCTTTTATTGTAAAAACTGAATCGGAAAAGCATTCCTTATCGGCAAAAAATCTGTGCATAGCTTCCTAATTCGTGCTTGCCGCCTTAATTCCCGCTTTTATTTTGTTGAATGAATCGGCAGCTTTCATAGCTCCCAGAGACATAAAAACGCTGATTATCAATGTGCCCAGAAGATACCATCTGAGAATCGGTCTTGAATAGAGATCCGGCGGAACCGCTTTGTCCAGAACCTGAATTTCACCGGGATTTTTGAATTCCTCGCTTCTTGCCTTTTCAACCTCAAGTTCAAGATAACCGAGGAGCTTTTCCTTTATAAGTACATCTCTGTTCAGTCTGCGGTATGAATATGAAAGATCAGGCATCTGCTCGAATTTTCTGTCCAGATCCTTCAGAATAAACCCAAGAGCCTGTCTTTTTGCGCCTTGAGAAATTACATCAGAATATGCTTCGATCAGGGAAGGGGTTAAGTCTGACTGAACACCCGTCAACTGCGACTGGATCTTCTCCTGAAGGAGCTTTTTCAGATCGTCGATTTCACCCTGCAATGTAACTGCTGCGGGGTTCTCTGTGGTTCTTGTCTGGAGAAGCTTTGCCATATCAGCTTCCTTATTGACAATCTGATTGTAAAGGGATGAAATTGCCGGTGTTCCGATTAACTGGGCATAATCCAGCTTTTCTATACCCTCTTGTGCCTGAGATGTCAGTTTTGTCCGCATTGCCTCCAGTTTTCCCTGAGACTGGCTGAAATTGACTTCCGCCGTAACGCTCATAGCCTTGATGTTGGCGTAATAATTGAGCATTGCCTGAAGCTCAGACGGCGGATCCACCACTTTTTTCCTGTTCTGAAAAGCCAGAAGTTTATTTTCCAGAGCATAGAGTTCCTTTTTAACTTTGTCTCTCTGCTCCTCCATATTCTTTCTTCTCTGTGTTGCCAGAGTCAGGTTTGCGCTTTTCGAGTATTTTACATATTCTTCAACACAATAATTAGCTATTTCAGCTGATTTTTTCGGATCAGTTGTTTCCACTGATACTTCGACGATTTTGCTGGGCAGAAGTTTTACCTTTACAATCCACGGAAGCTGCTGTAAAAGCTCATAGCGGGGCTTCGAAGCATCTTTTCCAAACAGATCCTTGCTGTATTTGTCGATGATTTTATTTGAAATTGTAGCGCCCTGAAGGATTGAAACCGCATAGGTGCTGAGATCTCCCGAAGGGTTGAGCAGATTGCCCAGACCCAGTGAACCGAGAAGATCTCCTCCCGATGATGTAACCGGGAAAAAGAAGCAGGTTTTTGCCTCGTAATATTTGGGGGAAAGAAAAGTGAACAGCGCTCCGGCTATAAAGAAAAACAAGAATACTCCCACGCCGATTTTCTTATATTTCCACACATACAGCAGAAACTTTACAAAGCTTCCGCCCTCCTGCAGGTTCTCTTTGCCGCCTTCCGCATTCACCGTTTCTCCGGCAGCTTTCATTTTATTATCATCAGAATTGTTGTTCATAGTTGCCTTAATATTTTCAATTTTATAGTTTCCTCAACATAATAAACCTCATTTACAGGAATTTCAATAGCTATCTTGAATTTAGACCTGAAGTGATTGTATGATATAAAGAGAATTAACCAGAAGTCGGTATTAAAATGAGGACTATGAGAGATTGAGAATCAAGCATAACATATATCTGACCGGTTTTATGGGAACCGGCAAAAGCACCATCGGCAAAGAACTTGCCCGTTTTCTTGGCAAGAAGTTTGTTGACATGGATGAGCTTATCGAGAAACAGATAGGCATGACCGTCAATGAAATATTTGACGCACATGGTGAAGATTTCTTCCGCGAAAAGGAATGGGAAGCTGCTAAGGAACTTTCCGAACAGACAGGCAGAATAGTGGCAACAGGCGGAGGAACCATTCTCAACGACAAAATCCGTGAACTTTTTCAGGAAACAGGACTCATAATCTGCCTCTTTACCGATAAAGATGAACTGGTTCAGCGTCTTAAAAGGACCGACAAACGCCCGCTGCTCAGAGGCGGCGAGGAAAAGGTCGCCCGGAAGGTTGAAGAGCTTCTCGAGGAAAGAAAAGATATTTATTCAATTTCTTCAATAAGGGTCAATACAACCAATATGACTCCACAGGAAGCTGCAAAGAAAATTATCGATACCCTGACCACTTACAGACGCATCCTTGATAAACTACATCAGCAGTATATCATTATCAGTTAAAATTTGAGCCTGTGGGATCTGAATATGTTCAAGTCTGTAAAGAAATTTTTTCATAATCTTTCGCAAAACGGCAATGTGGCAAGAATCTTATTGTTCCTTTCAATAGTAGGACCCGGACTTATCACCGCCAATGTTGACAACGACGCCAACGGAATAGCCACCTATTCCGTCTCAGGCTCTATGTATGGATACTCCATATTGTGGGTTCTTGTGCTTGTTACTGTTTTTCAGGCAGTTATACAGGAAATGTGCGCCAGACTCGGCTGTATCACCGGTAAGGGACTCTCCGATGTCATCAGGGAAAATTTCGGCGTAAAAATCACCATGTATCTCCTTCTGGTTCTCCTTGCAGCCAACTTTGGCAATGTAGTGGGAAATTTCGCAGGCCTCGCCGCAGGCGCAGAGCTTTTTGGCATTCCAAGAGGCATAGCCGTCCCTGTGGGAGCATTTTTTATATGGTTCATAGTTCTCAAAGGTTCATACGAAAGAACGGAAAAAATCTTCCTCTGGGCTTGTCTTATTTATCTCACTTACATCGTCTCCGGAATCATGGCAAAACCCGACTGGGGAGAGGTGGCAAGAGAGAGTATTCACCCAAAGGTTAAAGTCGATTTTAACTATATCTACATGATTACAGCCATCCTCGGAACCACCATCGCCCCCTGGATGCAGTTTTTTCAGCAGTCCGCCATCAGGGATAAGGAAGTTGATCCCAAAAATTATGTTTATGTCCGCTGGGATACATATATCGGCACATTTGTTATGGCGTCGGTTAGCTGTTTCATAATAATCGCCTGCGGAGCCACCCTCCACATGAAGGGCATAAAAATCGAAACAGCAGAACAAGCTGCCCTCGCCCTCGCACCCCTTGCCGGCAAATATTGCAGCCTCCTCTTCGGAGTGGGCCTCATAAACGCCGCCATCTTCGCCACCGCCATCATACCCCTGTCATCCTCCTACGCCATCTGCGAAGCCTTCGGCTGGGAATCAGGCATGGGCAAATCCTTCAAGGAAGCCCCCGTATTCTTCGGCATTTTCACCGCAATGATAGCTGCAGGAGCACTGATAATCTCAATCCCCGGAATCCCTCTCATCCCCATAATGATCCTCTCCCAGGCATTCAACGGAATCCTCCTCCCCTTCATAGTAATTATGGTACTCATCCTCGTAAACAAAAAAGAACTAATGGGAGAATTCGTAAACTCAAAAAGATTCAACATAGTAGCCTGGCTCGCAGTAATACTGATAGTAGCACTGTCAGTGTTCCTCGTGGTTACTACACTGATCCCGTCGATTAGACCGCAGTAGGGGGCGTGGAGGAAGTTAATGACTGATTTTACTACCGACTTTAAAAATTAATTCACTTTGTAAAATAAGCCATTGTAATAACATCAGATTCTATATTGAAACTTTGCTAAACTAAATAATTGCCAAACATGTATAAAATTTTGGCAATTATTTTAATAGTAGCGGTTTAGGCTTTTTGTTGAGAAACTTATGAAATATTATGCAAGAGTAAACCCCAATTGCTATTTACCTGAAGGTTAGAAACCCAACCATCACTTGTGTTAATTTTTATACTTGATTGATCATCGTTC
>JAJTBE010000034.1 GCA_021287065.1 Bacillota bacterium
TCTGTAAATAACCAAAAAACAAAACACCATAACACAGACAAGTGAAAAAAGATGGAAAAACAGAAAACACCCAACAAAAAAAATCCATCCTTTTCATAGAGAAGTTGCAGGCAAAAAAAAATGTCATGAAAGATTAGCACATTGGCTCTCCCCTACAGGAATTCCGATATCGATTGAAGTTTGTGCCGGTATGCAGAAAACAGAATTAATGAGGGCGGAAAAATGATGCAATGAAAGTTTTTTGAAGGAGGTTTGGAGGAAATCTTTTTTTCAAAAAAGTTTCCTCAATCGGTCCTGAAAAGCGGGTTTCCCAAAAAAAAGACTCATATCCATTCGCCAGCTCCCGGAGAAAACTTTTTGAAAGACAAGAGTATTGGGCTGAAAACTGGAGTGATTTTTAATAATTCAGCGGCATTGACCAAGTGCCCTACTGTAACTGGATCTGAAAGAGAATGTTTATATTCTGACAGGTTTTTCCAAAAACATGTTGAAAATATTATATACTAATCTTTAGCAAATAATTAACCTTAAACAGAAATAACGAAATAAATGGGGGAGTATTATGCCGGAGAAAACACAGGTTTATTACAGAATTCTTCACATCGACGATAATAAACAATTTCTGAAACTTTTTTCCGTTATGTTCAAAAGATATTTTGATGTTACTTCCGTTGAAGACGGTGAACAGGCGCTTGCAGTTCTGAAAAATGGGGTGAAATTCGACGCTGTAATCAGCGATTATGATCTTCCCGGACTCAGCGGCCTTGACACACTGAAAAGAATAAAAGAGATAAAATCTGACCTGCCTGTGATATTTTTTACAGGTCAGGGTAATGAAGAAGTGGCAAGAAATGCATTCCTACTCGGAGTTTCCGACTATATCACCAAAGAAATCGGCGGTATGGCGCAGGTTGAAAAAATAGTCAACTCGGTAACAAGAGCAGTGGAATCAAACAGATTGAGGGAAGATAAGGACATAGCCCTGCAGGAAGTAAAACGCCATAAGGAAAACCTCGAAGAGGTCGTGCAGGAAAGATCAAGGGAGATTGTTGAGTTAAACAAAAAACTTGAAGCTGAGATAGAAGAAAGAAAAAAAATCGAAGCTGAACTTATAGCAAAAAACAGAACCCTTGATAATATTTTTGAGATGAACCCATATCCGATGATGATTATTGACAGGGATGGATATATAAAAAGATATAATCAGGCCATAGTTGATTCAACGAATGGAGCACACCCGCCGGCATCCCATTCCCTTTTTAATGATCCTTTTTTTCTTGCTTGCGGTTATAGTCCATATATTGAGGAGCTGAAGCTGGGGAAACCTGTTGTTTTACCTGAAGCCTATTATAATGTTCATGATACTTACCCCCATTTTCCTGATAAGCCTCAGTATAAAACTGCTGTTGTTTTTCCCCTTGAACATAAAGACGGCAAACCGGAGCTTTTTCTTGTTATGCAGGAAGATCGCACCGAGCGGCGTCTTGCGGAGCAGGCGCTTGAAAAAGCCAATGAAGAACTCCGCAAGATGAATGAGGAGCTGGAGATTAAGATCAAGACAAGGGTTGCCAGCATCGAGGAATCCAATGAGGAATTCCGTAAGGAAATTGAAATGCGTAAAGCAGCGGAGCAGGAACTCCACCGACAGAAAGCCTGGCTTTCAGCCACCCTTGCAGGCATAGGCGACGGAGTAATAGCTACCGATACAAAGGGCAATGTGGTTTTTCTCAACCCTGAGGCGGAAAAGCTTACGGGTTGGACTACGGAAGAGGCTCAGGGATTGCCTATACGCAAGGTTTTTGAGATTATAAATGAATATACGGGAAACGAAGCTCAGAATCCGGCGCTGAAAGCTCTTTCAGACGGTAAGAAAAGCCTGCTTGCAAATCATACAATTCTGATTTCCAAAAGCGGCGGCAGAATACCTATTGACGACTGTGCAGCGCCTATCAGAGATGAAAACGCCAAAATTTCAGGAGCAGTTCTTGTTTTCAGGGATATTACAAAAGAACGTGCTGTTCTGAATGAACTTGAGGCAAAGAACAACGAGCTTCAGGATTTTGCCTATGTTGTAAGCCACGATCTTAAAACACCACTCTTCACTATTTATGGTTTTATGGAGATAATCGAAAAAGATCCATCGTCTTATGAGGAATATTTCCCTGTGGTAAAAAGCGAAGTTACAAAGATGGAAGCATTTATTTCCAATATGCTCAAACTCTGCAGCACCGGCAAATTCATAAACGAAAACCGCCTCGAACCAATAGAAACCAGAAAACTGCTCAAATCGCTATTCGGTTTTATAAAGCCTGCGGAAGTGGAAGCTGAACTGATAATAAAAGATGATGTGCCGGATCTATTCGGGGATATTCAGCGTATGGAAGAAGCGTTTATGAATATTATTGTAAACGCTATGAATAACAAACATCCTGAAAACCCCAAAACCATAATCACAGTGGAAGGCTCCCGCTATGACGGCAGAGCGGTGGTGAGTTTCAGGGACAATGGCAAAGGCATCAAACCTGAAACAATTAATAAAATTTTCCAGCCAGGCTTCACTGCTACACAGGGCGGAACAGGATTCGGCCTGCCAATAGTAAAGAAAATTATAGAAGCCCATGGAGGCAGAATCACAGCCCACAGCGACGGAGATGGAAAAGGCGCGGTATTCACCATAGATGTGCCGGTGTAGGCAGTATTAAGGTATATAAGTTCTCGTTACCTTAACCCTCATTAGTTCAACGCCGTTATATCTGACTATGAAAAAGCCCGGCTCGGTGTTGGCGTCGGGGAAGAATTCCACAACAATATCCGCATCATCTTTTGATTGAATTGTATAATAATTCAGGTAAACGCCACTGTTTTTAATTATCGATTCTCTGCTGGTGGTGTTTGTGGGAATGTAACCTGAAGCCTGCATTATGTTGCCGTAGTATGTGTTTCCGTTTGTATCTGTAAGCAAAAAGCAATCGGGCGACAGTTCTATTTTATGTTTGAACCGGTTGTCTATGTTTACAAAAAACTGATATCCGATAGGGCTTGTAGGGCTTAAAGTCCCGTACTGAAGCTGGTTGGTGTATGTTATTTTTACATTTTCCCTGACAGATGTTTCATATTTTGCCTGCTTACTCTCTTCAGGGGATTCTTCCGCCTTTTTATAGTCAGAAAACTCAAGGCTGTATCCGATAGCTTTTTCAATATCCGGCTGAAGGGCGAAAATTCTGTTATCATAAAGTAATGCCCGTTTAATCTGCTTTCCGTCAAGGCTCAGATAACCTGAAGCTGGGTTGTAAATCATTTTTTTTCTAAGGAATTTTGAAATTGTCCCAAGCTCGGCAAAAACTCCCTGCCTGCCTGCAAGAACGCTTATCTCTGTCCATGCTGACATATAAGAGGGCTTAAACTCCATTTTTTTCGGGGTGAAGCTTTTTTCATCGAAAAGTCCGCTTGATTGTACAACCAAAGCCTTTGATTTATCCTGTGAAAATTCGGCAAGAAAATATTTGAGAAAACCTTCTGCTGAAACATAATAAGTTCCCTGATAGAAAATCACGCCTTCTCTGTACTGAAAACCATTAATCTTTACTGCTCCTGTGTCTGTGCCCGTTTCAATTCTGAATTCAAAAATTTTCTGCAGATTGCTGAGTTTGACATGATCTTTGCGGATGTATCCCATCCGGTATTCAAGATCGCCTTTTCTGATTACCAGAACATCATCTGCCCAAACCTGAGAACAAGCGGCAATTAAAAACATCAGAACCGTAAGAATGCATTTTTTCATTCTGCTCCCTCCTTAACGGGCGTTTTCTATTGCATAAAAGAACTTATCTTCAGCTCCGAGATAGATTTTTCCATCAGGTGAAACTACCGGAGTCGATTCCACATAGTCGCCGGTTTCAAATTTCCATACCATTTTACCCTCAGGTGAAACACAGTAGAGGTTGTTGTCTTCACATCCGATATAAATATAGCCTTTGTTATCTATAATCGGGGAAGAGAAAAATTCATCTTCCCGCTTGAATTTCCATTTGATTTTGCCTTCAGGAGATAGTCTGTAGAGACATCCATCCTCGCATCCCGCATAGATATCGCCGTCTTTACCCTGAGAAGGCGTAGAGGTAAGCGCAGCGGGGAATTTCTGTTTTCTCTGAAGTTTGCCTTCAGTATTTAAAACATAAAGATAATCATCATCATTCCCGGCGTAGATAAGTCCCTCGTCAGTAATCATCGGAGAGGAGAAAAATTTATTTTCAGCTCTGAACTTCCAGATTACTTTCCCTTCCTTCGATACCGCATAAAGATAGCAATCTTCCGAACCAACATAAATATTGTCATTTTCATCCACTGCAGGGGATGAAAAGATTTTCCCTTCGGTTTTTACACTCCACACAAGTTTCCCATCGGGTGAAATACAGTAGATATTGCAGTCGTTGGAACCTACCACAATATTTCCGTTTTTCAGTATTGCCGGGGAGGAAGCTGTCCATCCGCCTGTCTTAAACCGCCATTTGAGCGTGCCGTCTTTGTTTATGGCATTGAGATAACCTGCGGTTGAGGGTGATTCATCCCGGAAAGTCCTCCGGCTTTTCCCCGAAGCGGCATCATCGCTTCCCACATAAATTACACCATCGTTTCCTATGGCAGGGGAGGAGAGAATAAATCCCCCAAGGGTATAGTTCCATTTTAATTTTCCATCAGGGGACAGAGCATAAAAAATACCATCTCCGCCTCCAAAATATATGGTTCCGTCCGAACCAACCGCCGGCGAGGATTTGATAGCATAATATGTCTGATATTTCCAGGCGGTTTTAATCTTTGAACCTGACGGTCCCTCAAAAGGGCTTCTCCCTGTGTTGTGGGCATCACCTTTGAATTTTGACCATTTGGGAGGTTCGCCGGCATCTGCAGAGGATGTTCCCGCACATTCGGAAACTGCATCGGCAAGCCTTTTTAATCTGATGTCCGCGGGGTATTTCTCAGAAAGTGATTTAAGCATAGCAGAGGATTGGGAGATATTTCCCGACAGATACTCAGACATTGCCTCAAATATATCAGAAACGGGCTGCGGCTTTTTCTCTCCCGAAAATAACAACGATGTATCAGTTAAACCACAGTAAACGAGAATCTCATTTTTTATGGTATTAAGGGATGGATCCTTGCTGCATAACATACTGTCCGAACACATCTGATATACAATATCAAAATATCCCCATTTGTAAGCTTCACTGATTTTTTCAGTGGGGTTTTCGAGGGATTCAACTTCCTGCCTGCTCTTCAAACCTATTCTTTCAGGGGGTAAGCCTATGTATTTTCTTCTCAGAACGGATTCAAGAAAAATACCGTTGATGGGAATCTGTGTAATGTTGATTCTTTTACCGAGTCTGAAAACCGCATACTCAGGCTTGTCGGAAGCAGCCAGATAATCGTTTGTCGCCACCCGGTAAGTTTCTGACGCTGCGAGAGGCTTTCCGTTGATCAGGATTGTATTTTTACCGTTTCCCTCATATTTGATAGAAGCTCCCGACATAACAAGAAATTTCGTATCCCGTCTGTTGTTGAGTTTCATTATTTCTTCAATCTGGCTTCCGGTCAGATCCATCGTTACAAGCTTATTTCCGAATGGAGCCACCCATTCCACATCTTCACCCCGGATAATGCCTGCAAGGGATCTTCTTACTGAAAACAGATTGATTATTGCCACCTGAGAACGGGCATAGCTTCTTATCATATCCGCCATTACAAAGGATGCCGGGGTTTCCCTCGCATCCCCCGTCGTATGAGTCAGGCTTTCATTTCCATAACCGAGAAATGCCGAATTTACCTTGTCATACTGTTTTCCGTATTTATAAGAAAAAAGCTCAATACTTTGTTTTACAATCTCCCTTTTTGTAGATCCGTCCCCTGTGGGCTTTTCTGTGCTGAATCTGACTGAAACTTTGCCGCTGGTGTTTTTGGATATATCAAAAACCACAGGTCCCTGATATCTGGAATTTACATAGGGAGCAACGGCAATGTGGTTGATATATGTAACTTTGTCAGCCTGAAGGTTGTCATCATATCTTGCAGGTATGATAAGATCCACACCTTTCAGATGAATGGGGATTTCTGACGGATTATTAACACGGGCAACCAGAATTTTGATCTTTGCAGGTGTAGCTTCGATAAGCTCTTTCATTGCCGTTTCAGATTCGGAAAAACTGAAGTTTCGGTACATTTCCTTCACTTCCGGCAGAAATGGCGATGAATATGGTTCAAAAACAGTAAAAACGGCAATATCCCCGTCATTTGTCTTTTTGATAAAATATCTGCCTGCCCTTATAATTGAACCCGAAGGATCCGGAGAACCATTAGCATCATTTGTAATATCTCTGATGTTTCCGCAGAACAGCTTTGGACCCGATGGAATTTCCACAATTTTTTCAAGACCGTATCGGATTTCCTGTTCTCCGGCTGCAATAGCATCACATCCAGATGAAGCGAGAAGATCCAGAGCCGGTTTCCCGTTTTGGGATGCAGATACATGATCAACTCCAAAAAGAGAATTGCCGCCGTCAATGTATAAAAATGTCTTTTTGCTTTTTTTGGCAGAAGCAGTAAGATTATCTACTTTTTCCAGTATCTGGGGCATTGTGTAAAAATAATTGTCGCCGCTTGACTTATTACAGGGCAAATCAAGGATGTTTCCCATCATCTCCGATGTATAAATAACACGGACGGAAACTCCTCTGTGCAGGTATGAATACATAAAGCCGCCGATGGCAAAAAGTACGACAATAATTAAAACTATGATTAAATTGTTCTTTTTCATAATCTAAATTATATCCGAAATACAACCAAAAGAACAGTTGTAATTTAACTTTGGAGGATTAGCAGCCGCAGCAGAGTTTGTAGGAAACTCCGCATCTGGGTTCGTCTCTTCCCCTGATTGTGCCTGCCAGACCGCCTCCTGAAGTTTCCTTGTAGATAGCTTTCATATTTTTGCCGATTTCGTCCATCGCCTTTACGATTTCAGAAGCTGAAACATTGCTTCTCATTCCTGCAAGTGACATTCTCGCTGCTACAATAGCTTCCACAGCCTTAAATCCGTTGCGTTTGATACACGGGATTTCTACCCTTCCTGCAATGGGGTCGCAAACCATGCCGAGGTTGTTTTTCAAAGCAAGCACTGCTGCGTTAACTGCCGTGTATGTATCGCCTCCGAGAAGATGGGCGGCCATGGCCGCTGCCATAGCGCTTCCGATTCCTGTTTCAGCCTGACAACCATGGGTTGCGCCTGCGGTGGGAACAATATTATTAATCACAAGACCTATGAATGCAGCAACAAGAAGGCCGTCATAAAGCTCATAATCAGTGAAGCCGTACTCTTCCCAAAGAACATAAAGGACGCCGGGGAGAATTCCGCTGGCTCCTGCAGTAGGCGCTGCAATAATCTTCTTATGGGCGGCGTTTCGTTCTGCCACTGCAATGGCATATCCGGCAGCTTTAAGATATGATCTGTCGTCTTTTCTGGCTTTTCTTGATGCATAAGTGGACAGAAGACTTCCGTTTCCGCCTGAAAACTTCGATGTGCCCGGGCTGTCCTTAATACCCTTTTCCACAATTTCCTTGAATGTGGCAAGGGTCAGATCCAGTTGGGAATAGATAACCGATTTGTCATCAATTCTCTGGGTTGCCATTTCATAATCAAGCGCTATCTCAGGCAGACTTTTACCGCTTTTGCCCGCATACCACATAATGTCATCCAGCTCCACAACTTCAGGCCTTTTGATTTCAGCAGGCAGAATTTCCTTCGGCGGCGGGGGATAGGACACAATCCTTTTTATTATGTGCTCACCAAAAACTTCAGGTAAAACTTCGTCCTTTTTACCTGTGAACTCAGTCCGTCTTGTTGTGTCAAACCTGAAAGTTCTGCCCGGTATCTTTCCGCCTATTTCGCTGATCTGCACATTGCCGCCTCCGTAGGATTCACCGGCTACATAAAGCAGAGCTTCATTTAGTGATGAAAATTCCTCTTTGTCGCTGAGAATGGCAAAAACAGTATTTTCGTGATAATTTCCTGATATGGGTATTTCGATAAAGCCGGCCCAGTTCATGTCCATACCGGCAATTTTAATTGTTTTGGTCTCTTCCATTAATTTGTTCTGATCCGACATACGCTCATCAGCTTCATCCATTCCAATCAAACCGCCGAGGACTGCTCCGAATGTTCCGTGGCCGTCGCCTGTAAGTTTGAATGAACCATAAAGCTGAGCACCGAGATAAAGGGGAGGCGCAACCTTGCCGGAACGGACGCTGCAACCGATCATATGGCGGGCGAGTCTGCCCAGCCTGTTGGCTCCTGCTGTGTGTGAGCTTGAAGGTCCAACCATAATCGGTCCCACTATATCAAAAAGGCTGAGATCATTAAAACGGGGAACCGCTTTATATGCTAAATCCTTTGCCAGCTCATTTTCAAGGGAAATGGTTTTCTTTTTAATATTTTCCTCTCCGTCGTCATCAAGAAGCTTGATATAAGCTACGGAGAACTCAATCTGTTCGGTAGGGGAGTAGTGCAGTGTTGAAGAGAATCCCCCGCGGTATTCAAATCCTTCAATCAGATTTTCATAATAACTGAGCCTGTCGGTGATAAACGACAGATATTTCTGAGAGCCAAGATAAGCAGGGCTTTTCGCCATACAGGTTACTCTGTAATGATCCCCCGGAGTTCTTCTGATATAACATAACGAATCCATATCGTTAAGAATCATCTGGGCATACATAAGTGACATTTCTGAAGTCTTTCTGTATTCCAGCGCCCTTTTCAGCCCGATATTGAGATTGTTGGTGAAACCTTCCAGTATACTCAGAAACTGGCATGGTTCCCCAAATCTTTCCTCACTTATAAGATCAGGATAAGAGCCGTATATTTCGCCTTCTTCGGTGTTCTCAAGACAGTGGTTTACAAGCCTCTTTTTAACAAGCCTGAATGCACTCTGAAGAATAATGCTCAAATCCGATTCGTCCCTGTCTTTGGGTTTAAAATGCTCTTCAGTTGTCTGAACCAAAACAACCTGATAATTGCCCAGTTTTCCGAAAAATGCGTGGTGGTGGATCACTTTTCGTCCATTGTTCTCAATCTCTTCAAGGAGTTTTCCGAATTCCGGGAGATGGCTTCTGCATATCAGAATCACGTGCGACGGGCTTTCGATCTTAATGCTTATATCATCCGGAAGAACACCGAATTCTTCCATCGAATGCCTCTTGATAAAGTTAAAATGCTCAATGACCTCATCAGGATCAAACATGGAATAATAATCTTCCGGCATTGATTCCATATATATCTGAAAAGCATCATCCCTGAGCGCTTTTTCCGTCAGAGTCTTGTCGTTTCTGCAGTTTGGGATTGGATTGTTATTTTCGATTTCAATGGGGATGTAAACAATGTTTTTGTCTGTTTTGTGCCTTTTGTGACGTCTGTTGCTCATATTCCTCAACTCTGAAAAAATAGTTTAAACGGCAAAAGTAATTGCGCCATAGAAGAACGGGAACTTCTACCCTCAATTTATATCATTATCACCATTCCGCCTTTCCATACTTTTTTTATCCTGAATTTTATATCCAATTACCGAACATGTCCCAGTTGAAAAAATCAGGGAACAAATTTAATAGACAGAAGGTTGTGATCTCTGATGAAACTTCCGAAAACCCGAAATAATATGACTATTACGGAACATCCAGGCTCGAATATGCGTCGGATATATCAGGTAACCTGAACTTGCAGCATTGCTGAAACCAAAGCCCCAGTTTCGGAAAAACTGACGGAATGTCAGGGCTCGTAAAAAAAATAAGGGGGAGTATCTATGAAAAAATTATCCTTTGCAGCACTAATAGTTTGTTTTCTGTTTATTACTGCCTCTGCCGGATTCTGTGATATTTCGCAGGAAAAGAAAAGGCTGATACTTGAACTGCTGAAGCTCACAAAAGTTGAAGAATCACTGCAGGCAAACATTGACCAGCTTATGAATGAAAAAGAATCCGCCTATTCAAAACTAATATCCGAAGAACTTCTGAAAGAAGGCAAAAACGATAACAACGGCGACAGCAAGGATAAAGTCAGAAAAACCATGTCAGGTATCCTTTCAAAAGTAAAAACCAAAATGCTGGAAAAACTCGACCTGGGCCAGCTTCTTGTAGATGTTTATCTCCCGCTGTATGACAAATATTTTACTGAAAATGATCTGAAAAGTCTGGTTGATTTTTATAATTCACCCATCGGAGGCAAAATGCTGAAAGTAATGCCCCAGATAGCAGGTGAAGCAGGAAAGCAGACAGCGGATTATCTCAGACCCAGATTCTCAAAAGCATTCAATGAGACCCTCGGAGAAGTAATAAACGAAGACAAAGGCAAAATCATAGAGGAACTTCAGGGCATTCTCGATTCACTGAAAAAATAACAGGAATTAACTGAACCGGCTCTATCACGGAATTTCCTGAATGGGAATCGTTTTGTTTCTTATTGGCTGAAACAGTGTTGGAAAACAGGTTTTTTATCTGTATAATAAATACTGATGGAAGAACGGAAAAACAACTATATACTTACTGCATACAGAGTTTCTGCAATACTGTTATGCATTTTTCTGATAGCTGCATACGCCGGTGCTTTTAATAATATTGCGGACAAACTGGAGTTTGAGCGGGGAAATATCCCCAATACCAGCGATTTCTATTTCTGTGTGTACCATTACCCTCAGCCGGATGCGGCAATCACAGCATTGATGGCATTTCTTTCCCTCGTCGCCGTTTACCTCATTCTGGACAGTTTTCTCTTTTACAGGTTTTCAGGAATTAAAAAGTCGGTGCTTGTCATACTTTCCGTAATTATCATATTTTTCGGGACAGAAGCAGTCTTTCATAAATCAGCTGAAGAAAACCGGTCTATGTTCATTCCTCATCCGGTATGGCTCTGGCAGGTTGCTCCAAACCACAGAAATTACCATTATTTTGATGATACAACCGTCAACTCGGACAAATACGGATTCAGAAACGATGATTTTCCCGTTAAGAAACCTCAGGGACAGTTCAGGGTGATGGTTGTAGGCGATTCATCCTCTCATGGATTTAAAGTGAAAGAAAACGAAACATATTCGGTAATTCTGGAATCACTACTGAAAAAACAACATCCTGATAAGGATATACTTGTTATAAATGCTGCTGTCCCCGGTTTTACAACCACTCAGGGAAAACTGTTTTTCGACGAAATGGGGTATAAGTTTGAACCCGATGTTGTCATATTGTCGTTTAACAATGATTCAAACCCCGAAAGACAAACGGACTCTTCGAGAATTCCGGAAGGAATGCTCAGGTCGGTAAGAAAAATATTGTATCAGAGCCTTATTTTTCTTGAACTCAGGAAAGATTATGTAAACTTTCAGGTAGCAAGGCATCCGGAAATTGCAGTCCTCAACCCTGGTGAAAAAATGACAAACCGGGTCCCCGTTGGCGAATTTAAGCAAAATATCGAAGCAATCAAATCAAAAGCAGATAAAACAGGTGCAAAAGTAATAACCATACAGATGCCGAGAGTCCACCCGGTGCCAGAATACACAGAAGCTCTCCGGGTTGTCTCGGAAAAAACAGGATGCCTGTATATCGACATTCTCTCACAATGGCAGAACCTACCCCAAAAAGAACTATTCAACCCCGACGAACTCCACCCCACAGCCGCAGGACATAAAAAAATAGCTGAATCCCTGTTCGAACTGTTTGAAAGGGAAAAACTGGTGAGGTAGATTTTGTTACAAAATTATCTGTAAAATTTTAAAACTGGATTTGACAGCAAGGTGATGAAAAATGAAAGACAAACAAAACAAGAAATTGCTCCAAACTATTTTATTTGTGTTAGTGCTTCTGATCACAGGAGTATTATTATTCATTTTTTTACCCGATTACTTATCCCCTGAAGAATCTCATCAGAAGATTCTCCTTCTTGAATATAATGATGCTGCTCACAAAGAAATGTTGTCCTTTTACGGTTTCCATTCAAGAAATGGTAAAGCTGATATACAGAAACAATCCGGTCCAGTAAAAGCCAATGTCTGTAATATGGATGACAGATATATGTATTATCTTGAACCGGGAGGAACGCTGGTATCAGTTACTTATTCAGAAAGAAAGGAATTAGGTTTCAGCGGTTTTGATAATGGTGTTAAAAATATTGTATTCTCCGATCCTCATAAAGGAATAACGAAAATTCTGGAGATAAAACATCCTCTTCTCAGTGCTCATTCAGGTCTGACAAAACAACCTATGTCAGTTCCATTCTGGCAGGTTTATGCCGGACCTTATAAGGATGATTTGCTGATTTTTTCAGGTAAACTTTCGACTTACGCTGACAATAGTGACAGAGCTCTTTATACAAATTTCAGGGAAATTTATGAAAGTGATTTTACACCTTATAATAATTATGATAGTCTGATAACCGATAATTCATTCAATCCCTTTAACCTAAGCGACAATGGTGTTTCTTTTATGTGTAGTTCAATTTCTC
>JAJTBE010000003.1 GCA_021287065.1 Bacillota bacterium
CCGGTCGGTCCCCAATTCAAAAGTTTTGGGAAGGAGGTCCGGAGGAAACTTTTTCCAAAAAAGTTTTCTCCGGGAGCTGGGTGTGCGGTTATAATTCTTGTGAGTGATCAGATAAATCCATGCCTTAATTCATGGGCATTGCCCTTATCTCCCCGGTCCCTGGTCAATCTCCAATTCCCAGAGCTTGGGATGGAGGTATGGGATTACTATAAAACCCGGATAAAAGGGATTAATCCGATTCTCCCTGATAATTACATCCGATTGCCCACTCACAAAGAACTTTTTGGATTATAGCTACCGATGGATAAGCAATTTTCAGAAAACAGTTTTTCCTCCGAACTTCATTTCTTATAGAGCAATATTATTCAGTCTGAGATTTGAGTCGGTTTACAGGTCCTTGCAGGCAAAAGCGCTACACTGCGCCACATTGTGCACAATACTTAATTTTTGTCCGGCATTTCCGCAAAAATAAACAGAATCAATTATATACAATAGGAACAAATGTTAAATCAGAATTGTAATAATTTGCCGCAACCCTTTATATTTCTAACCGAACACCAACTCCACAGCATTCTGCAGTTCTTTTTTCGTTAATACCCTTGGGTAGTTGTATGGGGTTTGGTTTGGTTTTTCGTTGTAGAAAGGTCTGTTGCAGTCGGCGCAGCCAAAGGTCTGGTAAGCTTCCGAGGGGATGTTTTTCTTCAGAAACACTTCATCATTCCGGTTAAAGACTATCTTATCGTCTTCAAACCGGAATATATCATGCTTTAACCATGTTTTGTCGAATAATTCCGGTGTTTTCGTGAAACAATCTCCGCAATCACCATTTTCATCAGTTGCCATCAAAACAGTTTCATCAGGGATATTTTTCCCACAATTATTTTTTTCTAAAAGATTCCCTGATTCTGAAATTATCAATTTTTCCCGCATTACTTCAGCTTCAGCATCATCAGTTCCGGAAAGCAAAAATTCACATTGGTTGATTATTTCACATTCAACTTTTTTCAATCCGAAAAATTTGTTCCACGGTGAAACATTCTCCGGATTTTCAATTTTTTTTGTCTCCCCAGTAAAAGGCATCGTTTTTTGACTATTTTCATTTTGTATTTCAGGATTTTTATAATTTTCCACCTGCGGGAGTATTATTTTTTCGAAAATCTCTTTTCGTTTTCTGATTATATATAAAACAGTCTGAAGTTTTCTGTAAGAACTCAGCTCAGGCTGCTTTCTGCCAGCCAGAGGCGTTTTGGGCAGAGGGGTAAATGCAAACAGCGACACATGGCTTCCCATAGCATAAAACATAGTTACGGACTCAGCCATCTCCTTTTCTGTTTCCCCAAGCCCAGCTATCAGATGAATCACAGGAACCTTCGGGTGATGTTTCACGGTTTTTTCATATAAAGCCCATTCATCTTCCCATTTTCTTCCTTTAATATATGCAAAAAGCTCAGGATTTGCTGCGTCAAATGAAAAAGCAATTTTTTCCGCACCAGCTTCAATCAATTCATCAATCTGTTTTTCCGAAATTCCGGTTATAGATACACAAATCGGAACATCACATAGTTTTTTTGTCTTTTTAACTGCAGATAAAACTTCTTCAAAAACATCAGGTGAATCCGTAACCTGATAGCAGACACGCTTCACATCACCGGTTTCAAATTTGCCGGAGATAGCCTGAAGAACCTTTTCGTCTTTTTCACTCTCCCAGTTTACACGGGATAAAAACTTCGGATCTTTTCCGCAGTTTTCCTCCTTACCCCGGCTTCCCTGAGCACAGAAAAGACACGAGTTGCGGCACCCGCTTCCCAGCATAATATATGCACAGGTGGGAGGATCTTCCATTTTAATTCTGTTCATTCCCAGAACCGATGCAGTTCCGGCTGATGGTTTCATCACAGCACACAACACTCCTCTCGTCTTTCTGTAATTACCTGATTTCCCAAAGTTTGCAGAAATTCTGTAAAACTTTTCGATGGATTTACAAAAGAATCAAATCCGTAATCAAATGTAAGTTTCTCCAGCTTTATTTTATAATCGCCACGGGGATGCATACACCCAAGACCAAATGAGCCGCCGGGCATAAGGAGATGAAGCTGTTTTAAAATTTCCTCAACATCAGAAAGAGAGGGAGGAGAACATTTTTCGTAAGGTGTGTTTCTGGTAGGGATAAAAACAATGAACACAATCCGCTTAAAACCAAGTTCAGCCAGTTTTTTTACTGAATTTATTTCCCCTGCGGTTTTTCCACCCAGAATTCCTATTGTAATATGAGGAATCACCGATGTGTATTTTTTCAACTCAACTATAGTTTTTATATAATCGTCAGCAGAAGCTTCAAATCCGTAAACTTCCGAAATGGTTTCATCATCTGTTGTAAAATCAAAGGAAACAGTATCCGCAAGCTTCGCAACGGATTCTATATGCTCAAAGGGAATAAGCCCGGTGTGGAGATTAAGCCTGCTGCCGTTTTTTTTCAGCGTTTCGAGAAGATCCAGATGTTCCCACAAAGGAACTGCGCCTTTTGAATCGCAACCACCGCTTATAAGATAACTTGCGGCACAGAGCTTTTCCGCTTCTCCTGCATCAGCCATAGACTTCAGATAATGCCCTGCACAATGCCTGCATTGGAGTTTACATTCGGTTCCGGTAACGGAAACCGGTTTTGTTTGTGAAGGATAATGGAGGTAGATCTTCCTCTGAGTCATAAAACACCATTCCCAATCGGTAAAAATCAGTAAAACAGGTATATCACAACAACCCCGGATAATCAACCCCAAAAATCACATTAAGGAAAAACCCTCCGGATGAGGGGAGCAATAACTCAGTCATCTGTATATCGACTGAGTTATCAATTCGGATATTACACAGCCTGACAGGAGAAATCTTCGCTGAAAACCGGTATTTATCTGCACATATTTAAAATACCTTTCAGAATCCTGATTTTTGTGTTTTTATTTATTGTTTCACACTAAACAGTAATTATTCGCCCATAGCTTTAAGGATGAGCTTTTTGTTTCTTCTGCCGTCAAACTCAGCATAAAACACCTGCTGCCAGGGTCCGAAATCGAGCCTGCCTGCGGTGATGGGAATAATCACCTGATGTCCTATTACGAGATTTTTAAGATGTGCATCGCCATTAACTTCACCTGTGCGGTGGTGGCGGTAGTCCGGTCCCTTAGGAGCAATTTTCTGGAGCCATTCTTTTATATCTTCGTGAAGTCCGGATTCTTCGTCATTAATAAAAACACCGGCAGTGATGTGCATAGCGGAAACAAGAAGCATTCCTTCCTGTATGCCCGATTTTCTCACGGCATCGGCGCACATATCGGTGATGTTTACCAGCTCATAGCTGTTTTTTGTATTAAAGACTTTATATTCGGTATGTGATTTCATAATTATCTCCTTAAATAAAAAAAGTTTCCCGTGAAACAAACATTCTTTTTTGCGGGAAACCTATACCTCGGCTATTCCATTCTTTTATCAATCATCCTTCGAAGATAGATTACAGAAACAACCAGGCCGACTGAAAGAACGGAAACCCCGTAGGCATTGGTTAGCTGGGGATGCTCTATATAAACATAGACACCGGAAGCGACAGTTAAAAGGACTAAAGAAATGATAACTATTTTAATCTTTTTCAGAAAACTGTATCCCAATCCTGCGTGTTCCCTTATCCCCTGCAATTCGTTTTCTATTTTTCCGCGATGTTCGTCTTGCTGGGATAGTGCAACTTTCATCTTGCTGGAGAATTCATTTGAAACGTTCTTCATAATCAGCTCCTGCATTTGTTCTACAGTCATTACATTTGCCTATTATACATCATTTGCTCCAGCGATTCAACATACTTAAGCATAAAACATGAATTTTTTTCCGGTGCTTCATATATAAAACCATTATTTTATGCTATATCCGGTCATTTTTATCCTGTTTTTAAAAGCATGTAAAAATAACAAATCGTCGCAATGTTAAATTGTCTTCAGAAACAACAATATTAAGGTGAGTATAAGCGTAAACACTGGTTGGATTGAATTGTTTTTCAAGGGAGGAGGTTCGGAGGAGACCTCGATTTTCCAAAAAGCGTGGTCTCCTCTGACGGTCCCTAACCCCAATGCCACTGAATTAGCAAAATTTACTCAAATCCACAGTCCAATACTCTTGTTTTTCAAGGAGGGAGGTTCGGAGGGCAACCTCGCTTTTCCAAAAAAGCGTGGTTCCCTCTGACGGTCCCCAGATCCCCACGGTTCCCCCGGTCGGTCTCCAATTCCAAAAGTTTTGGGATGGCGGGTGCCCGCCCGCAGGGTGGGCACGAGGAAACTTTTTTCAAAAAAGTTTCCTCCGGGAGCTGGGCAAACCGCCCCATTTTTCGTGTTCGACAAGATAAATCCATGCCTTTATTCATGGGCATCGGGTTGAAATCCGATGTTTGTTCCAACCAATACCACCTTTCCCATGCCTTTATTCACTTGTGACTTGCACAGTCTGTATTTTCTTTGTTTCCGGAATTGATAATATTTTTCTCCCACATTTGTTTTACACCTTAAAACATCATTACGAAGTTTATGCATGAATCAAACTGAAAATCTTCAGAAATGTAACAATTAAGTAACAAAAATAGATGTTTCTGACAAAGGTTTATTTTAGTATTTCAAGAAATTCCAATCAGATTCATGCAGGAGGTATTTATGGGTCCCATAACCGGGAATACATACATATACAACACAACAGCACCAACAGAAGCAGCACCATATAAAAATGAGCAGGAAGCGCCCGATATTCAGGGACAGCCTGAGTATATTCCGCAGCCCGGGGTTCCTGAGTTTGAAACAACAGATCGTGTAACAGTTGCTCCTGGAATTGTCTATCAGGAAGGCGCATTCCACGGCACACCTTACCACCTTGTAAAAATCGAGACAAAAACGGCAGGGGTAGCGCTGAAGCCTTATTTGACGGGGAAACCGTCGGGTGAAGCAGTCCTTGGCATGGATCAGAAATCAAATTCCGTTGCCACCATCAACGGCACTTTTTTCGATACAACCCACCCGGGAAAAACTATTTACGGCGAAGTTAAAACCGACAGTGCGGAATACCATCCGACGATGATTAAAAAACGCACTTACTGGGCAGTTAAACCGGACGGTTGTTTTGAAATGGGCGAAACATCCCCCGCCGGAAGAGATCCCGAAGGCAGAACCCTTTATCAGATACCAAAGGAAAAATGGGATTCTTTCAAGTACATCCTCGGTGGCGGAGGCAGACTGATAGACGATGGCAAAAAAACATCAGAAGGCGCAGGAGTGAATGACGAACAGTTCATGTCCGACATTCTCGCCAGACGCAACAGAAGCGCTCTTGGTTACAACGAAAACTCCTTCTGGATGGTTTCATGCGATCCTCCGGGATGGACCCCAAAGGAAACAGCCGACTTTTTCCTTACACTTGGAGCGAACGAAGCGATGTTCCTCGATGGAGGCGGCTCCACGGAAATGATTGTCAGAGATAAAATAGTAACCAAACTTTCGGCCGATGCGGAAAGACTTATGCCCACATCAGTTATAGCAGTCCCCCGCAAGGGAGAGGCAGCGGAAAATCAGGCATAATTTTCGATACCGGTTAACCTTTTTTTTACTATTTGTTTACAATTGACGGGCAGGAATAATACCCCTGAAACAATAATATTTATCTCCGTATTTTTTTCGGAAATTGATATAAACAGGAGATATTCCGAATTTTGTTTTTAAACCAGGGTTTTATCCAAACTGGAAACTATTTGCCGGATAATTTCGACTCCATTCATATCATGCATGATGGGGACGATTTAGAATTTGGGCTGAAGAAATTACTTTCAGGTGATTTTTAATGTCAAAGAAATACACCCTTCAGGATGCAGCACGCTATCTCGGTGTCAGCCAGGGAGTGGTTGAAGATCTGGTTTCAGATAACAGTGTCAGTTACACAATGGAAAACAATGTCTGTTATATTGATGAGAACTCCCTGAGAAAAATAAAGACAGACCGAATCAGAGAGGGCCTGGCAGGCGCTTATCCTTCCGATTCTCTTCTTAACGACCGGGATTTTATCGAATTCTTTTCCGATTATATACATGTCAGATTCAGTGAACTCATAAAGACTCTTGACGACAGAAACAGAGCGGATCAGAATCAAAGGGAAAGAACTAACAGCGAAATCAAAATGAGCCTCGACGAACTCCGGGGCACTCTGATATCCCTTGCGGATATGGAACTCTCCGGCGAAGCAGCTTTCCGCCTTGAGCGGATTATGATGGCAGCGGTTGAAAAGACCTTGCCTTCAGGCGGGTTTCAGCCCGGTTCTGAAGGCGCATCACCCAAAGCACTCACAGCAAGCGATCTGAAGGCTATTTCCAATTCCATCGCATCCGTACTCGACGAAAAACTATCCAGATTCAACACCATCTCCGATAAACTCACTGCACTTGAAGATGTTACAGTAAAGAAACAGGACAAAATCCTCAAAACCCTGGAAGAAATAAAAACAAAAGATCCTCTGGCAGAAGTAAAACCCAGATTTGAAGCGTTTATTACATATATCAGCGATTCCCTCGACAAAAAGCTGGCGGCATTGGTAAAAGACAAAAACGAAATCAACGCACTCCTCAAAAATGTTGGAGACAGCAAATCTGCCATCACCACACCGGGAGCAGCTCCCGATCTCTCAGCTATAACAGCCGTACTCGAAGATATGCAGGAAGGTCAGAAAAAAGCCCGCAAAATAATGATCGACCTCAATGTAAACCTGCAGAAATCCATATTTGCAAAACTGGACGAACTCAAAGGCTCATTTACGGAACTTCCCGAATACATCGATACCATTAAACAGGTTGTACCAACCCTTAAGGAAGATATTGGAAAAAAACTTGAAGAAATAAGCCAGATCAATAAAGCTATAACAAGCCTTCAGAGTCAGTTTTCAGTGGAAGGACAGCAACAGCTTCTTGAAAAGATAGGCTCCCTGAAAGACAACCTCGGAAAGGTTGACGCAGGCGGCGCAATATCAGGTATGGATGAGAAGTTCAGCGAACTGAAAAACGCCCTTGAACAGTCCTACCTCAAACTGGCTTCACGCCAGCAGAAAGTTATTTCAGACAGACTCGAAAAACTTAAATTCCCTCAGGAGTCCATTGACGCAATAGTCGAAAGACTCCAGACCATCGAAAATACATTCCCGGAACTTTCCGATTTTCTCGAAGAACGTTTCGGCAAGGTTAACGACGCCCTCAAACAGGTTGACGGATTGCAGGCAAAAGTTCAGAAATCCGAAGGTACCGCAGGCGGACAGGATGTTTCCGCACTGGAAAACAAAATATCCAGACTTCAGTCCCTTATGGACGCTTTCCTCGAAAAATTTGATATGAACTCAATGGTCAGCTCCTTCCAGGAAACCCTTGAGGAAACACTCGATACATTTAAGGAAAGTCAGGATTCTTTCCAGAAAACCATGGTCAACCTCAATGTCAACAACCAGAGAACCATGGCTGATAAACTTGAGCAGCTCGACAGACTCAACGAACTTATCCCCATGAAGGATACCGTTGACGAAATCGCAGAACAGATGGACACTTTCGAAGCTATGATGGCTGACATCAACCAGCTCGTTGACGAAAGGCTCCAGCTTCTTCAGGAAATACAATCGGGCCTCGGTTCGGTAGGCGGATCCCTTCCCCAGGGAATGGGCGGCGATGTTCAGACCCGCATACTCAAAAAGATGGACGAAATCGGTTCTGTTGTGGGAATGCTCAAAGACAAAGGCACACCCGACGGAATCATCAATCAGATGAAAACCCTCATCGAAAAGATGGGGGACGATCTCAAACAGAATCAGGAAGCAGCCCAGAAGATTCTGGTCAATCTTAATGTTAACTCGCAAAAATGGAGCCTTGAACGCCTTGACGAAATCAATGCAAACTTCGATACCGTCAGGGAAATCAAAGAACAATTCGGTTTGCTCGAAAACCTGATTCCCAGCATTTCAGAATTTATGGAACTCAAACTCCGGGATCTTGGTGAAGTTACCGCTTCACTTCAGAAACTGGAAACAGGCAAACTCCTCGGAGATAACCTCCATAGAGTCCAGAAGGTTGTTGAAAACGAAACCAAAGCCCTCCGCCAGTCTATCGAAGCTTCACAGAAGATTATGACCACCCTTGCCAACAACAACCAGAAGCTTCTGATGGAAAAACTCAACTCCGCAGGTCTTTCCGGTAAAGCTATCGATGATATAGCCCGGAAGAATCAGGATGTGCTCTCCGCTATTATCGGACAGATGGAACCGGGTAAAAACCTCTCCGGCACCATCGAAAATCTTGTCGTAGCCCTTGAAGAAATTAAAAACAGCATGGGCGTCGGCTTTGCCATCGACAAACTTGAAGACTTCCTCACGGAACAGGCGGAAAGAAGCAGAAAATCACAGGATTCCGTTACCAGAATACTGACAGGCCTTTATGAAACCAACCACTCACTGTCAATGAGCAAAATCGATCAACTGGTGTCAAGCCTTGCTGATTTGAAAGCGACCCTTAACCCTGAAGCTATGGCTCATTCCTTCGGCGAACTGGTGATGGAAGGCAACGAGATTCTCAAGCAGAATCAGGGCGCTCTGATGAACCTCCAGATGAACCATTATAAGGAAATAATGGAAGAACTGAAAAGGATTCAGACCCTCAAAGGCAGCGTGGCGGGAGCTTCAAGCGCAGGCGAACTTGTGCCGGTGATCGAAAGCCTGATGAATAATTCCATATCCAACTTCAAACAGGATCTGGACGGCGCTCACAAGGTTCTGGTCAATCTCAACATCAACCTGCAAAAGCAGATGATTACAAAGATTCAGGAGATTCTCTCCCAGAAGGACAGAAATCTTGAAGTTAAGATCGACACGGATTCCCTTGTTAACACAATGGAATACCTTCTTGACGAAAAACTGGGCGAAATCAAGGAAAGTCAGGAATCCCTCCTGTCTGTTAACCTTTCTTCCCAGAAAACCCTCATCGAAAAACTGGACAGACTTTCCAAAATGCCAAAAGGAAGCTCAGGAGAATCCATTGCCGACGATCTGAATTCACTGCTTCCACTTATTGAACGCATTATTGCCGACAAACTCAAGGAAATCGTCGCAAGCCACCAGAAAGCTCAGACATCCCTCGACAACCTTACCAGAGATGTTTCAACCAGAATAAACCAGAAACTCGACACAGTTATTGAAGAGGTCAAAAAATCCTCAGCACTTAACGAAGTTGACAATTATCTGCCCGCCATCAGGGAAGCCCTTGAGGATACATTCTCTTATATGAGTCAGCTCAAAGGCGATATCGAATCCCTGAAAGACAACATAAAGCTTCAGGATCCGGAATTCTTCGGCAAAAAGTTTGAAGAAATCAAGAAATTCCTTGCTTCACCCGGTGAAATCCTCGAATCCATCCCCAAACTGGAACAGCTTCTTATCAAAAATGTCAAGGATCAGAAAGAAGCTATGGATGCCATCGGCGGCAAACTGGAATACCTTTACAACGCCATCAAATCCGTATCCGACGAAAAAGGCGATTCAGGCAGCACAATGCGGATTCAGCAGCTTTTCTCCAAAAAACTGGAGGAAACAAGGGAACTCGAACGCCAGTTAGTCCGCAGCTTCCAGGAAATGCAGGAAGTCTTCAGCCAGGGATATCAGGGATCCAATGACGAAGGCATTCAGGCAATCCTCCAGAACCTCGAGGAAACAAGAACTGATCAGGAAAAGCTCACCATGCGCATAGAGCAGCTTTCCACAGCAATCAGACATGTTTCCGCTGGCAAAGGCGAAGCTCCCCCTGTACCGGCCGCAGAAGCCGCTGCAGTAGAGCAGATGAAAAACGAGAACTCCCGTCTCCGTCAGGCAGTTGAAAAACTCCGCAGAGAAAATATGGATCTGGGCAACCAGCTTAAAACCGCCCTTACTGCCCCCGCAGGCAAAGGGGGAATGGAAACCCGCAGGCTCGATCAGCTTCAGGCAGTCATGCTCGAAAAAGACAGACTGCTGGAAGAATGCTACCGGGATAAAGTAGATCTGAGAGATCAGCTTGAAAAAGAGCGCCGGGATAAGTACGAAATTATTCAGAAATACGAAACCGAGAAAAAGGAACTGATAGACAGCCTTGCCCTTGAGAGAATTCAGAGGGAAAAAGACAGAGCTGAACTTGAACTTCTTCGTGCGGAAAGCAGAAAGAAAAAGTGGTGGTAAAAGGTATTCGTCAGTTTTTGTTGAATCTCGGATATTACAGCAACACTGACCTTGGTTCATTGTTGGATTTTAAATGCATTAATCCGGTTCGCCGGACAGTTTGCTTAAAAGAAAGGCGGGCATATTGATGTCTGATAAATTTCAGCCTCTGATGGAAGAACAAAGCGTGAGGACTTTCGAACAGGACATAGCTCCCACCTTACAGTTTTCAGTACCTTATCTTTCTGAAGGCGAAGATGAGAGAATCAGAAGTTTCGTAGGCATTTTCTATGAACTTCCCTTCCCCAGCTTCCCCACTCCCAAATTTTCCTTCTTCCTCGGCAACGGATGGGCTAACGGTAAGGGCAAATTCAAACAGAAAGTAAGAATTCTTACTCCTGACAGAAAAAATGCCATCATCGAAACCCCGGATCAGGATTTCGATCTGAAGGAAACAACAACTCCCTTTATGGCTGTCAATTATTTTGCAGAAATGGTTCTTCCCCAGCCGGGCACATACTGGTTCCAGACCTTCCTCAACGGCAGACTGGTTCTCGAGTATCCCATGGTTGCCCGCAAGGTTGACATCGCGCAAAAATAACTTTATTATATAAGTGTGAATATACGGAATTTTTCAGGAAAAATATTATTTTTCCTGACTCTTTTTATTGCAGGGGCGATTTACAGCGTCCCTGCAAAAGAAACTGACCGGGCTGCGCAACTGACACGCCGTTTTTTTTTAATGGTGTACCATAAGGAATACCAAAAAGCTTACGACTGTTTCAGCAGTTCAGTCAAAAAGGAAGTCAGCTTTGATGACTTCAAATCGGGCGCAAGGGATGTCAGATACCTTAAAATCATCAGTATCAAAACCATTGATGAAGAAGAAAATCTGATAAAAATGCAGATCGAAGCAGTTATGCACCTGGTGTATAAAGGTCAGCTCTATGAAGCGTTATACACCGGCAAAGTGGATACATACAGGGAAAACGGAAACTGGAAAGTAATGACTGTGGATCTCGAGGCAAAATCCCAGAAGCCCCTTGGAAAAAAATCCGATGGAAAAACCCTGCAAAGACTTGATTTTGGCACTAAAAAGCAGGGGGAAAAATAAGCCCTGAGTTGGTGAAACTAATGCGGGTAAAGCTGTTTTTATCACATCTGATACTGGCTCTCTCGGCTATCCTGATAATGATTTTATCGGGTTATATTTTTCTTGGTCCCCAACTTGGACCGGGTATTTTTGTGAAGTATCTTACATTCTTTATGGCGCCCCTTGCCGTGCTTGCCATAATCGCTTCACTTATCATATCAAAAGAACTTTCAGAGCCATTAACCGAACTCCGGAAATACGCCCAGAAACTTTCTGTTGGCGAAAAGACCGAAAAACACGAAAGCCTTCAGGATGCTGATGTCGCTTCCGTAGTTGCCGCTCTTGAGAGATTCTACAACCAGACCCATAAGGAAAAAACCCTTGACCAGAATATCCTTTCAGGCTTACCCGGCAACAAATCACTTTACGATGCACTCTACCGCAGGATTGAAAGCAACCAGCCCTTTGCCGTCGGTTATATCAACGGCAACCATTTCGCTGCGTACAACAACAGATACGGTTTCGAAAAGGGCGATTCAGTCATCCGCTTTATGGGCACAGTTACCATGAACGCCATAAAGGAAAAAGGCAATAAGGATGACAACATTTACCATCTGGGCGCAGACAGGTATTTCTTTATTTCCACCCCTGACAAGGTTAAGGATATAAGCGAAAAGATCATAAAAGATTATGATACTCAGATTGTATATTACTACGACGAGGAAGACAGAGACAGAGGCTTTATCGTCAGTAAAGACAATCAGGGCAATGCAGGCGAGTTTGCCTTTATGCCCATCTGCATTGGTATAGCAACCAACACAAGAAGACCGCTGCTGCATCCGCTTCAGATCGGCCATATTATGGGTGAAATCCGCAAGTTCCTTAAAGACAGGCAGAAGAGCGACTTCCTCGTTGACAGACGTAAAACCGACCGTAAGGAAGAACACGAGGGAGAACTTGCTCCGTTCACAAAGGAAGAACTTGAAGAAGTTAAACGTGAGATCCAGGAGCTTGAGAGAAAAGATGCAGAAATGCAGAGAGCAGCACAACCTGTGAGAGAACTCACAGCCAGTCAGGATGACAATTCCGGTAAAAATCAGGGACAAAACAAAACCGGAACCACTCAGCCGGCTAAAGATAACTGACCTTAGAGCCAACCAATTTTTACTTTGTATTTTTTATTATTGTATTTAAACCGAGCGGAGGAATAAATTGAATAAGATTCTGGAAAACCTGAACCAACAGCAGAAAGATGCAGTTACCGCCAAAGGCGGCCCCCTCCTTGTGCTTGCAGGCGCAGGCAGTGGAAAGACAAGGGTTATCACCCACAGAATAGCCTGGATACTCGACCAGGGGTGGGCGCGCCCTGACCAGATACTTGCAGTTACATTTACCAACAAAGCTGCAGGAGAACTCAAAGAGCGCATTAAGAAAATGCTCGGGGATATCAATATTTCCTGGGTCGGCACTTTCCATGCCATAGCAGCCAGAATCCTGAGAACAGAACTGCGGGGACTCGACCTTCCTTCTGATTTCTCCATTCTCAGCTCATCAGATCAGCTTTCTATGGTCAAAGACTGTTTCCGTGATTTAAACCTTGATGAAAAGAAAGTTTCACCCGATGCAGTTCTTAATACAATAAGCCATGCAAAATGCCAGCTGAAAGATCCCGATGCCTTCGAATCCATAGCTTCCAGTCTGTATCAGAAAACTGCCGCCACCATTTACCGTATGTACGAAGACAAACTCCGCCAGCAGAACTGTATGGACTTTGATGACCTGATCACCAGAACGGTATATCTTTTTAATGAACATCCCGAAATTCTGAATAAATACAGTGAGAAATTCGTCCATATACTTGTGGATGAATACCAGGATGTAAACTATGCCCAGTATAAACTGGTAAAACTCCTGTCGGAATCCCACAGAAATATCTGCGTGGTAGGCGACGACGACCAGTCTATCTATGGTTTCAGAGGCGCTGATGTATCCATCATCCTCCGCTTCGAAAAAGATTTTGACGAAGCAAGGATCATCAAACTTGAGGAAAACTACCGTTCAACAGGTGTAATCCTCGACGCAGCCAACGCCATTGCAAAAGTCAACAAAGGCAGAAAAGATAAGAAACTCTGGACAAGACAGAGTGCAGGCGAAAAACTGAGCGTCAACTCGAGCATGGATGGCAGAGAAGAAGCCAGATACATCATCAGGGAAATAAAAGCCCGCGTAAAGGACGGAGCAACACTGAAAGACTTCGCAATCCTTTACCGGACCAATTCACAGTCGAGAGCCATGGAAGAAATCCTCAAGCAGGAAGGACTCGATTACCAGATCGTAGGAGGCATTCGCTTCTACGAACGCAAGGAAATCAAGGACATAATTTCCTATGTCAAGTTTATCATCAACCATAAGGATTATCTGAGCTTCAGAAGAGTGATCAATACCCCCGCCAGAGGAATCGGCACAGTAACACAGGATAAGATTATTGCCGAGTCCATTGCCCAGGGCGTTGATCTTGTCCGGATAATGAAAAACTCACACAAACTGGACAGAATCGGAAAGAAAATTCAGGAAACCCTTACCGAGTTCGCAGCAATGATCGAACTTCTGGCTGAAGAAAAGGACAAACTGACCCCAAGCGCTTTCATCAATATGGTGATTGATGTTACAGGATACGGTGAAACCCTGAAAAGCCAGCCCAATGCCGAGAATATCGAAAGACTTGACAACCTTGAGGAACTGGTGAACGATGCCAAAGAATACGAACTGACCTCACAGGATAAGAGTATTTACGGATTCCTCGAAAAAGCTGCTCTCTTTGCGGATATTGATGAAAAAGAGAACGGCAAGGATTCGAAGGGCAAAATAACTATGATGACCCTTCACTCCGCCAAAGGCCTCGAATTCCCCGTTGTCTGCATAGTAGGAATGGAAGAAGGACTTCTCCCCCACTTCCGCAGCATCAACGACGGAAAAGAATCAAGCATGGAAGAGGAAAGACGCCTGTTCTATGTGGGCATTACAAGAGCCACGCAGAAATTATATCTGACCTATGCCAGGGAAAGAGTAACCCAGGGCAAGGTCCATGTTCAGAGTCCGTCCCGGTTCCTGCGGGAAATACCCGAAGTTCTTATTGATAAATATGTGCCGGAACTCTCAAAAAGGTCCTTTACCAGAAAAGTTCCGTCAATTCTCGACAAAACCCCTGCCCCCGCCGTTGCGGTAGCAGGCTCCTTTGTAAAAGGAGATATGGTTTATCATAAAATCTTCGGAAAAGGCGAAGTTACAGATGTAAGCAAAGGCTACATCACCGCAGAATTTCCGGGGGTAGGCAAAAAGACGCTGTCAAGCAATTTCCTTACACCCTATAAAGGATCACCGGAACTAAAAGCCGGAGACCGGATTCAGGTTGAAGGCGGCAAAGACGGAATCCTCAAGGAAATCAGCGGAGACTTTGCCTATGTCATATTCGACGGACCTACTGTCGAAAAATTTGAGAAAGAAAAAGTAACGCTAAAGAAGGATTAGAAAATGCCATTTCATCTGGAACAGATAGTCGGAGACAAGACGGTAATGGTAGTATGTCTGCTAAATATCGCCATCAATCTCCTGACACTGACAACCAATGCGGCAAGGGTATCCGGAGCGGAAACAGGGAGAGTGGCGACAGCCCTTTCCCTTTATAATATCTTCCAGGTATCCTTCAGACTGTTAAATATGGTTTACGCACCACTGTTAGGCGTAATGGTTGATAAACTTGCAAAAGTCGGACAGGTTGACGCCATCCTCATTAAACTGCAGTATGTGGTTTTCTCCGCTGCAGTCGGCTCCCTCCTCGGCTTTCTGCTTCTGCCAACCTTCATAGAAATCTACAAAATGGGCATAAAAGCTATGGAAAGACATGGCTCAGTCCCCAAAGTTGTTGTAGCATTTATATCAAAACCCCACTACTGGAAAGCTCTTTTCAGTTGTACCAGAAGACCGAGCTTTCTGGGAGTCAACCCCCTTGATATTAAAAAGATACCAAGATCGTTCCTTTTCTTCAACTTTCTTGGTGTGGCTATATGGACAATCGGAGTTATCGCATCCGCCTACGCAAGCGCCCTTAACCCCGATCTGGTCAGAACATCCCTGCAGCTTTCCGGTATTGTCAACGGCATAGGCACAATCTGCCTGTTCGTCCTTGTCGAACCGGTTTCTGCACTCATTGTTGACCAGGCCTCCATGGGCAAAAGACCTCTGGAGCATGTCAAAATTATGGTAGTCTGGCTCGCACTCAGCTCATTCATCGGCAACCTCTTCGGACTTCTCCTCCTTGTGCCATCGGCACATTACATCCTCTGGATGTCTAAAATAGTGGAGAAATTCTCCGGCGCCGGTATGTAAATACCAGACTCCCGGTAAAACCTTAATCAAACTGATAAAAAGGCGGACGAGAATATCCGCCTTTTTTAATCCCCACTATAAAGTTCTATATTTTTTTCCCATACCACTAAATTTTTCACTACAACTCGTGATATAATATTCATGGGCAAGATGGGACCCATATTAACTCTGTACATACAACCAATTACAGAAAGAGAGTACATAATGAAAAAAACACTACTCATTACCTGTGCATCCATTTTAGCCTGCATAATTCTACTTGCAGGACTCTGCGCCGTCTCACCGGGATTCCGGTCTGATATGGCAGTATGGGCAAAGGATACACCCCTCAAAGTCTTCTTTAACGACAAACCATCCCAGATTACACCTGTTGAATCAGGCGGCAAGATGTATATACCCGTATATCTCCCTGTTGAAAAAGGAGAAACATCATGGGATATTAAAACAAAATTCGATCCCACATCAAAAACCCTGAAAATCACAAGAACCAAAAAAGGCGAAAAACTCCGTGCCGGAGAAACACCCTGTGACCGCTGCTCAACCAGCGGCAAATGCCAGGCTTGTTATCCCGCAGGCTCAGGCAAAAACATCCAGAGCGACCCCTGCGCAGTCTGCAACGGCACAGGCAAATGCCAGACCTGCAACGGAGCCGGAAAATTCTGATAAGGAGAATAATTAATGCAGAAGTCCATAAACAGAGAACAGCTCATCGAAAAGATAAAGGAAATTATGCCAGAGTGCATGTGGATTGAAAACGAAGAACTCAGGACGAAAGTTCTTGAAGTCTGGTGCGATGCCATGGAAAAAGGCGGCTGGACCATTGAGGATCTCAGCACAATGCCCTTCACCCTTCTTCTGGATCCCTGCCCCGGCTCATTCCTCGATCACACCCGCTCGGTTACTACAGTAACATACCATTCAGGACAAACACTGAAAAAGTTCTTTGGCGATAAAATCAGCATCAATATGGATTATATGATAGCCGGTGCTATTCTCCACGATATAGGCAAACTGCTTGAATATGAAAAGAAAGACGGAAAAGTGGTTACAAGCCCCTGCGGCAAAAGCCTTCGCCATCCCTTCTCAGGAGTGGGCCTCGGATTTGCCGGCGGACTCCCCCACGAAGTTCTTCACATGATTGCAGTTCATGCCAAAGAAGGCGATATGGGTAAAAGAACACCGGAAGCTACGATTATCCATCACGCCGACTTCACCAACTTCGAACCTTTCAAAAAGTAAGGTTTTACTGCCCACCGACTGCCTTTTCTACTGACACTGCCAATTATTATCATCAATTCTGCTGATACAGCAAAAATGAAACGGAGAGATTATTTTATGAAATTCAAACCGGCTGTTTATGCCGTAGTATGTGCGGTACTTATGGTTTTTGCCTTTGGTTGCAGCCAGCAGCAGGCAACCGACACCGTTAAACAGAATATGGTTGTCAATACCTATTCAAGAAACGGAAATACTGTTTCCCTGACTCTTACCGATGCTTCGGGAACATTGACTCTCACAAAAGAATACCCGGCAGCCAATGTTACCATAAAAGAAGACAGCACCGCTGATAAAGCCCGTATTACGGGAGTTCAGCCGACTTTTGACATAGGCACACAGTCAGCAGGTTACAAAATAACCATAAGCGCCAACAAACAATGGATTAATGCCAATACCGGATCCCAGAATACAAATACTGCAGGCGGAAACAATAATCAATCCGTTCAGGGAAGCAACTCCGGCAGCAACCAGCAGAATAACGGAAACAACGGAAACCTTCAGGGCGATAACAGGCAAAATAACGACAATGAAAAGCAGAACGGTGAAGAAGAGCATGAAAAAGGCGGTAAAGAAGAAGACAACGACTAAAAATTAACTTTCCCGGAAATCAAAGAGGCTGTCCCACAGACAGCCTCTTTTTGTCCTTATTATCTTCTTGTTTCATAGCACCCAAGTTCAGGAGCCTTTCCCTTTGGGCGGGGTTTTCCATCCAAATCAACTCTCGGTGCATCCTGATCAGATCCATTATCTATAGCCGGACTTCCGGGCATAAGCTGGTAATCTCCCCTTTCACCCCATGCAGGATTCTTAAACATAGGATCTGCGGAAAAATTACCCTTTCCCAGATTCACCAAATCCTCAGTGAGATAATCCTTACCTCCGGCATGAACAGCAGTCTCAAATGACTGCCCCTTTCTGTAGAAGATATTATTCACAGCCTTCAGAGTAACGGAATCACCAAGGTTAAAGCCCCGGTTTCCATAAACAAAAATACAGTTTTTCAATACCAGTGTAATTGGAGTTTTATTCTCAGCCTGAATATAAACAGGATCACCCTGCCTCGCCGGATTATCATCAACTGTAACATTAATGAACTCATATTTTCCGGGTTTCCGGGAATCGATAACAATGCTGCCGCACTTACCGTTATCAGGATTGCCGTCTCCATCGCCGTATATCAGGGTATTCTCAGCTCTGCTTCCCACACCCCGGAATTTCAGGTTGTCAGCGCTGTTGTTAGCCACAATAGTCTGAATAACCGCCGTCCCACTGCAGCGGGAATCTATTCCGTCGCCTCTGTTGTGCTCAATCAGACTTTTCCTTATCTCAAGCTTATCCCCTGACGCATCAGCTCTTAATCCATCAGGATCCTTATAAGACGAAGGCTGATCCTTCCCCCTTGAAAAATGGCCTGCAAAACTCAGAGTGGATTCGGTAATTACCACATTGTGCATACCGGAACCGCTCTTTGAAGGAATATCGATACAATTTCTTCCCGTATGATGAATATTGAGCTTCTCAAACATAACATACCGACTATTCCCTGCCAGCCTCAGACCGGTCTCCTCCACATTGTGAATCTCGATATTGGATAGAATAATGTTTGAAACATAACCTTCGCCGCCGTAAGAACCGCCCGCCTCAATGCCTTCCCTGACGCCGCCGCCGTATTCTCCGCCTTCCCAGCCGTAGGAATTCTCGGTTCTGCTGGTTATTTCCAGATTCTCAATCCTCACATAACTTCTTCCTGCCACATTAATCACTGCAAGAAGATTGCTGTCGCCAAAAAGTATGGGACGCCCCTTTTCATCACCTTTTATAGTTATCCATGCCCCATATCTTCCTGATGGAGGGGAAATGACTTCCTGTCTGTTTCTGATTAAATAATGTCCGGACTGAATAATCATCGTATCGCCAGCTTTCATCTTCTTACAACCGTAAGCCGGCGAAGCCCAGGGCTTCTCCTCGGAACCATCATTCATATTGTTGCCGTACGGAGAAATATAATAGGTTTTAGGACCCTTGTTAACTACATTCTGCCCAAAAACAACGGAGCTTCCGGCAAAAAGGAAAACAAACACCGCAATAACCAGAAACTTCGCAAAAATCAATCTCCTCATATCATCCCTCCGAAAAATTTCATCAAACCTATTTTCCACCAAATAAACCCCAATCCTCCACAGGTGTGTTATTACTAAGTTTTTTGGGAAACCTGCTTTTTGAGAAAAGCGAGGTTTCATCTGACGGTCCCCAAACCACATGGTCCCCCGGTCGGTCCAAATGCCACTGAATTAGTAAAATTCTCTCCACTCCTCAAGCCCAATACTCTTGTTTTTCAAGGGAGGAGGTTCGGAGGAGACCTCGCTTTTCCAAAAAAACGAGGTCTCCTCTAACGGTCCCCAACCCCCCGTTGGTCCTAACCCCTCCGGTCGGTCCCCCAATTCAAAAGTTTTGGGATGGCGGGCGCCTGCCCGCAGGGTGGGCGCGGGGAAACTTTTTTCAAAAAAGTTTCCTCCGTGAACTGGGCGTGCGGTTATGCTTCTCATGAGTGAATCAGATAAATCTCTGCATTAATTCGGTGGCATCGGGTATGAAGTTTGACTCAGAATGCCCTGACGGGGCGAACCCTGCGCCACCAGCAAACTCTGTAAACAGAAACAAAACGCCAACTGTAGGGGAGAGCCAATGTGCTCTCCCGCACCCAATTATCTCCAACCGCCAGCAACCCCCATAACCACAAGCTTCGCCAGCGATCGTAGGAGGGGTTTGCAACCCCGACGCGGACCCGCAGGTCCGCCCACACGCAAACTCAAACTGCAAATCTTTCGCATGTGTGGAAATCATACTGATAGCCTTACATTAACATTATTCGATATCTATTGGAGACATGTTTGATTTCGGGTCGGATCATAGGCGCCGACCCTGCAGTTGGAGTTATTTTTCCATTCCGGAGATTGGGGAGAGAATACAGGGTTATTTAACCTGTCCGGCGGTACAGGCGGGACGCCTGCGATCCGGCAGGTTGGCGAGGCATGTGGCTATGAGGTTTGATGAGTGGAGCAGGCTTGCAGTGAAGACGGACTCTTTGGGTCCGCGTCGGGGTTGCAAACCCCTCCTACAATCCATTGCAAAGCTTGCCGTTATGAGGTTTACCGTTGTTTTGAAGATAAAAAAACCATTATAATCCGACAGTTATGCTTGTATAGTCTTTCCAATTAATCAACCACAAAAACACTCTGTCAGGAAACTTACCTGATACCGGATTTCAGGACTGGTTTAATGGGATTACTATAAGTCAGCAAAAAGCTCATATCTGGAATCCGAACAGGAGTAAATATTACTACTTCAGTAGCATTGGTATTAGCCCCCTGCCCATAAAAACAGTTAACACAGACAAACAATATTGGAATAAAAACAGGTTGTTCCGGTATAACTTTCATGAATCAAACAGAAAACTTTCATCAGGAGGCTTTATGAAGAGCTTTGCGAGATTTGTTCCCTTAGTTTTGCTTCTACTGGCGCTTGTGGTTTCACCTGTGTTTGCGGATGGTATGATCATTCCGAGACCCCTCCCGGACATGCCGGCTCCTCCCAATCTTACTATAAAATATCACAGGGTAAATGTATCGATTGAGAATCAGATTGCTGTTACTGAGGTTGATCAGGTTTTTGTAAACGAGATGAACAGAGATCTTGAGGGTGAGTATATTTTCCCTCTGCCTGAAGGTGCTGCTCTGGACAGCTTTTCCATGGATGTTGACGGCAGGATGGTGGAAGGCAAACTAATGGATAAGGACGAAGCCCGGAAGATTTATGAGGATATAGTCAGAAGGCGCAAAGATCCGGCTCTCCTTGAGTATATAGGCAGAAATATCGTTAAAGCAAGGGTTTACCCAATACCTGCAAAGGGTTCGAAAAAAATTAAGCTGAAGTATTCGGAGACCCTGAAGGCTGAGAATGGAGTTGTAAAATACCATTATCCCCTTGATACGGAGAAATTCTCTCCAAGACCTCTGGAGGAAGTTACAATCACAGCTTCAGTCAGTTCGAAAATCCCTATAAAAGCTTACTACTGCCCTACCCACAAGATGGCATTTACCAGAAAGAGCGATAATCTGATAAAAGCTTCATTCGAGAAAAGCTCGTTTAAGCCTGATGTGGACTTTATTCTGTATTACACATTGTCGGAAAAAGACTTTGGCCTGAATATGACCGCCTACAGGGATAAAGATGAAAAAGACGGATATTTCCTGATGTTTCTCGCCCCTAAGGATAAAATGGAAAAAGAGGAGGCAATCCCCAAAGATGTGGTCTTCATTCTCGACAGCTCAGGATCCATGGCTGAGGACAATAAAATGGAAAATGCGGTAAAAGCGCTCAAATACTGCCTTTCCCGGCTCAAACCAGCGGATCGGTTCAATATTATAAGCTTTTCCGATGAAACAGCCCAGCTCGCTCCAAAAGGACTTCTTCAGGCAACTCCTGAGAATATTTCCAAAGCAAAAAAGTATCTGGAAAATAAGATCGAAGCTGCAGGGGGAACAAATATCGATGAAGCACTCACAGAAGGCTTAAAACCCCTTACAGAAGGCAAAAATCCGGAATACATAGTGTTTATAACCGACGGACTCCCGACAGTGGGACAGACGGATACGGACGCTCTTATAAAGCGAATCAGTGAAAGAAATAAATCCGGCGCACGCATTTTCACATTCGGAGTCGGTTCAGATGTCAATACAATCCTTCTGGAGGGCATTTCAGGGAAAAACAGAGGCTATCCCGACTACATCGCAAAAGGCGAGGAAATGGAAGTCAAAATTTCCGCATTCTACCGTAAAATAGCGGATCCCCTTCTTTCAGATGTGGAAATAAGCATTCCCGGAGTTGACATAATCTCTGTGTATCCGAAAGAACTCCCCGATATCTTCAGGGGAAGCCAGCTTATGCTCGTCGGAAAATACAGAGGCTCCGGACCATCAGCAGTGAAACTTACGGGTAAAAGGGGCGGTAAAACCTACACATCAGTCTATGAAACCACATTTCCCGCTTCAGATGAAAGAAACAACTTCATACCCCGCCTTTGGGCTGTGCGCCGCATAGGATACCTTCTGGAAACAATCCGCACAGGCGGCGAAAATAAAGAACTGGTGGATGAAGTAATCAGACTCTCCAGACAATACGGAATTATCACACCCTACACATCGTTTCTGGTAAAAGAACCTGAAGAAACAAAAACCGACCACTGGAAAAAAGGATCACTGCCTGCGCCGGTAACAACAAACGCACCAGGCGACGGAATTTTCAATCAGGCTCAGAGAGCGGAAAGCGGAGCGGAATCCGTGGCAGCCAGCGGCAAAATCAGGGATTATAAACAGGCTGAAGAAATCAGAAATGACGAAAATACCGAATCGGTAAAAACTATCCTCGAAAAAACCTTCTACCTCAAAAACGGATGGTGGGTGGACTCGGAATACGATGGCTCGGAAGATGTAAAATCAGTGAAATTCGCCTCAGAAGAATACTTCGCACTGGCTAAAGACCAGAAAATGGCAAAATATCTCTCAGCTGGAGAAAAAGTTCTGGTAAAATACAAAGGCAAAGTCTATAAGGTTGAACCTTAGAAGATAAGCTTTTTGGGAAACCCGCTTTTTGAAAAAAGCCGGTTTCCCAACCCAAATACTCCTGTTTTTCAAGGAAGGAGGTTCGGAGGGTAACCTCGCCTTTCCAAAAAAGCGTGGTTACCTCTGACGGTCCCCCGGTCCTCTAATCTCCCGGTCCCCACAGTCCCCGGTCGGTCCCCCGATTCAAAAGTTTTGGGATGAGGAAAGAATCCCCCATCCCCCGGAAACAACTAAATTGAACCTAAAGCTTCTTCAGCTCAGCTTTTGAAAAGTAATACTCATTGAAATAATTGACACCTGTTGCAACACACTTTTCAAAGTATTCCTTTGCTTTTGCTTTATCGTTTTTAATGAGATAATACTCGCCTATATAGAAATATGCCTCGCATTTCCTCTGCATCATTTTGTCCTTTTCACCATCTACGGCCATTTTCAGACATTCAGCCGGTGTAATGCTTTCAGATAACATCCTGAACACAGGCTTAGGCCATTCCTTATCCTTATTCTTCTCCAGATATTCCCTGAAATAACCGGCACCGTCTTTCCCCTGTCTCATTAACGCCAAACCATACATAAGATGCATATAATTATCAGTGGGATTTATTTGCGACGCCTGTTTGAAGCATTCTGCCGATTTATCCATCATATCAGAGCTGAAATAGTTGCTTCCTTTTTCAGCATAAAGGGGAAACTCGCCAGGATGCAGGCTGATTGCCTTATCGAGGCATTTCAGACCTTCAGAATACTGCCCGAGCTTTGTATAAGCAACGCCCATATTGAAATAGGCACTATAATTTTCCGGCTCCAGACTGACAACTTTTTTATTATCTTCAATGGATTTTTCAAACTGACTTAACAGCAAATAACAAGTAGCTCTGCTAAAATAAGCTTCGCCGCTATTCGGTTTGATCGTAAGAGATCTTGTAAAATCCATTATTGCATAATCAATTTCCCCTACTGTTGTCAAAGCTAATCCACGAAAAAGAAAAGCCTCGGAAGAATTCGGAAACTGCTTAATCGTTTCTGTGTAGGCTTTAATGGCATTGCCATAACTTTTGTTAGCCATAAAACGATGACCTTCATCCAGCATCTCTTTTTCCGTCTTTGCAAAAACAGGGCTGACAGACAGAACTGAAAGCAAAATTGCAAGCAAAAGAATGATTCCTGTGAGTTTTTTCATAATTTTTTCCTTTCTTATTTGTTGCTTAATTAAAACTGACTCTGCTCCGGAGTTTATTAATAGTACCAGACTGTAGATAAAATATTATAAGTCTGTATCAGAGTTTCTTCAGTTCCGCTTTTGAAAAGATGTATTCGTTGAAGTAACTAACACCTGTTGCCATGCACTTTTCAAAAAATTCCTTAGCTTTAGCTTTGTTGTTTTTGAGAAGATAATACTCACCTATATAGAAGTATGCCTCACATTTCCTCTCCATTATTTCTTCCTTATCACTCTCAAGGGCAATTTTCAGGCATTCTTCCGGACTTATACTCTCAGTAAGCATCCTGAACACAGGCTTGGGCCATTCGGTATTATTGTTCTTTTCCAGATATTCCTTAAAATAGCCGGCACCGTCTTTTCCCTGTCTCATCAATGCCAGACCATACATCAGGCGGCTGTATCTGTTTTTAGGATCCAACTGAGAAGCCTTTTTATAATCCTCAGCAGACTTATCCATATTGCCGGCACAAAAATTAACCATTCCCCTACCAATAAGGTATGTGGGATTATTAGGCTCCAGACTGATTGCTTTATCAACAGCGGCAAGGCTTTTTGCAAAATCTCCCTTTAACTGATAAGCAGCAGACATGTTGTAATACGCAGCATCGTTATTCGGATCCAACCCAATTGCAGATTTATTATCTTCAATAGCTTTGTCATATTGTTTAATCATTGTAAAACAAGCTGCACGATTTATATAAGCATCAGCGGATTTCGGATTTATCCGGATAACCTGAGTTAAATCAGCTATAGCAAGCTCAAATTCTCCTGAAGAAAAATACACCTGCCC
>JAJTBE010000038.1 GCA_021287065.1 Bacillota bacterium
ATCCCAAAACTTTTGAATCGAGGGACCGACCATGGGGGATTTAGACCGACGGGGGTTTGGGGGATTCTTCCCCCCGTTTGCCAACCTTTTTGAAAACTGCGAAGCAGATTTCAAAAAAGTGAGAATAAGCAAACAGCAATATAGTCGATATGCAGAAAGCAAAATTAAAGAGAGCGGAAAAATGATGCACCGAAAGTTTTTGCCGGAAGGGTTTGGGCAACGAGATTTTTTCATACAACAGTTTTCCGGCAGGGACCAACAAATTACGATAAAAAACAGGGGGGTATTATGGGAAAATTCAATAAGCCTTCGGCGTGGAAACCCCATAAAAAAGGGGAACCGGCGGTTACGGAAAACTTTGAGGGAGGTCAGGCTTACAAGCTTTCCCCCATAATCAGGCTCTGTACGAGAGTTCTTACTTCACTTGCCGGTGAAAGAAAATTCTATCAGAATGCCGAAGATTCGGATTCTGATATTATCAGGGATATTAAACTTGCCGCAGCAGAAGATCCCGAATTTATCCTTCAGCTTGCTGTCTTCGCCCGGAACTGCTTTAACCTGAGAAGCGTGCCCATTATGCTTCTGGCGGAAGCTTCCCATATTGAACAGACAAAGCCCTTTGTAGCCAGATATACCCCCCTGATTATAAAAAGAGCCGATGAGCTTATCGAAACTGTTGCTTATATAAAACTGAAAAAATATGACGGTGAACGGTGCAGAATTCCCGCATGCCTGAAAAAAGGGCTTGGAAAAGCTTTTGAAAATTTCGACGAATACCAGCTTCTCAAATATGATCCCTCAAAAGGATTAAGGATGCGGGATATTATAAACCTCTGCCATCCGAAGCCTGCCGATATATACAGAGAAGCCCTTTACGGTTTTCTGACCGGCTCTCTGGAAGCGGATCCCGATTTAACTCCTATGATTTATGCACTGAAGAAGCTCCGGAATTCAAATGTATTCGACGATGAAACCGAAAAACTGGCAAAAGATGCACACGCCACCCACGAACTGATTATTAAAAAATTCGGTTCAACCCCCCGGACATGGGAAGCAATACTGCCAACAATGGGATATATGGCAAAGCTTAGAAACATATACCAGCTTCTTTCAAACAGAACGGAAGAACAAATCCGGGAGCTTGCCGATGAGATAAAAAATGAGAAGAATATTGAAAAATCAAGACAGCTCCCCTTCAATTATCTTGCAGCATACAAATCCCTGAAATTAAGAATCGCAACGGAAAACGAGACAAAGATAAATATGGTTCTGGACGCCCTGAAAGAAGCTCTGGTTCATTCCGTGAAAAATATCGAACCCATATCAGGGGCAACACTGATTGCCATAGATGTCAGCGGTTCAATGATAACACCCCTTTCGAGAGGCTCCTCCATAACATACAAAGACACCGCAATTCTCCTCGGTGTAATCGGAAAACGGATTTTTCAGTCCGCTGATGTTTATATTTTTGCGGAAACAGTGGAAAAAGTAAAACCAACCGGTGCTGATATTCTTAAACATTACGAAATGCTGCTGGAAAAAGATGTAGGCGCTGCAACCAATGCATATAAAATTATTTATGGAATAACGGAAAGAAAGGAAAAATACGATAGAATCATTCTGCTTTCTGATATGCAGTGCTATGACAGCAACAACAGGGACAAAAACAGCGTCGCCGAACATTTCGAAAAATACAGAAAAGATGTAAACCCCGATGTGGTTCTGTATTCCATAGACCTCACAGGCTACGGCACTTCCCAAATAAAGGAAACTGACCCCCGGCAGGTCCTTATGTCAGGCTGGAGCGATAAAATTTTCCACCTCATAAACCTGAACGAAATGATAAGAACAGAACTGCCGGAACACATAAAAACCTGGACCAGAACCCTCCAAATCAAGTAAAGCAAAGCTTCAGCTTTGCCGGGTAGTATTTCCGGAAACAAAAAAAGCCGGTGTTTTGGCAGGCCGGCTTTTTGTTTTTTCGGGTTGAAAATTACATATAATACTGTCCGAGTACGTAGGGGAGTTGTTTTTTCCACCAGAATTCGTGGTGATCACACGGCGGATCCCAGATTTCGTAATGGTGGGGGATGTTTTTATCCATGAGTATGTCGTGCATTCTGGTTGTGCCGTCGAGGAATTTATCGTTGGCGCCGCTCAGCAGAACGATTCTGCTGTATTTGCTGATCTGATCATAGAACCAGGGATCATTAATCTGAGGAACATAATCAACGGGGTTATTGAAATAGACATCCAGATCGTAGTAGCCTTCCATGTAGCTGCTTATGTCAAACACGCCGCCCATGCTGAGGGAGAGTTTGAACAGGTCGGGTCTTTTCAGTTGTGAATTGAGAGCGTGATAGGCGCCGAAGGAGCAGCCCATACATCCGAGAAAATCGTTTTTCGAAAGTTCGAAAATAAGGGGAAGAGCTTCTTCAATAACAAACCTTTCGTAAGCGACATGTGACTGCATCCTGTGGTAAGGATGAATGTCGAAGTTGTAAAAACTTTCTTTGTTGAATCCGTCAACAGCAAAGAACTGAACCTTACCGTTGTCGATAAACCATTTGGCATCTCTGTGCATTCCGTAGTAGTCAAATTCTCCGGCTCCGCCTCCTGAGGTGGGATAGTAGAGCATCGGCGGACCCCAGTGTCCGTAGCGGATGACGCTCATGTACTTGCCGACTCTGTGGCTGTACCATGCATGGTGTTCAATGTTCATATTGATTCCTTATGACTCCTTCCTTTGCGGAAAATAGTACTTCGTTACTATTAAAATTCTGCTTTTATAGTCTGTTTTCCTTGTGAGTGCCGCCGAAATACAAACAATATCACATGAAAATACGAATTTTTTCATTTTTTTTCAATGGCTGTGATGAAGTGCTCCGGGCATAATTATTTTTTCGTCCGGATCCATTCCCTCGAACCCTGAGCTGCAAAGGTTTGACAAATCCTGATACAGTTCTGCGGGAACAACGAGTCTGTAATAATAATTGCGGATGGTGAGTGTCAGTTTTTTTCCGGTGTAATCAGATGGAATGTGAAAAATGGTCTGAACCGTGGTTTTTCCCTGTTCTTCCGTTCTGAAAACCTCCTCCATATTAAAAACCCGTCCAGCTTCATCAGCAAAGATTGCTCTCGAAATCCAGAACTCCTCAAAAAGGGGATTATTTTCCAGAATATATCTGATTTCACAGGCGAACCTGTTTTTGTCATCCAGTGCAGAAAGTGTTTTGAATCTGATTTTCAGAGGCATATCTACAACTGTTTTTCCGCCGGTTTTCACAGATATATTGGCGGAATGCTCCGCACCGTCTTCAAATGTGAATGAAACCGGTTCGGGCAGACAGCCTTCCATTCCGTAGAGCCTTATTTTAACGGATTCACTGACATCAAAGGGTTCAAACTGGTAGTTCAGCTTCAGGTTATTTCCTGAAATAAGCACATTTCCGCTGCCTCTGTTGAGAATATCATGATGTCCGCTTCCGGGAAAATATTCCCTGCCGGTTATTTCATCAAAAACAGAAACCGCAGGAGGTATGGGAGTCAAATCTCCCTCCAGAAACAGCAGACTTTCATCGTTTTCAACAATTTTCCCATCGGTTAGAACTTCCCTCAGAAGACTTTCGTTGCGATAATTGCAGATGAGCCTGTTTCTGATTATTCCTGTTTTAAGACAAACAGGATGAATTTCCATGTCTCCTGAGGAAACCGACTCTTTGAGCTTGTAGCATTTGTTGTTGCTTTTTCTCAGGTTGTGGTCGATTTTGAAAGCAAAACTCCAGGGACCTTTCAGTTCTTCCCTGACAATAGGAAGTTTAAAGAATCTGCGCCTTTCAAGGTCTCTGAGTCTTTTTCTTATTTCACTGACCTGCGCTGTGATTGTTCCATCGGTTCCAAGAGTTGAAACAAGATTGAGGACTTCCTTTTCCTCGTGGGAAAGCTGGGTTACAATTCTGTTTTCAAGGGCATCATCCCTGAGATAAATTCTCCTTACCGAAACAAGAAGCTCATCGGCATCTTCGGGGATAGCATCGGTTATGACCCTGATTCCGAAAAAAGGATCATCTTTTACCGAGCGGGTTATGGAAACCCAGTATGTTCTGCCTTTGTTGTCCAGTATGGTTACATCTGTAATATCCCAGTTTTCAGATGGAGGATCTATGGAAAAACCAAGATGGGTGGTTTTATAGTCCATAAATAAAGAAGTAAGCCTGACTGTGACGTCCTTCTTTCTGTCAAAAAGATCTACTATTTGCAGAGCTTTTCTGTCTCTCAGGTTTTTTCCGCTGAATTCCGGCGGCTCGTCGGAAACCGTCGTTTTTTGAAGGATCTCTTTGCCTTCCGTATCAATCAACCCCTCGTCAGACTTCTTTGTATTTGTCGTAAACCTGCATAATTTCCTCAAATCCTTTGAAGAATGCATCGGTTACACCGGGATCAAAATGGGTTCCTGTGTCTTTTTTAATAATTTCCAGAACTTTTTCCAGAGGAAAGGAAGGTTTATAACATCGTTTCGAGGACAGAGCGTCAAAAACATCTGCCAGCGCAACGATTCTGCCTTCAATGGGTATTTCCTCGCCGGATAAACCATTGGGATAACCCATTCCGTTCCATTTTTCATGGTGGCTTATAGCTATAACTTCCGCCATCTTGATAAAATTATGTTTCGAACCGTCAAGAATTTTGGCACCGTAGATGGTATGCTTCTTCATTTCGCCGAATTCGTCATCAGTGAGTTTGCCCGGTTTCAGCAGAATGGAATCGGGAACTCCCAGTTTGCCTATATCGTGCATAGGTGCCGTAAACAGAATTTTTTCAACCTGATCCTCGGAAAAGCCCATGTTTTTGGCTATAATGGCGCTGTAGCTGCTCATTCTCTTGATGTGCATCGCAGTGTCTTCATCTCTGAATTCCGCCGCCACCGACAGTCTTTCTATCATCTCAAGGCTTGACGACTGAAGTTCTTCCCTTAGCTGCGCCATTCTTACCGCCACACCCGCCTGACTTGCCAGTGAAAATGTGAGTTTTTCGTATTCCTTTTTAAAAGGAATCGCTTCGCCGTTTTCATCAATAGAGTTGATGAGCTGAATAACTCCCACTGTTTCTCTGTCTGCATCAAGCATAGGCACAACAAGCATGGATTTTGACCTGTATGTGGTTTTTTCGTCAAAACTCTTGTTGAATCTGAAAGGATATGTGGAAGGGATTTCGTAAGCATCCTCAAGATTGAGAATTGTGCCTGAAGCTGCAACATATCCGGCGATGTTTTCCCTGCTGATGGGCATGGTAAATGACAGGAAATTATCTTTCTCCCCACTCATCCCGTATCTTTTCCGCAGAGTATCGTTCTGACTGACCACAAAACGAATAACTTCGCCTTCTTCTTTCAGATACAGGCTTCCTGCATCTGCAGCAGTAAAACGGCGCGCTTCCTCAACAATCTTGTCCAGCAGTTTCCCCAGTTTCTTCTCACTGGCTATAGCTATGCCAATATTTATCAATTCATCGAGTTTTTGCTTTTCATCCACCTCAACCGTCTCCTCAGTCAGTGTTTTGTTAATTATTTATACTATACCATATATGTCTATTTTTCCGCAAAATGTTCCCGGTTTTGAAAAAAAATTTTCCGGACTTCATGTATTAACAGGTTTTAGCACTGTATAGTTCGCCTTATTCAGGTTTTATCAAAACAAAATCAGAATCGTTATGCAGAAAATCAAATTCATTTACAGGATCAAAAATGATGTATTGAAAGTTTTAAAGGTGGTCCGGAGGCAATGCCGCTGAATTAGTAAAATTTACTCAAATCCACAGTCCAATACTCTTGTTTTTCAAGGAGGGAGGTTCGGAGGGCAACCTCGCTTTTCCAAAAAAGCGTGGTTACCTCTGACGGTCCCCCAATTTAAAAGTTTTGGGAAGGAGGTCCGGAGGAAACTTTTTTCAAAAAAGTTTTCTCCGGGAGCTGGGCATGCGGTTACAATCCTCGTGAGCGTTTAGATAAACCCATGCCTTAATTCATAGGCATTGCCCCCTCCCCTCCTTCATAATCCTAACTTCCCAATAAGATCAGATTTTTCAAAAGGTTTTTCCCAAGTGCCATATAATGTTCCTTATATAATTCCAAATTCAATTTTTATTCAGGAGGGATCCGGTTTGCCTACATTTGCTTATGTCTGCCCGCCCACCCTTAATGACTGTCTCAAACTGCTCAAAGAGAACCCCGGAGCGAAGCCTTACGCCGGGGGCACTGATCTGATGGTTAAGATGAGAGATCATGCCGTCAGTCCGCAGATGCTTGTTGACCTTAAAAAGATAGATAAACTCAAAGGTATAAGAGAAGATGCCGAAGGAAATATTATCATAGGCGCCCTTACCACCCATGCTGAAATAAGTGAATCGCCTGTTGTACTGGAAAAATATCCGTTTTTTGCGCATGCCTGCCGCTGGGTAGGTTCACAGCAGATCCGCAACCGGGGCACAATCGGGGGAAATATCTGCAACGGTTCGCCTGCTGCCGAAACTCTGCCGTCACTGTATATTCTTGATGCAAGGATACACCTTGAGAGTATTTCTTCCACAAGAACCCTGCCAATCAGGGAGTTTTTCTGTGGTCCCGGCAAAACCTGTATTCTGCCCGGTGAAATAGTAACTGCTGTTGAAATTCCCAATATCAGTGTTGAATTCTCCGGTTCTTACCACAGACAGGGAAGAAGAAAAGTGGTATGTATTGCTATGGTTACTGCTGCTGCAATGTGGAGACAGGACGAAACATCGCCATCGGGCATGCGTTTTTCCATTGCTCTTGGCTCTGTGGCTCCTACTGTTGTTGTGGCAAAAAATGCTGAAAACTATCTTAATGAATGCGCTGTCTGCAGTGATGATGTTATAGAGCACGCAGCTATGACTGCCCTCAAAGATGCATCACCCATCAGCGATATCCGCACCACCTGCGATTATCGCAATGATCTGGTTTATGTACTTACCAAAAGATGCCTCAAAGACATTATCTGCGGCGGGAGGGAACTGAAATGAAGCATACCATCACCCTTAATGTGAACGGACAGAAATATACTGTTGATGTTGAACCACAGGAAAAACTTCTGGATGTTCTCAGAGATAAACTTGATATAACAAGCCCTAAAAAGGGATGCGAAATGGGCGAATGCGGAGCCTGCACCGTCATAATGAACGGTAAGGCAGTGAATTCCTGTCTGGTTCTCGCTGTTGAATCTCAGGATGCTGTAATCACCACCGTGGAAGCTCTGCATGCTGACGGAAAACTTCATCCCCTTCAGCAGGCTTTCATCGATGCCGGCGCTGTTCAGTGCGGATTCTGCACTCCCGGTATGATTATGAGTGCAAAAGCGCTTCTTGACACAAATCCCACTCCCACCGAGATGGAAATTAAAGAAGCTATCGCAGGCAATTTCTGCAGATGCACAGGTTATAAACCTATTGTGGATGCAATCCAGTCTGCTGCTGCCGTAATGAAGAAGGAGGGAGCATAATGAGCGGAACCAAAGTTGTCGGAGCAAGTGTTACAAGAACCGATGCTCTGGAGAAGGTTACCGGAGCTGCCAAATATACCGATGATGTGAAATTCGGACCGGGAATGCTTTATGCAAAACTTCTGCGCAGCCCTCATCCCCATGCAAAAATAGTAAAAATCGACACATCAAAGGCGGAAGCTCTGCCCGGAGTGAGAGCAGTAGCTACAGGACAGGAATTTAACAGTTACATAGGCCTTTATCTGCTGGACAGAACCCTTTATGCCTTCGATAAGGTCCGTTATGTGGGCGAACCTGTTGCCGGCGTGGCGGCGGACACCGAGGATATAGCGGAAGAAGCCTGCAAGCTCATCGAAGTTGAGTATGAGGAACTTCCCGCAGTTTTCGATCCCGAATACGCCCTTGATCCCCAGGCTCCCATAATTCACGAAAAACTCGGCGAATACGAATATGCGCCTTTTATATTCCCTCAGGCAGGAACCAATATTTCCAACTACTTCAAAGTAAGAAAGGGCGATCCCGAAAACGCTTTTAAAGAATGTGCCTGCGTAATCGAGGAAGAATTTTATGTGCCCCATCTTCAGCACACCCCCCTCGAACCCCATGTTGCAGTGGCAAAATATGATCATTCGGGATTCTGTACTCTCTGGACATCGTCCCAGTCGCCTTTTGCCCAGCGCAACCTTCTGGCTAAAGCTCTGAAAATGCCGTACAACAAGCTGCGGGTCATTGTACCCTACCTCGGAGGCGGTTTTGGATGTAAAGCCGGAGTGAGTATCGAAGCCTGTGTGATTCCCCTTGCAATGAAAGCTTCACCGAGACCTGTAAAACTGAGAATGACCAGAGAGGAAGAATTCTTCTGCACATTCGTAAGACAGGGCCTTAAAGCTAAAGTTAAAATCGGCGTCAATGACGAAGGCAAGATTCTTGCTATGGAAAACACCTACTACTGGGATGCAGGAGCATATACCGAATACGGCGTAAACATTACAAGAGCCTCAGGTTATTCTTCCACTGGACCTTATAATGTTCCCAATGTGAAAGCTGATGCATACTGCTGCTACACAAACCATCCCGTGGGCGGTCCCATGAGGGGATTCGGCATGCCTGAAATCCACTGGGCTATTGAACAGGTTATTGATATAATCTGCCGCAAAACCGGTATGGATCCTGTAGCTTTCAGGGCAAAAAATGCACTTCAGGGCGGAGATATTACTGTAACCGGCGGAGTTATGCACGATACGGGATTGCAGAAATGTATCCTCAAAGCTGCTGAAGATCTGGGCTGGGATAAACCCAAACACGAAGCAAAACCCGGAAAACGGGTGGGCAGGGGAATTGCTGCAATGTGGAAAGCTCCCGCTATGCCTCCGGATGCTTCATCAGGGGCAATTCTCAAGTTCAACGAGGATGCCACCGTAAACCTTCTGGTTTCCGGCATGGAACTGGGTCAGGGAACCCACACTGTAATGGCTCAGATAGCTGCGGAAGTTCTGGGAATTGCTTACGAAACAGTGAGAGTCCACACTCCCGACACCGATTATTCACCCTACGAATGGCAGACTGTTGCAAGCCGCCTTACATGGTCTATGGGCAATGCGGTGAAGATGGCTGCGGAAGATGCCAGAACGCAGATACTTAAATTAGCTTCCGACCACTGGGACTGCGCCCCCGACAATCTTGATATTATCGATGGCTATGTTATTCATAAAGGTGATCCTTCCAAAACCCAATCGCTGAAACACATGGTGATTTACGGACTTACCAACAAAGACGGCCTTCTTAAAGGCGGACCAATCATCGGAAGAGGCAACTTCATTCCTCCTGATGTTTCCGCACTTGATAAGGAAACGGGACAGGGTCCGAAATCAGTGGTTCACTTCACTACCGGCGCTCAGGCTGTGGAAATTGAAGTGGATGAGGAAACCGGCGTAATCGACATCAAAAAGGTTGCTTCGTGCTATGATGTGGGTAAGGCGATTAACCCTATGAATGTTGTATGCCAGACAATCGGCGGAATATACATGGGTCTTTCCACAGGCTTGTTCGAGCAGCTTCAGCTCAGAAAAGGCAACCCGGCAAATAACAGCCTTGCTGATTATATAACGGCAACGGTAATGGATATGCCCGAAGAGATTTTCCCGTCATTTGTGGAAGTTCCTCAGGTTGACGGCCCCTTCGGTGCAAGAGGAGTAGGCGAACACACAATGGTTCCCACCGCTCCCGCCCTTGCCAACGCTGTTTATGACGCCCTCGGAGTGAGAATAAAGAGTATGCCGGTTACAGCGGAAAAAATACTCTGCGAACTCAAAGTGCAGAGACTGGAAAGCCAGACTGTATAACCGGATTTTACGGTAAAACAATAATAAGAACAGAACACCTGAAAAACAACAGGCAGGCGGATAAGCCTGCCTGTTTGTATTATTGCCGGAAATGTTGGTTCCGGGGCAATGCCGTTGAATTAATGAAAATTACTCAAACCTACAGCCCAATAATCCTGTTTTTCAAGGGAGGAGGTTCGGAGGAGACCTCGCTTTTCCAAAAAAGCGTGGTCTCCTCTGATGGTCCCTAACCCTAATGCCACTGAATTAGTAAAAATCCACTCCAATCCACCCAGCCCAATACACTTGTTTTTCAAGGAGGGAGGTTCGGAGGGCAACCTCGCTTTTTTAAAAAAGCGTGGTTCCCTCTGACGGTCCCCAAACTCCCGGTCGGTCCTACCCTCTGGTCGGTCCCCCGATTCAAAAGTTTTGGGAAGGAGGTCCGGAGGAAACTTTTTTCAAAAAGTTTTCTCCGGGAGCTGGGCAAACGGTTACAATTCCCGTGAGCGTTCGGACAAATTTATGCCTTTATTTGGTTGAATTGTATTTTTCGTTGAGATGTCTCGTCTATAATTCTTTTTTTGGGAAACCCGCTTTTTAAAAAAAGCTCGTTTCCCAAACCCTTCCGGCAAAAACTTTCAGTGCATCATTTTTCCGCTCTCTTTAATTTTGCTTTGTGCATATCGACACAAACTTCACTCGATATAGGAATTCCTGTAGGGGAGAGCCAATGTGCTCTCCCGCAACAACCTCCCGCCAACCGCCAGCAACCCAATAACCACAAACCCGACCAACCACTGCCGGATCGCAGGCGTCTCGCCTGTCCCCCGGTCTCAAAACCGACCGCCAACCGCCAGCTAACCTCATAACGACAAGCTTGGCAAACGATCGTAAGAGGGGTTTGCGCCCACGACGCGAACCGGCAGGTTCGCCCACATTGGACACCTACGCCGGAAAATCCCTGAAAGACTGGACCCCCGCCATTAGCTCCTCATTACCATAATTCAGTTTTTAGTGGAGACAGATTTGTTTTCGAACCCCGCAGTTGTCAGGAATTTTCCATTCGGAGATTGCGGAGAGCATGCGAGGTTGTTTAACCGGTGGGACAGGCGGGGACGCCTGCGATCCGGCAGTCGCTGGCGGTTTATTGCCATTATTGGGATTCCTTACGATTGGAGATAATTGCAGGTGGGAAAGCGCGCATAGGGTCCTCCCCTACTGTTGGCAGGGGTTTGCCGCATTCATGGGGGAAGGGAAGCAGGTTTCGCCGCGGGTGGACCTGCGGGTCAGCGTCGGGCTGTTTCTGGCGGGTGCATTGGTTTTGGGGGGATTAACCCGAAATATCCCTCTGTCTGAATACAAGGGATGAAATTATAAACATCACAACGCCGATAGCAAGCAGGAATATACAGTTTTTCTGGTTGTAGCTTCCCCAGTAGAAGAGGTGTTCTGTGTTGAAAAATCTGAATAGGGTGAAATCCCTGACCACAGCCCATTTTTCTGAAAAAGCTCCGAGGAAAAAGGACAGGTAGCTCAGGAAAAAATAGAGCATACTTGCAATAGCAGCTTTTTTCTGTTCAGTGAAAATAACCGACATAAATAAGCCGAAGCCTGAGAGGGCGAAGAAAAAGCAGAATCCGTTAAAAAGCGCCTGATTGATAAATTTCACATTGTAGGGCATGTGCAGCACGCCATGTTTTATACCGGCATAAAACCCAAGCCAGGAAAACAGACATACGATTATGAGATAAAAGACATAGGCTGCATATTTCTGCGAAATTACCCCAAACCTGCTTACGGGGTGGGCAAGAACCAGAGGAAGGGTTTTCTTTTCCAGTTCTTTCGAAATCAAGCTTGCGGATACCAGCGATACGAAAATTCCCGATATTATTATCCAGCATACCGAAGTTATTACATGCAGATATCCGCCGAAGATGTTCATAACAAGAAATGATGAAGCCATCTTTTTCAGAGGCTCAGGCACTTTGTCCATAAATGATGAGAAATCAAGATTTCTGGCTACGGCAAATTCCTGAATTATCAGGTATATGGATGCACATAATACGATACAGAATATCAGAGTGATTAAAAAATCCTCTTTCAGTGTTTTTCTGAAGATATGCATTTTGCACTCTCAATTAATTTTCTTACGATTTTTTCAGCGGATCCCCGGTGGGAAGAATATATGGAATTAAGATCTTCCCTGATTTTATCCCTTTTATCTTTATTCTCAAGAAATGGAAGAATTCTTGCAAAAATTTTATCAGGATCCACAACATCAAGCATCTCAGGTATAACTTCCCTGCCAGCTCTTAGATTGGGCTGAGAAAGAAGGTGATTACCCTTGCCCGCAATATACAGCATTATTTTGGCTTTGATAGGCTTGCCGATAAGAGGCAGGTGGTCGAGAAGGCCGATTAAGCCCACAAAGGGAATAAGTTCAGGCCTGTTAAGGGGAAGAATACTCAGACAGGGCGTGCCGAGCGCTCCAGCTTCTCCTGTGGTTGTGCCCGGAATTGTTATAATAAAATCGCTTGCCTTCATAACACCATGGCTCTGGAATGTTATTCCTATTTCCACGCCTTTGTCTGTAACAAGTGTGCTGTCGTCTTTTAGCGAAACCCCTGTGCCTCCGGCTTTTTCATCGGGCTGAAGCGGGAACGAACCGAAAAACTTTTCCCTGTCGATAAAGGGTGATACAGGCATGTAAAACTTTGTTCCGGGAAATCTTTCCTTTATCTTTTCTCCAACTCCTGCAAATAAGGGAAGGAGGGAAAATGCCTCCCTGAAACGGGATCCCGGCATTATAGCAATGGTCAGTTCTTTTCCCTTTTCCACCGGAGCGCAGTCTTCAGCTCTGTAGTTGACTGCATCGGCAAGAATTTCACCAACTATATGAATTTTTTCTTCTGCAATTCCCCTGCCCAGAAGAAGCTGGCGGTTTTTCTCATCCCTTGCAAAATATCCCGCAAGGAGGTTGTCCCATTTTTTCTGCGCCCATTCGTAAATAAAAACAGGCAGTTTGAATTTTGCCGCAAACATAGCCGGGAAGAAAAGGTCTCCACCAAGATGAAGAATCGCTGATTTCTCTTCAAAAATATCCCGTTTGCCTTTCCATAGGGTTGAAAGGGTCTGTTTCACGGGAAAAACCCTGTCGATGCCGGGGAGGCTCCGGGCTACCTCAAGCTCCCTGCCTGAAGAAAAATTGCAGGGCAGCAGCATCATTGTGGTTTTAATTTCAGGATCCTGTTTTTTAATCTCCCGTATAATGGGATAGGACCATCCTGCTATTTCACCAGGGCTGTTTGCTATTATTAAAATCTCCATCTCAGGCTACAACTCCCTGAAGTTTGGCGGCTACCAGCTTTGATATGCCAAGTTCTTCCATAGTTACGCCAAACATTACATCACCGGCTTCCATAACCTTGCGGTTGTGGGTGATCACCACAAACTGGCTTCCTGCGGAGAATTCCCTGATGAGGTTTCCGATTTTTTCCACATTTGATTCGTCAAGAGGAGCGTCAAGCTCGTCAAGGATAACAAATGGGCTTGGTTTTATGGAAAGCAGTGCAAACAGGAATGTTACCGCCGTCAGTGATTTTTCACCGCTTGAAAGCAAGCTTATGCTCGAAGGTCTTTTTCCCGGAGGCTGTACGGTTATATCAATACCCGATTCCAGTTTGTTTTCAGGGTCAGAAAACGAAACACCGGCTTTACCTCCGCCGAAAATCTTTCTGAAGTTCTCATCAAATATACCGTCAAGCTTTTCTATGGTTTCCTCAAGGGCTTTCAGGCTCGCTGCGTCCATTTCCTTGATTATGTTGCGGAGTTTTGCGGAAGACTCAAGAAGATCATCAACCTGCGTCTTGAGTTCGTTATATCTGGTTGTATGCTGGTTGAATTCATCTTCTGCAGAGAAATTAACTCCCTCCACAGTCTGGAGCTTCTCTCTGGTTTTATCGATAACAAGCTGGAGCCTGTCATCATCGGCGTCGTATTTCTGGGCTGCTTCCCTTGTTTCTTTGAGGAATTGCCGCAGATTCTCGTTGAAATAGCCTCTTCTGGCATCGATTTCAATTTTTTTGATTTTCAGTTCGTTAAGCTGCTCGTCGAGGGAAAGCTTTTTCTGACGCTCGGAAGCAAGTTTGCCTCTGAGTTCCTCTACGGAATTATCCAGCTCCGACATTTTTTTCCGGGATGATTCAAGGGCAATCTTTAAACCCTTGAGTTTAAGATTAAGAATGGACTGCCTGTTTCTTATATCAATCTGTTCTTCCCTGAGATCTTCAATCCCCTTATGCCTTGCGTCTATTCTTTCCCTGACATTCTGAATATCGGAATCGGTCTGATCAATCTGGTTTCTGTCCCCTTCGATTCTTGAACGGAGAGTCATTGATTTTCTTCTGGATTCCTCCAGTTTTGCTGACGCCTGTTCAAGGGCTTTTCTGGCATTTTCAATATCAGCAAGCTGACCCTTGTAGCTCTTTTCGCTTTCCGCTATACCGGCTTCGAGAGTTTTGTATGCTTCCTCGAGGGTTTTCAGGGTATCTTTCAGCCTGTCCATACCTTCGGTGTGGCGGTCGATTTTCTCTTTCAGCTTCAGTTCGTCATTTTCAATACGGGTCAATTCCGACTGGGCTGTTTCCCGCAGACGCTGAAGAACCTGAACCTGCCCTGAAATATTACGGAGTTCCCTTTCCGATTGTTCAACCTTTGCTGTGAGGGCTTTCTTTTCGGATTCAAGAGAAGCGGAGGATTCACGCATTTTGGTGATGCTTCCGGAAAGCCTTTCGAAATCTTTGCTTTTGTCGGCAAACTGGGTTTCCAGTTCCTTTTTCTTCCTCTGCCTTGATAAAAGCTGGCTTCTGTCCTGACGGAATTTGCCTCCGGTTACGGCTCCGCTGAATTCAAGAACATCACCTTCCAGAGTTACCATTTTGGGAATAGGTTTTCTGTCTCTTTTCAGTCTTTCGTAAATGGCGTAGGCGCAGTCCAGATCCTTTACAACAAGGGTTTTTCCGCAGATTACATCCACAATGTCCCTGTAAAGATCCTCGCAGGAAACAAGGTCCCTCGCCCAGCCGATTATACCGTTGAGTCCCGCAGGCATTGCGCCGGGATGGGAACCGGATCTGTCCATATCCAGAGGGAAGAATGTAAGCCTTCCTGCTCTCTCCCTTTTCAGATAATCCACGCAAACATTTGCATCGTGTCTTGTGTTGGTGATAATGGACTGAAAATGGCCTCCGAGAGTAATATCGATTGCTGTTTCATACTGTTCATCCACAGTAATGACTGTGTGAACCGGTGTGAGATCGGGAAGCCTGTCTTTGTTTTTCATAACGAATCTGAAAGCTTCGGAAAATCCCCGGAAATCCTCTTCTTCCCTTGCCATAACCGAAAGCTCGGATTTAATGGCAAGGAGGGACTCTTTCAGCTCCCTGAATCGTTTTTCTGATCTTGAAAGATTTTCGCCGTTTTTGGAAATATTTTCCACTATGTTTGTCAGCTCATCCGCGCTTATATCCCGATTGGCTTTCAACTGATTCAGGCTTGACTGCCAGGTGGAAATTTTCTCATCGGACTGATCAAGCTCTTCCATAATGGTGAGGGCTTTTTTCTCGTTTTCATTTTTCTGAATCTTTGCGTTATTCAGCCCCTCAGCTTCGTGCTTATAACGAAGTCTGGCTATCTCCAGTTCTTCCCTTGCTCTGGAAAGTTTGATTTTTTCCTCGTCAATGGACTGCCTGATTGAAGCAAAAGAAGTTTCCTCGGTTTCGAGAGCCTGTTTTTTCTCTTCCCTCTCGTCCTCAAGGTTTTTGATATTTTTTTCCGCTTCGTCCAGTTCTGCGGAATTGTCTTCCACTCTTTTCGCCGTCTCCAGCTTTCTGGCTTCCAGTTTGGTTTTATTGATTTCCAGATCTTTTATGGCAGCTTCGCCCTGACGGATTTTTTCTGCGGAAACATCAAGAGCGGTTCTTATTTCATTCTCTTCAATACTGTGTTTCGAAAGCTCCTCCCTTTCCCTTTCCAGTTGTTCTGCAGAGTGCTTTCTTTCTTTTTCAACGGAATCGAGCTGAAACTGAATCTTGCCGGTTTCCCTGTCCTGATTCGAACGGGCTTCATCTATTGCCTTGAGTTTGCGGTCAAAATCCTTTTCCTGTTCGTCAAGGGAGCGCACATTTACAAGCACATTGCGGCATTCGAGAAGGGAGAGCTTCTCTTTGATTTTTTTGTATCTTTCGAGTTTTGCAAGCTGCTTTCTGGCAGATTCGGCCTGATTGGCAACTTCCTGAAGAATATCATTGAGACGGGCAACATTGTCCCGTGTTGAAGCTAACTTCTGGAGGGTTTCCTTTTTGCGGATCTGGTATTTGTTGATACCGGCGGTTTCTTCAAGGATGGATCTTCTGTCCTCTGAATTCGGACTTAAAACCTGTTCCACTTCTCTTGCGGACAGAACAAAAAGAGCGCCCTGGCCTATACCTGTGTCTGCGATAGCTTCCTGAATATCTTTGAGCCTTGAAACCCTGCCGTTGAGAAGATACTGCCCTGCTCCGTCCCTGTAGAGGCGGCGGGTTATTTCAACTTCCGGTTTGTCTATGGGAAATCTTTTGTCGGAATTATCGAGTAGAATAGAAACAGAAGCCATCCCGGAGGGCTTTCTTTTGCCCGTTCCCGCAAAGATGACCTCATCCATCTGCTTGCTTCTCAGAATAGTGGTCTTCTGTTCTCCCAGAACCCACCGGATCGAATCGAGAATGTTACTCTTACCGCAGCCGTTGGGACCTACCACAGTGTTGATACCCGGTGAGAAATTCAGAACCGTTCTGTCTGCAAATGATTTAAAACCTGACAATTCCAGTTTCTTTAAATACAACTAAAAACCTGACCCTGTAAAGACAAAGTTAATTATTATGATTATTGCCCTGAAACAGCCAAAGATCCTTTATTTACACAAGTGAGTTTTCAGGTTGTTTTCCGCAGAACCGATTTTTCCATTATCATGTTTTTCAGCACCTTTTACAGGAAGGAAAACAGCGGATGCCGTCAAATTCCGATTGAGGATAATCTGCGTATGTATGCGGATCCTGACGGATAATTCCGTTTTTCCAATACAGCTTTAAATATTTCTCAACTCGGAGACATTATGAAATTTGCCAAAGTTATCGGTAATATTGTATGCACCCAGAAAGATGAGCGGGCTGAAGGATGGAAAATGCTTCTGGTCCAGCCTCTGGGACCCAATTTCGAGCCTAAGGGCGAACCCATGGTTGCTGTTGACGCCGTAGGCGCCGGAGATGATGAAATGGTCCTCATCTGTTCAGGTTCATCATCAAGACAGACTTCCGTTACCAAAGACAAACCCTGCGATTTGGTTATTATGGGGATAATTGACACTATAGAGCGTGAAGGCGAGGTTGTATTCCGCAAATTTGAAACCGAGGGGTTCAAATAAATGCATCCAGCAAAAGTAATCGGCCATGTTGTCGCTTCCCAGAAGGATGAAAGTCTCCTCGGAGTCAGGCTTCTTCTGCTTCAGCCTACCGACTGGGAAGGCAATCCCATTGATGATTATGTGGTTGCAGCGGATTCGGTTGGAGCAGGTTATGACGAATCAGTTTTTTTTGTTGAATCAAGAGAAGCTGCAGTGGCGTTTCCCGCCATACCCCCCATTGATGCAGGCGTCGTAGCTATTATCGACGGTGTAAATCTTGATCCTGACTATTACGGCAGGTAGGTATTATTTATGTTTATAGCAAGAGTCGTAGGCAATGTCTGGGCGACAAAAAAAATAGAAGTCCTGGAAAAACGCAGGCTCCTTCTTGTGCAGCCTATGGATCCCAAATCGGGAAAATCCGGAGGCAAAGTGATGATGGCAGTCTGCGACAAAATAGACGCAGGCATCGGTGATGTGGTCCTGATAATGGACGAGGGCTCATCTGCCAAGCAGGTGCTCGGCACCGACCCCCGCCCCGTCAGAACATTTGTATTTGCCATTATCGATCAGATCCGCACTGGACCTGATACAGTTCAATATACTTAATCAGTAATTGAGGTTAATCGGAACTTCCTTGCCGCTCTTAATGGATTCCTGCATAGCTTCAAGGACTTTAACGACTTTCCACCCTTCCAGCGCATCGCTGCGAGGGGTTTTGTTATTTTTAACGCAATCGATGAAGTGGTAAACTTCTTTAAACAGAGGTTCCCTTGTATCGATCTTGGGAGCATACATGTTGCCCTTGCGGAGAATCATCTGTCTTTCGGTCAGTGCGTTGGGATCCTTTTCAATGTCCACACCCTGATCGAAAATGCGGAGTTTTTCGATATTGTCAACATCATCATAGAATACCATCTTTTTGCTGCCCACAATGTTGGTCTGGCGCATTTTCATAGGCGCAAGCCATGAAAGGTGGAAGTGGCTGATTACATCATTGGGGAATCTGATAAATCCGAAAGCTACATTCTCCTGAGTGTCGCTGACATAGGACTGACCCAGAACATAGGTGCTGATAGGATCCTGTCCGAGGAAATAGAGGGACAGGGAAATATCATGGGGAGCCAGATCCCAGAGTACATTTACATCTTCCCTGAAGGGCTGAAGGTTGACTCTGACTGAATCCATATAATAGATCTGTCCGATTTCGCCGTTGTCGATCATTTCCTTTACGGTTTCAACGGGACCGGCATATTCCATAATATGTCCAACCATGATAATGCGGTTGTTCTTTTTACCAATCTCCATAAGTTCCAGAGCGTGTTCGCTCTTCTCGGTGATGGGTTTTTCAATAAGAACATGCTTGCCATGCTCCAGAGCTTTTTTAGCCAGTTCATAATGGGAGCTTGCATGGGTCGCAATGCTTATGGCATCTATTTTTTCGTTGCGGATCATATCATCAAAACTTTTGGTTGTTTCGATAGACGGATAACGCTTCTTAATAAAATCGAGGCGTTCCTGCCTTGTATCACAGCACATGCTTACATTTGTATCAGGTACCTCGAGAAAGTTTCTGAGAAGATTGGGCCCCCAGTAGCCAGCTCCGACTACGCCTACAGAAATCATACTGCCATTTCTCCTTTTTATTTTTATGGCTCTATTCTCCTATTTAATAAAGAATTCCGCATTGTTGTTATTTATGCTGCGGAACCCTATGGGGAATCGGGCCTGATAAATCCAGTATTACAGATCCATCTTTCGAGGGAGTAAGTAATTTACCTGTTTCATTCAATGTTTCCATTAAAAATTTCTTTTTATACCATGGAATTCCCTCTGACATTTTTTCTGTTTTTACATCAGTTAGCAAAATGACATATAAATCGGAAATATTCCGGACTTTTTTCTCTAACTGCAACAGATTTTCCATGCCGGTATCAGTTAAAACCACCACATCACCCGATTTTATTTCCATTTTATTTGCCGTATCGGAATTCATGACAGAGCCATCATACAGCAGCAGCCTGTTCCCCTGGCTCTGAAAAAGCATAAGGGGCAGAAGCCTGCTTCTGTCGAAACAGAGCCTGATGTTCCCTTTTTCCGGTTCGATTTTATAATTGCTGTAACCGCTGTAAACCATAACTCCGGTTTTTTCTGCCTGAAGGAGGAAACCGGGGAGGCTGGGATCATCGCAGAAAACAGAATCGATAAAAACAACCTGGGGTTTGCATTCTGAAAAAACCGCATCAAGATTCGGCAGACGCGCTCCCTTTTCACCGAGAACAAACAGAGCCGCCAGCGTGGGAAATCCATCGGCTCTGATTGCAGGCATTACCGATGACGACAATTCGAAAGCATCGTTTCTTTTTTCACCGCTCCGGGCAACCACTGCAAGCATACCCTGCCTCCCCTGTTTCATAAACATACATCTGATGCTTTCGGTATCGAAAACCACAAGTCTGTATTGTTTTTCCACATTCATTGCTGCCGAAAAAAGACAGAACGATGCAAAAGCTGCAATTACCAGCGCAACATGGTATCTGTATCTCCGCACAAAATTATTTCTGACGGTAAACGCAAGAAACAGAAGCCAGTATGGAATAAGAAAAGCCGGTCCTGCGGCGGGCACGGGGAATGAGGCAAAAGGGACGCAGGCGAGTGCGGATATTATACCGGATGTCAGTTTAAGGGGAAAATACATAAGCGCAGCTACGGCTCTTCCCGCATCGGGCCATAAATAACCCGTAAAGCTTCCGAAAAAGCCTGCAGGGAGGGAGATTGTCGCCACAGGAGTTACGATAAGATTGGCGGCAATATTCACAAGGGAGATTCTGTTGAAATATATGCTCAGAATGGGTATAACCGCAGCCTGAGCAGCAGTTGTAACCAGAACTGCAGACAGAACAAACCTGTATAAAAATGCTGCTTTTTTGGCAAATTCCAGACCAAACCGCTTTTTCAGAACATCCCTGATCCTGTAATCCGCAGGAAACAGACCATCGAGAACGGGATACAGCATCAGGATACCCCCTGTAACCACAAAACTCAACTGAAACCCTGCCATAAACAGGATAAAAGGATTTGCCAGCAGCATAAAAAAGCCGGCTACAAAAAGACTGTAAAGGGGATCATAATCTTTATTAACAGCGGTGGCAGTAAGAAAAATTATCCCCATAAACGCAGCCCTGACGATAGACGGGGAGCCTCCTGCAACAAGAAGGTAAAGTATAACCGCAGGGATGGGGAGCAGATAATAATAATTTTTTTTCAGCCCGAAGAAGTGGAGAACAATCACAAAAAATGAAATAACAACAGAAATATTGAATCCGGAAGCGGCAAGTATATGCACAACCCCGGAAATTCTGAAATCGTCCAGCATTTTATCGGGCAGATCATTTGTTGTGCCGAGAACTATACCTGACATAAGGGCAGATTCGGGATAAGGCATAGAGCTGTAGATTATTTCCGCAGTATGTTTTCTCACCGAAAAAGCGGTTTTGCTGAAAATATCAAGATTGAAGTTTCCTGTAACATTTATTGCGTTAACATCATCAACAGTAAAAACTGCGGAAATTCCGTTTAGTTCAAGATATCCGCCATAATCAAACTGACCCGGATTCGTAGCTTTATCGGGAGGTGTATATATGCCGTTAAAGCTAACTGTGTTTCCTGCCTCAAAATTAAGCGCCCCTTCCGCTTCAAAAGCTTTTTTGCGGCATTTCACTATTGCCCGGGAATTTTTGCTTTCTATGGAAGAATCCCCATTGACGCCGGTAATCCGTATTACAAATTCGGGCCTACCCCGCCTTAAAACAGGAGGTTCCACAACCTGTCCCGTTATTGATGCCGAATCCCCTTTTTCAAAACGGAGCCGCCTTCCCTCCATTTGTTCATTTTTATATTTATAGCCAATACTGCCGATGCATGCTGTGAAAATCATAAGTATTGCAAAAGCGAGGTTTCTTTTTTTATAGTAAAGGAATGTAATACACAGAGTAAACAGAAGTATCAGAATTATGAACAAAACGAAAAAGGCGACAGAATAACACCTTGCGGTAAGGATTCCAATCGCCAGCGAAACAGTAGCTGTTATGGTAATGCGGGACGGATTCATCGCCCCTGATTATTAGTACTTAATTCCAAGAATAAGTTCGAGACTGCTTATTAATTCCTGAGGTTCAAAGGGCTTGGGTATATAATAGTTCGCTCCGCCTTTGAGTCCGTCGAGAATGTCTTTGTCACTGGTACGCGCAGAAACGATAATTACGGGTAATTCTCTTGTTCTCTCTTCGCTTCTGATTCTGTCAAGCACACCAAAACCATCGATCTCAGGTATCATAAGGTCAAGAATTACCAGATCATAATCGTTCTTTGATATCTTATCAACAGCCTGGGCTCCGTCTTCAGCTTCGTCCACCAGTATATCCTCTCCCCGGATAATGATATTAATGACCTTTCTGATTCTTTCCTCATCTTCGACGAGCAGAATTCTCTTAGGTCCGCTAACATTGGACATATCAGGCCTCCATCTATATTAATTAAAAAAATGCAGGTACGGGTGATTCTATATTCTAAGATATTTGCCGAATTCCTGTTAAAATTCAGATATTACATGAATTAATAGGAAAATGTCATCAAACTATCTTAAATTAGTTATTCTCCCTGGTCGTTTCTGTTTTTCTTCGCCATATTTGAATTTCTGACAAAGTCGGAAATTGCTTTTGCCAGTTGTTCGGCAATTTTCTGGCGGTATTCTTCGGAACCGAGAATTGAGGCATCCTGTGAATTTGACAGAAATGCTGTTTCCACAAGAACCGCAGGCACTTTTGTGTGGCTGAGCACATAAAAGCGGTCTCTTCTGCTTCCCTTTTCCGATGTGCCGATATTGGTGCCCAGACAGCCTTCAACTGATTTGGCAAGCTCTCTGTCGATTTCTTTGCACCAGTGGTACGAACTTCCTCTGAGGCCGTTGCTTACCGAGGCGTTGCAGTGGATGCTGATAAAAGCCGAAGCATTGAGCCTGTTGGCTACATCAGCTCTTGCCTGCAGTTCGTCCCTGTCGGGTGAACCGGGGTATGTAAGGTCGGTGTCGGTATTTCTGGTCAGATAAACCTTCCATCCGTTTTTGGAGAGAATTCCGGCAAGCCTTCTTGAAATATCGAGGGTAATATCCTTTTCCCTGAGTCCCATTCCGCCGTTGCAGGCGCCGGGATCAGAACCACCGTGGCCCGGATCGATTACGATAATGCCGCTTTCGTCCCCGGAAGCCATAATGATTGTGCCTGAACCGCCGACAGCGGGAGAAGGGCTTGATATTTCAGAACCGGGTCCCACGAGGAGTGCAAAAGCGTGTCCTTTCTGTTTTTCAGGAGGACCAATCATAAATGCTGCTCCGGGCTGAAGATCTATGCGGATTCTGGTTATATCAACACCGTCGGGTTGAAGCTCCACTACTTCCATCTTTTTGATTACACCCGATTTATAACCGTTAATCATTGAACGGGCTGCTGTTTTGCACAGGGGGACATCCAGATAAAGAACTCCCTCATCCTGATCGTAAGCCCAGTAATAATTTACTTTGTTTGATGTTTCAAACAGGGCGTAAACCTGATTTCCGTTTTCCGCCACCTTTATCGAATTGAGGACTTCGTTTTTGGCGCCCCATGCATAACTGATATTGGGTTTCATACGGACTGCTATTTCATTTTTGTTGCCGCCCGGTGCAATTTCCCCTCTCCAGTGGGGAGGAAACTCCACGGTTACAAAAAGATTGTCTTTATCAACTGAGTTATTTATGCGGATTTCCACGCCTTCCACAAAAAGCTTATCCATAGCTTTCCTGTATCCGGCTCCGGGTATTTTAAGCCTCAGCGACGGGGGATTAGCCTGATACTGGGCTGTGTATTTGAGTTCGGAAGCTGCTGTGAACAGGATGTTCAGGGTTTTCTGTTCTCCGGAAATTTCCGAGGCGATGGACATCCTCGGTTTTATGTCAAGAACTCCGCTTCCGCCGGTTACATCAAGATTAAGCAGTTCAGCCAGTGAATCGAGGGGGATGTAATCCTCTCCGAAATCGGCTCTTACGGTTTCAGGAACCGAAACTTCCTTATCTCCCACAGTGGCTTTATTGGTTTTTGTGTCCCACTTTATGGAACCGGTGCGCATATATACGAAGAATCTTCCTGAAAAGGACATCCATGAGTATGTAAGGCCCATTTTGTCGAAGAATCTCTTGAAATCGGGGTCATTTGCAGATATATAAACTTTGCCTTTTACTATAGCCACGGGCTTTTCGGAAAACTGTAGTGTTTCTCCGAGAAAACGAAGGGTAAGTCCTTTTTTCACAGATGATTTGTCGATCTGAACAGTCTGGGCTTTAGGCTGGCTTACAGTCTTAACCGCCGCAGGCTCCACAGGCGACTGTTTTACAGGGGCAGACTGAGCTTTTACCATATCCGGCCGGACTGATTCGGTTTTCTGCTGCTGAACCTGAACGGGTTTGCTTTCCTTTGCAGGTTTTTCCTTTTTTGCAGGCGCTTTCTGCTCCTCAGGCTTTGCATTATCCTGAATCGTTATGTTTCCCGGATGTATCCGGTCGATTTCATCCTGCATATTGCCTGAATCTCCGCTGCCGCCGATGCTGTTGTCGTATGTGCCGGGTCCGCCCGCCGCCATTGCGGGGTTTGACAGACTGCACATCATCAGTGCCGCTGAAAAAATGAATACAAATAAAATAAGTCTTGTCATAGACTTTGAGAAAGTCATGGTATCACTCCGGAATCTATATTAGTCAATGTGTGTTTCTATTTGTTTTGCTCTTCATTTTCTTCTCTTTTCAACTATTCCCTTTTAAGGAAAAATATTTTTACATGTTTAAAAGAAGCTTATAATCACTTGAACCTGACCATAAAATCGGTTAAAATTTTAATAAATATTGTTTAAAAAAGCTGGAGGGATTGCCATGCAGGGGATAAGTTTTAAATCAAAATTAACTGTAATGTTTTTTATGGCGCTGCTTTTCTGCAGCCCGACACCGGTTTTTGCAGAAACATATAAAGACTATCTGCAGAAAGCTCAGGATGCATATTCGAAAGACAGAAGGGATACTTCCACTATCCGCAGCTATATTCAGAAAGCAGCATCACAGGCGGCAAACGACAGAAGCTGGCAGGGTTTGTACGAATCTGCATACTGGTATGGAAAAGTTGACAGCAATTCGGATGCCGAATCATGTCTTAATAAAGCTGCCGGCATAGCTGAATCAGCAGAGAGCATAGAAGGACTTCTTAAAATCAGTGATTTTTACCTCCGGATTCTTCAGAACCGGGAAGCGGAAAGATGCATCAAAGCTGCAGAACGGATTGCCGTAAAAAAGCAGGACGCCAATGCCATGAACGCCATATCCCGGCAGTATTACAGAGTGGGAAACAACAGTCAGGCGGAAAGATGTATTGAAGCTGCAGGAAAAATGAAGGCAGGATCCAGCTACAATTCAGGCTCAGGCTCCAGCTACGGAAGTAACACAAGCTCATCAGGAAGTTCAGGCACTCAGGAAAAATACAATGTTTACGGCAGCGCGCCTTCCACAGGAAAACAGGCAAGCACCGAAGCTATGATCCTTGTCGATCAGGCTCTTGATTTTTTCAGGATGAACAGAGTCAACGACGCCGCCAGCACACTGAAAAAAGCGGAATTTACAGCCCAGCGCCAGAAAGATGCCGCAGGGATGAAATATGTTGCATCAGCTTACAAAAAACTCGGATTCACCGACAGGGCTGTTGAATGCGAAAGAGCCGCCCTTAATATGGAACCGGCCGGCGGAATAAAAAGCGGAGCAAATAAACCGGAAACAAGAATTATGCTCACAAACCCAGGCTGGAAAACCGAACTGGACAATGCAGGCAAATTACTCAAAGAAAACCACAGAGGTCAGGCTTTCGATGCTATGTCGAGGGCTAAACAGAATGCCATTGATTCTAAAAGTGTTTCAGGACTCATTTCCACCGGAGATTACTATAATTACGCAGGAGGAAGATCAGAAGCTTCAGGATGTTATATAAAAGCTAAGGAATTAGCACTTACCGCAAAAGATTCGGCATCACTGAGACTCCTTGCGGATAAATTCAGACAGCTCGGAAACACGGGAACAGCGGACCAATGCCTGAAAGCAGCTCAGGATCTGGAGAAAAAATAGGAAATAATAAATCAGATAGCTCCAAGTTTTCTCATTTTTTCAAGATACCAGTCTGCAAGCCTTGACATTGCGCTTCCCGGTCCGGAATAGGTTTTTACTTTGTTAAATGAGTCTTCTGCATCCTTATATTTCCCGGTCAGCAGAAGCGCCCTGGCTTTGAACAGGTGGAGTGTAGGATCGCCGGGACCTGATTTGAGTTCACTTTCCACTGATGATACCACCCTGCCGTATTCCCTGTTTTTCATCATCTGTTCGATATTTTCATAATAATTATAACGATCCAGCTCCGACGGCCTTGCATTTGCAGGAGGTCCCGGCGGAGGAGGCAGCATCTGATCAAATGCTTCGAATTCTTTCTGAATGGCTCCCGAATCCGGTTTTGCAGCAGGTTTTTCCACAACAGGAGTATTTTCCGCCGGAGGAGACGGAGTATTTCTGATTCCCGGTTTTCCTTCGGGAATATTGCTTGTGGGTTTGATCACCGGTGCCGAAAATGCTTCGTTCTTAGGTTTCTGGGACGCAATATATGATTTTGCCGTCTTGTTTTCAGGATCAATCTTCAATACCGATTCCATATCCACCGCCGCTTCCTTCTTCATACCCATGGAATGGTAAACAAGAGCACGGTTAATGTATTCACTGATGTTCGAACCGTCATATTTCAGAATCAGGTTGCTCAGTTCCAGAGCCTTTTTATAATCCTTGCGATCAAATGCTGATTTCCTGATTTTTCTTGAAAGCTTAAGGATGTTGTTCTGTATCTTTTTATTATCCGGCTCCTTTTTCTGAGCTATAAGCATATCATCCAGAGCTTTGTAATTTTCCTCCATATTTACATATATTGAGGCGCGCAGCATCAACAGCCTGCTGTCATCAGGCTTCAGCGAAAGCAGTTTGTTTATATCGTCCAGAGCTTTTCCCGTATTTCCGTTTTTCAGGTTAATTTCCAGACGCATGGAAATAGCATCGATATTATCCGGCATGGATGAAATCACCCTGTCGAAATCCGCAAGGGCTTTCTCGTTGCGTCCCAGAGTTTTAAGGAGTTTTCCCCTCTCCATAAAAATTCTCAGGTCGTTTGGATCCATCTTCACCGCTTTATCAAGAATCCTCATGGCTTTTTCCGATTCACCCTTATGAGCGCTTATCAGAGCTTCTTCCAGAAGAAGAGTTACATTCTGAGAGACAGAAGCAGGAGAACCTTCCGGTTCAGGAGTGGCATATGTTGCTGTAATAACAGGAACAAGAGGCATCTGCTCGCTTTCCTGATGGGTTTTCAGATGGTTGTAACCTAAAAAACCAACTCCGCCAATAATTATAGCCATCAATGCCGCTGCAAAAGGGAAAACCGAAACTTTACCCGACTTTTTCGGATCACGATCAAAATCATCCTGCTCATCGTCTTCCTGACCGATATAGACTTCAGAAGCCATTGCCGTTTCAGGCTTTAGAAATACCGAACTCTGCACCCGGGTCCGGGGAGTACCGTCTTCATTCACCCCAGAATCCATGCCCTCCTGAAGCTGCCCGAATGTTGATCTCAGGTGATCCAGAGCTTCACGGGCGGAACGGAATCTTCTCTCCTTTTCTTTCTGCAGCATCTTGTTTATAAAACCGGAGATTGAAGGGTGAATGTCTTTTCTGTATGTGGTGAGAAGTGGAAATTCAAAAGGAACCCTTATATTGGGAGGATCTCCGGAAAGCAGGAAATGAAATGAAGCGCCAAGGCAGTATATATCAGACTGAATACAGAATTTTCCGGTGTAGTGCTCAGGCGATGCATATCCAAGAGTACCAACCTGCGTCTGAGTTTTTGAAAGATTCTCAAGGGGCTTGGCAAGGCCAAAATCAACCAGAACCAGATCTCCGTTTTCCTTTATCATTATATTTGCAGGCTTTATATCTCTGTGAATGATCGGCGGCTCATTTTCGTGCAGATAAATCAGAATCTCCAGAAGCTGGCTTATCCACTGGTAAAACTCACTGATGGAAATAACTCCCGATTCCCTTTCCTTAACAAGCTGGGCGAGATTTTGCCCTTTTATCTGCTCCATCACAAGATAATATCTGCCATTTTCAGTGAAAAAATCCGTAACTTTTGGAATCCCCCTGTGGCTCAGACGATATAGAAGTTTTGCTTCTGTCTGAAACTGCCTCTGCATATAATCGGAAGTGTTCGATTCCTCGCTTTTCGGAGGAAGCATCTCTTTAATAACAACTGTTGCGTCCATTTTCACATCAAGAGCGAGATGAACCATCCCCATGCCACCGGAGCCTATTTTTTCATGAACTCTGTACCTGCCGTTGTTAAGAAACCGGGTGAAGGTTTTCTTTCCCGATCCGGAATTATCCTTATCATCGCTTCCGCCGGAAGATAAAACAACAGTACCTTCCGCTGTTTCAGCAGAAGAACCGCATCCGGGGCAGATTCCGTTTTTTTCATCAATCTGTGAACCGCAGGTTTTACAATTCATTAAGCTTCCTCTTTGTTTTTCCGGTATTCTCTATATTTTTCAGATATATGGAAAATCCTTGATGGAACATGTATGGAACTTTTGTTGTTGATTTTTGGTTTTTATTCTGGCATAGTGTAAAAGAATTTAACACCTGAGGTTAAGTGTTAAAATTTTTAACAGCAGCTTTGAAACAGTGTAAAAAAAATTAACAGTAAAGCAAGAGGCAACAATGAATGTGTGAATTCTGTACAAAATACGGTGGCGGTGAGGGAAACCATTGGTATCTGAGAGCTGAAAACTATTCTTACGAACTTATGGACCAACTCAAAACCAGAGAAACAGCCATTCATCTGGCAAGAAAATTTAATAGAATATTAGGTCTTGGACATGCCGCAGCAAAAGTTATCAATAAACTGCCCATGGTGTTAAAAAATTTAACACTCCAGCAACAGGAAAAATGGCAGAAAATGCTCCATTTTTCACAGGTTGTTCCCATTGAAGATACTATAAAAATTCTGAGTAAAATGAGCAGCATAATCAGACTCCCCTGCAGCTGCCGCAAATACTACGAAGGCAGCGGTGAAAGATGCTGTCTGGGAATCACCATAGATCCCATCAAAACCAGCTATGCCGAGGACATAAACAGGGAGATGTTCGACAATCCCGATGTAAATAATCTGGAATACCTGACTTACAACGAAGCTGTTGATCTGGTAAACGGCTACGAAAAACGCGGGCTTATCCACACTGTGTGGACCCTGAAAAGCCCGGTGGTTGTGGCAATATGCAACTGCAACCCGGTAAGCTGCATGGGATTTCAGCTGAAAGAAGACGGACTGCGGACCATGTTCAAAGCTGAATATGTGGCAGTGGTTGATAACAATGCCTGCGTAGGCTGCAAAGCCTGCATGGAAAAATGCCACCTCGGAGCTATCTACTATAACAGCAGTCTGAAAAAAGTGATAATTGATCCTTCAAAATGCTACGGCTGCGGCGTGTGCAGAGTGCCATGCGCCAGAAACGCCATCTCCCTTGTGAACAGAAAAGACCATGTAGAGGCAAAAAAATACTGGTATTAGAAATTCACACCGGAATGCACATTTCCGGGAGCTGGGCAATCCGATTATGATTTTTTCGGGAAAAACTTTAATGAACAGATTTTTCTGCTCTCTTTAATTTTGTTTCCAATGATAATGAAAAAAAATCACTCCAATCCCCAACCTGAATACTCTTGTTTTTCAAGGAGGGAGGTTCGGAGGGCAACCTCGCTTTTTTAAAAAAGCGTGGTTCCCTCTGACGGTCCCCAATTCCCCGTCGGTCCTAACCCCTCCGGTCGGTCCCCAATTCAAAAGTTTTGGGATGGCGGGTGCCTGCCCGCAGGGTGGGCGCGAGGAAACTTTTTCCAAAAAAGTTTTCTCCGGGAGCTGGGTGTGCGGTTATAATTCTTGTGAGTGATCAGATAAATCCATGCCTTAATTCATGGGCATTGGGGTTAGGGTATAAGTTTGCGGTGGGGCGGACCTGCGGGTCCGCGTCGGGGTTGCAAACCCCTCCTACGATCGTTGGCCAAGCTTGTGGTTATTGGGTTTACTGGTGGTTATTGGGGTTGCTGGTGGTTATTGGGGTTGCTGGTGGTTGGCGGTTGGTTTGGGTTCTTTTTGTGGATAAAAAAAACTTCCTGATTTTATCCGGGAAGCTTTTTTATTATTGCAATACCATTAAATCGGTCGTGAAATCCGGTATCAGGCAGTTCCCTGACAGAGCGTTTTTGTGGTTGATTAATTGGAAAGACTATTAATACTCTATTCGGTTGTGTCGCCTTCCACGCCTTCTACGAACCAGTTCATTTTCATCTGGTCGTCATAGGACATGGTTTCACCTGTTTTTACTCTTTCCTTGCCTTCCTGATCCTTTACGGGACCGGTGCACCAGTCGAGTTTTTCATCTTCCATCAGTTTGCGCTGTTCCTGAACCAGTTTTTTCACATCTTCGGGAACCATCGGTCCGAATGGAGCCAGATCCACAACGCCTTCTTTTAAACCGCCCCAGTAGGGGGTGTTTTTCCATGTGCCGTCTTTTACCGATTTGAGAGCCGGCACATAGTATTTTTCCCAGCGCCAGATAGGGGCTGTAAGGTGGGCTTTGGGGGCGAATGCGCTCATATCGGTGTTGTATCCGATGGAGTAGCATCCCCGTTTTTCCGCTGCCTGCTGGCAGGCTGCGGTATCCTGATGCTGTGCTATTACATCCGCTTTCATATCAAGCAGGCTTTCCGCTGCTTCCCTTTCCTTTGCAGGATCATACCAGGAGTGAGTCCATACCACTTTGACCACTGCCTTTGGATTTACCGAGCGGACTCCTCTTGTAAAGGCGTTTATTCCCCTTATTACTTCAGGTACGGGGTGGGCGGCTACATAGCCGATGATGTTGGTTTTTGTCATTTTGCCTGCAACAATGCCGCTGAGGTAGCGGGGTTGTTCAATTCTTCCAAAATAAGTGCTTGCGTTCGGTGCTGTTTTGTAGCCTGAGCAGTGCATAAAGATTGTATTCGGATTTTCATTTGCTGCATTTATCAGAAAATCCATATGTCCAAGGCTTGTTGCAAAAACCACTTTGTAGCCTTTTCTTGCGTATTCGTTCATTACTCTTTCCGAATCCGCATTTTCAGCTACGCTTTCGATAAAGGATGTTTTTACCCAGGGAAGTTCTTTCTCCACAAGTTTCCGGGCGTTGTCGTGGGCGGCGGTCCATCCGGCATCGCCGACAGGCCCGATATAAACAAAAGCAACCTTCATTTCATCGGGATTCCCCCCCTGCCCTGCTGACGAAGGGTTTTCAGGAGATTTCCGGTGTTGGCTGCATCCGATGGATAATACCAGAATCAGTGTAATTATAAGAAGCGGCATCCATCTTTTCATTTTGATTCATCCTCTCTGATGTTATAAATGGTATTTCAGGGCAGGAAAAGATTTTTCCTGTTTCGGCTGTCGGGGAGGTTAAAAATCGCTTTTTCTGCTAAAATTGTTCATATTAAATAAAGGAGGTTGTTATGCGGTTCCCTACATTTCTGACTGTTATGCTTGCCCTGCTGATGTTTACAGCTTTCAATCAGGTTCAGCAGCCACAGAGGGCGGGCGCTCACAATTCCGGCATTGCCTATGCTGCTCCAAAACCGGCTGATGACGATGATATTGAGGAAGATGACGATGATCTCAAGCCTCCGGCAAAACCGGGGAAGCCTGGCAAACCCGGAGTGAAACCGGTTGTTCAGGTAAAAAAGGCAAAAGTCTATCTGCCTGCGGTTCCTGAGTTAAAAAAGATGAAGCTTGAGGCTCTCGGTCTTGCGGAAGAATTTGCAAGACTTCTTTCAGAGCGTGCAAAACTTCAGCCCAGACTATCAGAGCTGGAAGCAAATGAAGCGGTTCTCAGATATGAGCGTCTTAAATACGAAGTTATCTTTTTTAAGCAGAGGGATGCCATAGCTGCGAAAAACCCACAGGACAAGACAACTCTTGAAAAACTGGCTAAACAGGATGCTGCTTATGCCCATGTGGAAGATCTTGTGGTGAAGGAAGAAAAAATCGATTGTTACCATACCATCATTGAGCGCCGTCATAAAGCTACGGAGGAATACCACTGGAATCTTCTGGACAACAAGCATTCGCTTATCGGCGAATACCTGTCGGATCTGCCCTGGAAGGGACACGAGGAAGAATTCCGTAAGCTTTATGCGGAAATGATCGATGATTACAAGCGGATTATAGAGGATAACAAAAAAATACTGAGTGATCTTCAGACTCTTATAAAAGAAAAGGAACAACGGGAAATAATAATGCGTCAGGCAGTTGAGGAAATGAAAAAACTGTGCGCTGAAAACCAAAACTAATCAGTTGCAGCGGGCGATGTTTCTTCCGTTTTCATCGGGCAGTCTTGCTTCGATGGAGGCAAACATTTTCCGCCGTTTCTCTTCCATCATAGGGGATGAGTAGCTGTCAAAGACTCTCATAATCCCCTTTTTTATTTGGTCCGGTTTAAGACCCGCAGGTTCGAAATTGATGTGGTACCAGGTGTAATCATCCCATTTTTCGGGATACAGCCTGTTTTCTTTTTTAAGTCTGGAGTGAAGCCTTGTGCCGGGCATGGGGGTGAGAACTGCAATATCGAGTTCAAATACGGGATTTTCTTCAAGAAAGCTGATAAGGTTGTCGAAGGTCTCTTCGTTATCGTGATCGAAGCCGACAACGAAGCAGGCAAGAATGCCTATATCGTGGGACTGTATGGTTTTTATAGCTTCAGGATAACCGGCAATCTGGGAAGCTTTCCAGTTGTCCACAGTCTGCATATTTTCTTTACTGATGGTTTCAAAGCCGATGATAAGTTCGACACAGCCTGATTCCCTGAGGAGTTCCAGCATTTCCTCATCTCTGGCTGCGGAAATGTCGCAATATGCCTCCCATTTGATATTAAGGGGTTTCAGTGCCTTTGCAAGTTCTTTGCTCCATGTTCTGTCCGCAAGCATGTTTTCATCTGCAAATGAAATAAACGGATCTTTCACTATACTCTGAATCATCCTGATTTCATCAGCCACCTGCTGAGGTGATTTCTTTCTGTATATGGGACCGTAAACTTCGCCGAGGCAGCAGAATTCGCAGTTTCTGGGGCATCCTCTGGTGGCAAACAGGGGGTATTTGTCGAACCATCCGGGATTGGGTAGAATATCGAATCTGGGCGGTGGGACCTGAGTAAGATCTACTTTGCCTGAAGAATAGTAAACCTTCTGGGGCGTACCTTTCATAAAATCTTCAAGAAACCGCGGGAAAGCATCCTCGCCTTCACCTACGATTACCGAATCAACATGCATCAGAGCTTCTTCAGGGAGAGCTGAGGCGTGCATTCCGCCCATCACCGTATAGATTCCCCTTTTTCTGAAAAAGTCGGCAATTCTGTATGCCTGATACGACTGGTGGTTCATAGCTGTAAGACAGACGAGGTCGAAGTTTTCGCCGAGATATGAATATGTTAATCCATTCTGGGTAAGATAATCTTCATCAATATAGCTAAGTTCCCATTCAGGCCCAAAAAGTGAAGCGATGGTAAGGAGGGCAAGATTCGGAAAGTTTTCTGTGCCTTCCACATGGGAAACGGCGTTCATCTCTTCGCGTTCCCTGTGGTATTTCATATCGTGAGGGTGTACAAGTGCTGCTTTGGGAGTTGCTGAAAGAAAGTTTCTCATAAAATTGCCTTTCACGATTATCCTTTGCGAATAATTATAGATTATTGAATATATATATTCAATGGACAATAGTCGCTATTTTTCCGGGAGGGTTGGGACCCGGGGGGCAGGCGAGATGCACATGAATTATGGCATGGATTAGTCTGATCGCTCACGAGTATTGGAGCCATATGCCCAGTTCCCAGAGAAAACTTTTTTAAAAAAAGTTTCCTCCGGACCTCCTTCCCAAAACTTTTGGAATTGGGGACCGACCGGGGACCGGGGGGATTTGGGGACCGTCAGAGGGAACCACGCTTTTTTGGAAAAGCGAGGTTGCCCTCCGAACCTCCCTCCTTGAAAAACAGGAGTATTTGGGCTTGGGGATTTGAGTGAATTTTACTAATTCAGTGGTATAGGGGGCAGGCGGGACGCCTGCGATTCGGCAGTTGTTGACCAAGATTGTGGTTATGGAGATTGCTGGCGGTTGGTGGTTGATTGCTGCGGGATAGCGCATTGGCTCTTCCCTGCAGGGTTTTCTATATTTGCGGGATGGTGGAGATTAGGCTTGCTGACGGTTTGGGTTGGGTTTTAGGGATATGGGGGTGTTTTTATGATAATCCCATTAAACAGGTCATGAAATCCGGTATCAGGCTTGTTTCCATATTGAGTGTTTTTGGCGCAATTAATTGGAAAGACTATAATTTTATTCGGGAAAAGTATTATTTCCTGAAACAAGTAAGTGTTGGGGGCGACTATAAATGTCAGGCAGGACAATATCTTTTCTTATCAAAGTAACAGGAAATTATGCGCCTTTTCCGGCGTACAATCCGAATCAGAGGGAATGAAACACAATGGCTGAAAAAAACACTCCTAAAAATGAAAAAACTGAGGAAAAGAAGGAAAAAACCGGCAAAGGCTTATCAGTTCCGCTGATAGTGGTTATCGCCATATTCTCTTTTGCCCTTGGTTTTTATATTCATTATTTCCACATGGGAGGCAGGGAGCATTATCGTCAGAATTACAGCAACCTTACTCCCAACAGGCAGGATCCTGCAAAGCAGGCAGCGACAAACAGTGATGAAGCTCTGAAAACCGTAAAGGAATTCAAAATGCCTCATACAACCATGGTTGTTGCTGCGCTTCTTGATCTTTACAAAAAGAAGAAACAGGAAGAGACCGGTTCAGAAGTTCTCGCCGAGGGATGGCGTATGGAAGAAGCAGCGGATAAGCCTGAGAGAGGCAGATATTATAATGTTTACCACGACTGGAAAGTTAAGGGCGAAAAGCTCACTTTTATATGGATCGTTGATCTGAAGGAAAAGACAGTTGAGCCTGCAAGTGATTCTGTTAAGGACCTGATTGCATTTGACGAAACTCTTCTCAAGTCAATCGGCGGAGGAACTGAAACTGCAGGGACTCCTGAGCCTTCACCCACATCAACGACAGGTTCGTTTGTAGATCCCAAGGGGAAACCTATGGATCCTATAAAACTGAAACCTCTGAAAAAGGAAGACCAGTCTATAGATATTCTCCCCCCCGTACCCGCTGAAGTAACATCGGAAAGCCCCAAAGAGGTTCACTCCGTGTCAAAGAAGCCTCAGCTGGATCCAATTATCCCGGATCAGGGAAATCCGGAATATTCTGCAGAACCTGCATTTGAGCTAAAGGGCGTAGTTACTTCAGGCGGAGTAAAGAAAGCTCTTATCACCGGCGGTTCAGGCAACAATGAAGTTTCAGTGGGTCAGGATGCAGGCGGCGGATGGAAAGTTTCATCCATCAGTTCAGACCGTGTGGTTGTTAAAAAGGGTTCTGCAACACAGACCATAACCCTCAGAGGATCATCAGGATATAAAGCTCCCCAGAGCGGCGGCGGCGGATATATGCCTCCCCCGACCTCAGGAGGTTCGGGATATTCTGCTCCCGGGGATTCAGGCAACTATCCCAAGGCAGGCGAATACACCGGTTCGGGAAATTACCCCAAAGCGGGAAGCGCAAATAACGGAAATTATCCCAAAGCAAATGTAAGCAAACCCGGTGCAGCTCCGAAAGCGGTTGCCGCTCCCAAAAGAACCAACGGCGGTCCCCCTGTGATACCGGCTGCGGGTTCGGGAGAAGCGCCTCCCATTCCACCGGCACCTTCGAAGAAGGCTGCAGCTCCGGCAAATAACAATACACCGGACGACAAACCGACAATTATTCCTCTGGATTAACGGAATAGATATAAAGAAAACTGTCCTGATCGTTTCAGGGCAGTTTTTTTGTTTTTGGGGGAAGTGCAGGTTGAGTATGAGGTTGGGGACCGTCAGAGGGAACCACACTTTTTGGAAAAGGCGGGGTTTCATCCGAACCCAATGCCCATGAATTAAGGCATAGATTTAACTGATCGCTCACGAGGATTATAACCGTTTGCCAAGCGCCCAGAGAAAACTTTTTGAAAAAAGTTTCCTCCGGACCTCCATCCCAAAACTTTTGAATTGTGGGACCGACATAGGGGTTGGGGACCGTCAGAGGGAACCACGCTTTTTGGAAAAGGCGGGATTTCCTCCGAACCCAATGCCCATGAATTAAGGCATAGATTTAACTGGGCGCTCACGAGGATTATAACCGTTTGCCAAGCGCCCAGAGAAAACTTTTTGAAAAAAGTTTCCTCCGGACCTCCATCCCAAAACTTTTGAATTGGGGGACCGACCGGGGGGAATGGGGACCGTCAGAGGGAACCACGCTTTTTGGAAAAGGCGGGGTTTCATCCGAACCCAATGTCCATGAATTAAGGCATGGATTTATCTGATCGCTCACGAGAATTATAACCGCATGCCCAGTTCCCGGAGAAAACTTTTTGAAAAAAGTTTCCTCCGGACCTCCATCCCAAAACTTTTGAATTGTGAGACCGACCGGGGGGTTGGGGACCGTCAGAGGGAACCACGCTTTTTTGGAAAAGCGAGGTTACCCTCCGAACCTCCCTCCTTGAAAAACAGGAGTATGAGGTTGGAGATTTGAGTGAATTTTACTAATTCAGCGGCATTGGGGGGTGGGGACCGTCAGAGGGAACAACGCTTTTTTGGAAAAGGCAGGATTTCCTCCGAACTTCCTCCCTTGAAAAACAGGAGTATTGGACTATGGATTTGAGTGAATTTTGCTAATTCAGCGGTATTGCCTCTAAGACCCGTGTTTTTTCTCATGGTTCTTTTTTATACCGTCTTTCAGTCTTTCCCAGGCGGTTTCCACTGTTTTTATGTCGGATTCCTCAGGTTCCCTGAAGCTGTAGTGGGCGGTTTCGTAGTGGGAAATGATAATGCCGGCGTCGGTTGAGTATTGCTCCGGTATTATTCCGAGGAATTCTCTGGGTGTGAATGACGGTTTTTTCTTCACTCCCAGTTTATCCAGTTCTGCCACAAGTTTTTTATAGATGATGACTACTATGCTTTCTTTTTCCGGTGAGCTGTAGCCTGTGAACCGGCTTCTGAATTTTCGCCCGGATTCTTTCATCTGGTCGTACATCCAGCTGAACATACTTTTGTTTCCGGTTTTTCCCGCTTTTTTAGCTTTGAAATAAGCAATGGCAAGGATTATCAGGAGATAAACAATCAGAACAAGGGGGACTATTGCCAGATAGCCTATGTTTACATCCATGAGTGATGCGATGGGTATTTTATCTTTGATATAGTTGAGAAAGCTGACGAAAAGCCAGGGTGATTGTTTATCCGATGAATAGACCTGCTCTGAGGACCCGGGGGTGGGGTCCAGGGCGTACCAGCCGTAGCCGGGGATGTACATCTCAACCCAGGCGTGGGCATCGTTCATTTTGACGCTGTAGAAGCCTGTGAGGGCGTTGTAGCTGCCCGGAAGGTATCCTGTAACAAGTCTGGCAGGGATTCCCTGTGTTCTGAGCATAACGGTCATAGCTGATGCAAAGTGTTCGCAGTACCCCCGTTTCATTTCGAAGAGGAAATAATCCACCTGATCTTTGTGGTCGGGGAATTGGGGGATATCAAGGTCGTAGGGATATTGCTGAAGATACAGGGAAATATCCATCGCTTTGGTAAGGGGCGAAGCGTCTTTGTGGCCTCTTTCCGCAAGAATGCTGTCGGTGAGTTCCCTGACTCTTGGGGGCATGTTCGGGGGGAGTTTTGTATAAAAATCCACGGTTTTCCTTACCCTGTCTTTTACATGGGGTATGGGAAGAACATAGGTATAGAATTCTTTGTTTCCCGATTCGAGATATTTGCGGTGGTTATTTTCAATCTGCCTTACAACTGCAGGGGACATAGGCATATAGAGGGAGACGGTGGAGTAGATCATTCCGTTTTCAAGGGGGTATGGTGAGCGGAGGCTGTCATTTTTGTCTTTGTAGATATTGGATGAAGGGAAATAGAGCAGGTGGGAGCGGTATGCTGCAAAGATAATATTGGGCAGTTCCTCTCTCACATGCACCACCTGTGTGATCTGAACGGTTTTGTTCAGATTCATTGCTATATCATAGTCAGGTTCGATTCTGATGGGCGGAAGGGGTCTGTTGATTTCTTCCACATTGTCTTCGCCTTCGCCGGAAATCGACCAGCCGGTTCCGTCGTATGTATCAAAAGCAAGTCCCCGAAGGTATGCCCACTGAGCGCTTTTTACCTTCATAACTTCCCTGTTGCTCAGATCGCCTCTGAAATTCAGGTGCAGGTAAGAATTGAATCCGAAGTATGAGTTATCGTTCCACACCAGTTTTTTGCTTGGTGCGCCTTTTAGTTCCTCGCCGTTGATCTGTCCGGGGTTCATAACTTTGCCTCTTGTGAGGTCGGGCAGTCTGATTTCCCAGGAGCGGGGAAGGGGCTGAAAGCCGAAGCCTTCGTAACGGGGAAGAAATAGAAAGACCACTGAGGAAACAAGAATAATCGAAATCAGCGAAAAGGCTGCTTTTTTGAACAGGAATGGGAGTGTGAGCTGTTTTTTATCCTTAACTTCCTGATTTTTGCGGGAAAGGTTGTTGTACATCAGGGCTATGGATGCAAAAATCATATACAGAATGAAATAAGGAATAATGCTCATATCGATTGTAAGGGCTGCGGCCACTCCGAGGAGCACGAGGCCTACGGCTACTGAGTATATGAGGTCCCGTCTTGAGGGCAGATCGAAGCTGTGGAGGGTTTGAAGCCACAGGAGGAGGGTAGCCAGAGGGAGTCTGGGTTCGTATGGGTTTCCCCTGAGATTTTTAAGAAAATCGAAAAACGAATAGATCATCAGAACTGAAAGGAGGACCTTGAGAGCGTAGTTTTTATCGTTTCGTTTCAGGTATGAGATGTAGAAGCCGAGGATGGTTCCGGCTATGACAATGGCTGTATAGCTGGGCCATTCAATATGGCTTGCCACTGCTGTTATGCCTGTGAGAACCGTAAGCAGCACAAATACTCTGAAAGGAATTGAATCCTCTGCAACCTTTTTTCTCTTTCTGAGTTTTTCGATGAATTTCTTAAGCATTTTTTACTCCGGACTAAACTTTGGCAGTGCCCACCCGTCTTTTGAAAGCCAGAAGCCTGCTGAGGGAAGAACCTTTGCCGTAGATGTGTGCGGAAACTCCCATGCGTGCAAGCTCAACTATCTGGGCATTGTAAACATCGGTAAGTTCTGAATATTTTTCCTTTTCCTCTTCCGGCGCATAGGATTCCGGATGGAAGAATACCACAGACACAAAAGCTTTTTTATCAAGAAGTGCCTGAAGGTGTTTTATATCTTCAAACGGCAATACCCTGAGGATGTAAATATGATCAAGAGGACCGATATATCTTGAAATATGGGGCATATTGTCTTCAAGTTTTATTTCCGTATCATAATTAAGTTCCGCAAACCTGAACATGCCTTTCTTTTCGCCAAGGTTTTTATCTGCAATTACTGATTCACCGCTGCGGACATAGAGATCAAAGGAGTATCTCTTTTTCTTTGCGGATTTCAGAAGAGTTGCCGCAGCTCTGAACATATCCTCCCCTGCGGTATCCCTGCCTGAGCCTACTGATGCGCATTCATTTGCATCAAAAATAAGGGAAAGGGAATGAGTGGCTATTTCCTTGAATTCCTTAACCATAAATTTGCCGAGCTTAGCTGTGCTGGGCCAGTGGATAAACCGGATTTCCTGCCCCGGCTCGTATTCCCTGATTCCAAGAAAATCGTGGCTTTTGCCCGTTGTCATATAGGTTTTGTCATCTCTTGCAAAATACGGCGAGATATTATCCAGAATGAAATTGTCGAGCCGGTAAGACATGGGGAAAACTACGATTCTGTCATTTTCTGCAACCACATTTCTTGTGAAGCTGAAGAATCCCATAAGACCAGCCGATTCAACCTTCACTTTCTGAAAGCGGTGGACGCCCCGATGATAACATCTGACCTTATATGTTACTTCTGTCTTATTCATGCCGGCAATATAATCAATCAGGATTTTTTCGTCTTTCTGCTCAGGAAACAAAGCTGGAAAAGTATCCTGAATCAATATCATATATTTTGGTTTTTTGCTGTCATTATAAATAGTAAGGTGGACCGTTATCTCGTCATCCTCTGCACAGGTCTCAGGGAAACGCCTCACAATCCTCAATCTGCTCACACTTGAAAGACTCTGGGCAAGAGATAAACCCAATACGCCAAAAATCATAGCTACCACGAAGAACATCCAGCCTGACTGAATATTTGTGGCAACAAAGAAAAGAAACACGCCGAGCAGAATTAAACCTATCTCAGCTCTGATACTGACAATAAAGAGAAAGATATCCCTTATCTTTTTAAATATATTCTTCATATTCTTATGCCATTTGGGTCAATGCCATTGAATCAGTAAAATTCACTCAAATTCCCGGTCCAATACTCCTGTTTTTCAAGGAGGGAGGTTCGGAGGGCAACCTCGCTTTTTTAAAAAAGCGTGGTTCCCTCTGAGGGTCTCTAAACCCCACGGTCCCCGGTCGGTCCCCAATTCCAAAAGTTTTGGGATGGAGGTCCGGAGGAAACTTTTTTCAAAAAGTTTTCTCTGGGAACTGGGCAAACGGTTACAATACTTGTTATCGATCAGATAAATCCATTCCTTAATTCATGGGCATTGGGACCGGGGGATCATCCGGAGATTATGTAAAAATACTCTTACCACAACTCTGAATCTGTTTAAACCTCTGATTTGTTTGTTTTACATCAAATCCGAAGCCCCTGGAACCAACACCGGGTTTTAACCCGGTGACAGTCAAAACCCTATAACCACGGTCTTTAAACCATTTTAACGGTTTCTCTTTTACAGAATTTTACTTCAAAACCGAAACCATTAATTATACCGGATTTAGTCCAATGACCCTGTGGATTTGCAGTTGTTATATGCTGGAAGGTTCGCAGTAATTTTCATTACTGTATATCAGGTTTGTCGTTAACAGTCTTTCGGGGAACCGGTGTTACAGGTGCCTTTTTTTAGTTCGTATCGGGCTGGATTATTTCTTTAATTAATACTATTTTTACATTACAGGTTCCCCTGAGGTCAATGCCCATGAATTAAGGCATGGATTTATATAATCGCTCACGAGGCTTGTGTCGGTTTGCCCAGCTCCCAGAGAAAACTTTTTGAAAAAAGTTTCCTCGCGCCCACCCTGCGGGCAGGCACCCGCCATCCCAAAACTTTTGGAATTAGGGACCGACCAGGGACCGTGGGGGTTTGGAGACCGTCAGAGGGAACCACGCTTTTTTGAAAAAGCGAGGTTACCCTCCGAACCTCCCTCCTTGAAAAACAGGAGTATTGAGCTTAAGAATCGGAGTAAATTTTGCTAATTCAGTGGCATTGCCCCGGCGGTTATTCGTTTTTTGAAGCTGAAGTTTTTTCAGTGCCTCATTTTTCAAAAACCACCTCTTATAATATTTACATGATCAGGGAGAAATCCCTCCATTATTCAGTAATACAATTATGAAACAATGATATCGGAAGGATAAGCAGGCATGCAAAAGAAATAAAAGTCCATACCCGTTTTTCTATTATAATTGAGGTGAAAATGCGTAAATCTATTCCGGTTTTTATGATACTTCTTTTAAGTCTTTTTCTTGCACCGCAGTTCATAGCCGCTGCGGAAACTGACGGAGACGACAAGCCTGTTAAAACAAAAATTGTTGAAAAAGACAATATGATCATGGCTGAGTTCTGGATTAAAGGAAAGCTTCTCGGCAGAATTCCCCAGGGGAAGAGTCAGGAAGCTTTTGACGCAAGGGTTCAGAACTGGTCGAAGAGGCTTAATGATATTTTTTCCGGCAAAACCCAAATCAAAGACATTCGCTCCGGTATTTCGGGCAGCAACGGAATCGTTTTCAGAGGGCGCGAGCAGATGCTTATTATTGACCCCGAATCTGCAAAGCTTATGAAAACAACACCCGGCAAAATGGCGGAAATCTGGGCTACGGGAATCAGATTCGCCCTCAGGGTTCCTCCAGGATTTGCCCTGAAGGATAAGAATATCATTATTCCTCTCAATGAATCCGTTACTATAGGTTTTACAGGGAGTTTTGAGGGAGAATTCAGTTTTTCCGGTTATGATCCCAATCTGATTTCAATATCATCTTCCAAACAGAAAAACATTATTGTTGTCCGGGGAGTCAACTGTGGCAAGGGGCTTTTTAAAGTAAAAGCTGCCGACAGGGAGGACAGTGTTTATTTCAAAGTTCAGGAAAAAGCCGGTAATGCGCCGGACAGTATAAAACTGGAGGTTTCGGGCAAGCCTGCCGACGCTGATTTTATTAAGCAGGCTCTTCATTCGATAATATATATGCTCAGCAATGCAAAATCAGGGGCATGGACTAATATCGGGGAGCCTCTGAATAAGGGAAAATTCAAGAATCTCAGCGCCGGTGAGTTCCAGAGTCTGATTCTGCCGGTGAAGGTGGATGGCGAAGATTATCTTATGTCTGCTGCCAATGCGAAGGTATTTATTCAGAATATCGGTTTTAAGTGGGAGAAGCCTACGGTGCTGATGGTTTCAAATAAGCCTGAGATTATAAGGCAGGACGGCGAGCTTTTTTCGGGCAGATTCAGTTTAAAAACGCCGGTTCGTTATTTTTATCATCATATGAATGCCAATGAGCAGCCCTGGAGAAATCTGTATATTTCCATCGAGAATACAGGGAATATTCCGGCACGGGTGTTTGTATCACCTGTTGGAGCGGGACCTTCGAGCGATGAGCTTTTTGTGGGGCATCAGGCTGCAATGTCCTATTTTGACAACGAAAGAGAAGAAAAGGGATATTTTGTGACGCTGAAGCCCGGGGCAAGGTTTCTCCTTGAAAGAAGGCTTGTGAAGAACAAGCAGACTGTATCGGGGCTTGGTTATCTGTATATGACAGCGGGATCCGAGCTGAAGCTTAGTGTTTATTCGTCGGTTATTCCCGGAAAATCTCCGCAGGCAGGAGCTGAGCCGACTCCGGAAAAACCCTGGGTGAAGACATCGAGAGGAGTATTCCCGGCGGTGATACCATTGGAGCCCACTCACGAAATCGGAGGAAAGTATACTTTTATATATGTGGGGGGAGAGCCTTATTCGCAGGATGTGAATACGGGGGATCCCAATTATGGTAATTACGGCGCTATTTATGATATAAATCTGACTATTGAGAATAAACTGAATGAGGATCGGGATGCATGGATATACTATGTGCCCGGCGGCGGGGTTTCAAGAGGGATTTTTGACATTGACGGCAAAATAGTGGAAACACCTCTTGCGAATCCGGCTCAGAAAGTTCTTCTTAAAAAGCTTACTGTCCGCACAGGCGGTTCTGAAAAGGTAAGACTTCAGACAATGCCTCAGGGCGGAGCTTTCTATCCGGTGAAAATAGTTGTTGAATCAGAATATGTAAAGAAATAAGAGGAGGTTTTTAGATGAAAACCCATACAAAAATAAATGCGGGTATCAAAGCGGCGGTTCTGGCAGTTCTGGCTTTTCTTTTTACCGCTCAGGCTGTGTTTGCGGCAGATCTGCCTGTTTACAAGGATTCGCCGAGAGATATAGTTATACAGATGTTTACTGCCGGCGGTTATGCTCCTGAGATAGTGGAGAAAACGAGAGTGCCCGATTTCACACTTTACGGCGACGGCAGAGTGATATATTCGAGATCCACGGATCCCACAAATTATAAACTCTATGAAGCAAAGCTTACACCTGAGAGAATGAACGCCCTTATCAACCTCTTCGAGCAGGAAGGCTTCTTCGATATGAACGACAACTATCTTAATGTTAATGTCAAGGATCTTCCCAGTGCTTATGTTACATTAAACCTCAGGGAAAAGAACAGAACCATTAAGATTTACGGCCTTATCATTGCCACCCAGCAGAGACTTATCCCCCGCGGTCTTATCAATATCACCCGCAGGCTTGGTGAATTTACCGCCGACGGCGAAAAGGAATTTGAACCGGAAAAGATTTCCATATTTGTTCAGGAGCTCCCTAAAGACCAGTACTCGAAGGAAATGAAAAAAGTTAAATGGAAAGTCAAAGGCGTTGAGCTTGCAAAACTGGCTCCCGAAGGCGCTTCACTTCTGGCGAGATATAAAGAGACTGTGCTTTCAGGGGACGAAAGAAAGCATGCTCTTGATCTTCTCAGGGGAAAGACTCTGTTTGACAACCAGGTGGGATTCCATCAGACTGTTTTTGAAAATGCCAGAAGATATTTCAAAGTGGCATACAGACCTCATCTTCCTTATGAACAGCAGTAAAAAATTATGCCGATACATTTGACCCTTCACCTTACATCAGGCTGCAATATGAATTGCGACTACTGTTATTCGCCGCCCGGGGAAAGAACGGATATGACGGTGGAAACAGCGCAGCGCACTGTTGATTTTGGTATGAGAATTAACGAACCCGGCTCTAATGTCGGGTTGGTTTTCTTCGGGGGGGAGCCTCTTCTGAAGAAAGATATTATCAAATCAACCATAAGCTATTGTAAAAAGCAGGAAAAGGAGAGAGGCTATCGTTTTCATTACAAAATGACCACCAACGGCCTCCTTCTGGATAAGGATTTTATCAGATATGCATCTGCGGAGAGTATTGATATAGCTCTGAGCATTGACGGCGTTCAGGAGGTTCATGACGCTCACCGGAAGACAAAAAAAGGCGCCGGGACCTTCAAAGTGCTGGACAGAATAATCGATCCCCTTCTGAAAGCTCTGCCCTACACTACTGCGATGATGACTCTTGCTCCCGATATGATTCCTCATTTTGCCCGCTCTGCTGAGTATCTGTTTGAAAGGGGATTCCGTTATGTCAATGTGGCTCCCGATTATTCCGCACAGTGGACCGAAGGGGATTTTGAAGAGATTATAAGGCAGTATGAGATTCTTGCGGATTTATACGAAAAATGGACTCTGGAAGAAAGAAAATTCTACTTTGCTCCGTTTGAAATAAAGATTGCGAGCCACATTCAGGGGGCGGAAATCCTGTGCGACAGGTGCCATCTTGGAATGAAGCAGTTGTCCATAGCCCCCGACGGAGGAATATATCCCTGTATTCAGTTTGTGGGAGACGGTAAAAACAAAACCAGATATCTGATAGGGGATGTTATTAATGGCATTGACGAAGACCGGAGAATGAGGCTCTACATCAAATCAAAAAAAGAAAATACCGTTTGTGCCGGCTGCGCCCTTGCAAAAAGATGCAACCACAAATGCAGCTGTCTTAATTTACAAACCACAGGTTCAATGTCCGATGTGTCTCCCTATGTGTGCCGGATGGAGCAGCTTCTCACCCCCATATCCGACCGCCTGGGTGAAAAGCTCTACAAAGCCGGAGCGCCTATGTTCATACAAAAACATTACAACCCGGATTATCCCATTATCTCTGTGCTTGAAGATATGATGGTTTAAACGGAAAAAAACTGATAAAATAATATTATAAATATGTAAGGCAGGGTGAAAATTATGATTACCTGTCCGGGATGCGGTTCCGTTAATGATGAGACAAAATCAATATATTGCGAAAACTGCGGTTTACAGATAACCGGTAGTCCTCCGGCTCAGAAATCTTCAGCATTTCTGCTGCAAAACCGGTATGAAGTCCTCAATATTATCAAATCAGGTGCAATGGGTGCTGTTTATAAAGCTCTTGATACAAGGCTCAATTCGGTGGTTGCAGTCAAAAAGATGTTCAACAAGGGATCTGATCCTGCTGAAATTCTCAAAATGGAAGAGATGTTCAGGCGGGAGGCGGAGATCCTTGTATCGCTGGATTACCCAGGCTTGCCCAGAGTTATAGATTATTTTATCGATTCCGACGAAAACGGCGTGAATTCCAATTTTCTTGTTATGACATTTATAGACGGTTATGATCTGGAAACATATCTGGTGAAGAATCCCGCACCTCTTCCGTATAAAAAAGCGATGGGAATCTTCAACGGTATTCTGGACATACTGGATTATCTGCACAGCCTGAATCCTCCGGTGGTTTATAGGGATTTAAAGCCTTCAAATGTGATGATTCGCGACGGAAAAGTATGCCTTGTGGATTTTGGCATAGCAAAAGCAATCGAACCCGGCAGAAAAGGCACCATGATGGGAACGGCAGGTTATGCATCACCGGACCAGATCAAGGGATTTGATACTCCCGCCAACGATGTTTATTCTCTGGGCGTTCTGATGCATTATCTTTTCACTGGGAAAAATCCGGAAGATGAAAACAGGCCCATGTTCATATTCGAACCCGTAAGGGATTTGAACAGAAAAGTTCCTGAACATATCAGTTCGCTGGTGGAATCAATGGTGAACATAGTAAGCTCCCAGAGGCCTCAGAGCGCGGAGGCGGTTATTGAAATACTGAAAAACGAAATGTATTTCTATGATGATGAAGATACGCCGGAAGAAGATGATTCCGCTCTCCCCAGCCTATCAATAAGTTTTAAGGTTCTGGATAACAACCTGCTTGTTGCTGCCGAAAAAGGCGATTACGAAACCGTCAAGGAATGCGTCAGAAAGGGAGCTGATGTAAATACACAGACAGCATCCGGCGCCACTCCGCTGTTTATCGCTGCTAAGAAAGGATACCGGAATATTGTTTCTTACCTGCTTTTAATGCATGCAAATTTTAAGATTGCTGATTCCAAAGGGCTTACCCCTCTACATATAGCTGCAAACAACGGCCATAAAGAGATAGCTCACATTCTGGCAGAGTCCGGTGCTGATATTAACTGGAAATCCCAGGATGGAAACACTCCCCTCGATCTTGCCGTTATGAGGGGAAGATGGGATATTTTCAGGGCTATGAAGAATATTGGCGAATATGCGCCTGCCCCCCAAAAAAATACAGATACTGATTCAAATGCAGAGCTGGAAAAAAAAGTGAAAAGCATGGTTCTTCTGGTTATGGGCGTGATCGCCCTGATTGCATCAGGCTCTATTATTAGCTCAATGGCAGACTACGGCATCCTGAAGGAAGAGAAACCCTGAAACACCAAGCCATACCAAAGTGACAGCAGTCTGTTGTCCGAAGCTTCCGGCAACGGTGAATCAACAGAATCAATCGAATTCAAAAAGGCTGTTAAAGACAGGGATACACGGGCCATCATCAAACTTGCGGGGGGCGGAGCCAATGGTGTTAATATAAGCGCCGCTATCATGCACTTTCTTGTTTATATAACAAAAGGCGATGTTAGCAGTATTTATTCGGACAAATTGATCTGTAATGATTACATTCCAACTTTCTCTTCGGACAATGACCTGTTTATGCTTGCCAAAGATTTAAATGCAGGCAGAGCATATATCAACAATATCGTAAATCTCCAAATAACTTTTAAAGAACAACAGGGCAACAATCTGGTTTTCAGAGTCAAATTCAATTTAGGCGGAAGCGTATCCGATGATAGCCCGATAAAGACGGATCAAGACTATGAATTTGATTTTTATATGTTAATGGAAAACGGAAACTGGAAAATCGCCGGGATAAGGAAGGGTTGAGAAGATCAGTGACTAATTATTGAGTCTTAAATTGGAATAGTTATTCCAATTTTCTGGATTATTGGAGTATATATATCAATTTCCTGAATAGGTGTTTTAATTGTTAAAACCAGAGAATAGCGGGTTTTGGTATTGGCTTTGCCAAGATAATCTCTTTCCTTCCACCAGCCGGTAACGGGAAAAACTGCAAGATAACAACATTCAGCAAGTTGGGCAGCAGTACATTTCCATATATCAGAATGTAATGAGCCTTTATTTTGATTTTTTATTCCTAATGTCCAGAATTCAGAAGTAGTTGATTTACTATCTATTACTTCACCTTCTTCTCTTTGTGCTTTGCTGACCTTTTTTAGGAATTCATCTTTTGATTCAAAAGGCGTCTTAATATCGAAGCGTAACTGATGTGAAGGGTAACGATATCGGTTATTCCAGCCAATTTCGCCGGGACCCGGTTCAATAAAATAAGAAAGTGTAACTTTCATTTCCACATCTAAATTCTGGAGGCCATATAATATTTCTTTTGGCCAGGGAAGCTCATAAAGATGAAGATCCTTCGTCTTTGTGGCAGAACCTTTTTTTTCAAAAGGCTGAATTTCCGCTTGTGATATTAAGGTAAGAGAATTATTGGAGCTGTATAAAGCATCTTTAAGAACAGGGACTCCATAGCCGCATGTACGTAATAACTTTCCAAATTCAGTCTTATTTTCTTTGTTTACAAACTGATTCTTAAGGTTATCAGGCCATCGGGCTGAATTTACCATCAGAGCGCGTATTGTTTCAGGCCAATATTCCGGGTGCTCTATTTGTATCTGAGCTGCAAAATGTGAAGCCAACGCAGAAGAAGAACTTGTCATTCCAAAAGGCCAAAACAAGGTTTTTTCAGGTTTAAAATAAGTGCTGACCAGAGAAAGATCATCACATTCTTCAGGCCTTTTATCTTCTGAAATGGCAAGATTTCCTCCTTCCATTACAATATCAGGTTTTATTGGCCATTTCTTATCCCAGGATCTTGAAGTGGTTGAAAAAGGAGACAATTCACCCACACCGGCAACAGGTTTGTAGTTTTTATATGTTTGATCCGTTATTTGTGTAAGCTGAGTATATGAACCAACAGTCAGAGCATTCCAGGATTGTCCGGGATCCTGCACTGAGCTTTCAATAAGATTTTCAGGATATGATATATTACTTTCAATATCTGTGTTACCTGCAGCAACAACGATAAGCTTGGGTGTTTCATCATCAATACCGGCAATTATCCTATCCAGCGCACCAGACCATGATGTCGGTCTTCCCATTTCTGAATTATCTGCAGTAACTGCCATACAGTGTAACTATTCACCCCTACCCAAACTGCGGTATGTATGGTTTGCCTTGGAATGCTTGATTTATTGACTCAAGGATATTTTTGCCGTTTTTTCTTACTGTGGAAATATAGCTTCTAATGCGGGCAAACCAAAAAGCGCCTTTGTCACTACGGAATGAGCCGGAGATTTTTTGTTTTACTTTCATCATTCTGATGTCCCGTTCGCTCTGGTTGTTGTC
>JAJTBE010000047.1 GCA_021287065.1 Bacillota bacterium
GACAGAAAAAAAATCGCTTTTCTGGTTAATGATCAATTGCCTGCAAATAATAATATTCAGCAAAATCTGCTGCCCGAAATGAACCGGTATTCTCAAAAATCACAATGCACATGGCTTGTGACCTGGGATGTTGAGAGTAATGAAGTTGAAAAGATAGCTGTTATGCCCCAACAGGATAAAATCGGGATTATACCATCCACCTTATTATGGAGTCCGGCAACTGATTGTTCCCTCATTTCACTATACACAATAGAAGGTGTTTTTATCATAGATGCTTCCAGGCATATAGTGAAAAAAATACTATTCAAAGGTGATTCAGATTGGCCTGTAAGCGTCATCCGCTGGTCTCCCGACGGCAGACAACTGGGAATACTCAAGGATAATGGAACCTTCTATATCTATAATATCGCAGAAGATATTCTGACAAAGGTCAACAGTGATCCCGAATGTTTTAACTTTGTATGGGTGGAGTAGCTGCTGAAAAATAATTGTCATCTGGCAATCAAGATTAGAACAATAATCTCCCTAAAATCCATTTATATGGTATTTTTGACAGAATTTCTTCTTTGCTTTTTTCTGGAGATATTCTCATTTTGTTTTGGATGTTTTTTATAAAATGCTGTCGATCTCTTTTAAGTGCCGGATCGTTAAGACCGAGTATTTTAAGGGTATCAATTGTCTTTTGTCTGTGGGAATTATCAGGAGAAAGAGCGGGAATTATGGTGCCATCCCTTGCTGAAATATCAAAAAAGCTATTACATCCTGAGTAAGGCTCTATGGGGAGAAGCTTATCACCTTTGTGATGTCCGCAATGGCTTTTGGCGTTGCAGCTTTGGGCGAGGTTTTGATATGAGAATGTTAAATCAGGTTTTTTTGATCTGGATTTTATATGTTCAATATGACTTTCTTCTTCCTTCAGCCTGCATTCGCAATAAACGCATAATCCTTCCTGTTCCTTATAAAGACTTCTTTTTATAGTTTTTTTTATTTGTAGAAAAGCTGGATCATCCCAGAAATCGGCATGGCAATTTTGCCGATACTCAATAAGTTCATTTGGTTCAGCTCTGTTTTGAACAAGCTCTATCATTAGCTTTTCTCCTGATTTCCCGCAGTTTCCGATTCAAGAAAATTGAAAAAATCTTCTTCCGCTTCATGAAATTCAAAGCCTGAGTCTTCTAAAAACTGCTTTATTTTAATGGCTTTTTCACTGTTTTTCATGCCTCTTTTAACTAATTGCTCATACTCCTGCGCGCTTTCATTGATTCCGGGGATATCAGGACGGGGGTCCGAGCCCATTATGTAGGCGAGGGCGTCTCCGGATTCTCTGGCAAGGGGGCTTCGCTCCGGTATTTCTGCGGTCCATTGTCCATCGTGATCTTCCGAGAGTATTCGTATATTTTCTTTTCTTAGTGTTGTCAGGACCTGAGGACTGTGTGTCGTAACAATAAACTGAATCAATGGAAAAGCTTCCCTCAATGATCTTATAACAATCTGCTGCCATTGAGGATGTAAATGCATGTCAACTTCATCGATGAGGATAATACCGGGGGTAAGTTCCGCAGCTCTTTCTTTAAACTGGGGGTTAAGACGATATGCCCGGTGGGCAATGTCAGCGACAAGTCCTGTCATATTCCTGATTCCATCGCTGAGAGTATCGACAGGCAGCCTGCCATATTCATTATGTGAAGCGACGATACAGTCTTCGGCAAAATCCCACTCAGGATCCTGCCAACCTGAAATGGAGAGAGTTGTATTAACTGCTTTTCTCACTGCAAGGATGGCATTCATTGGTTCGTGGGGAGATTCTTTCTGCTCCGGACTCTCTTTTTTCGCATCATAGGAAAAGCGGCGAAACCAATCGGTAAAATACTTATAGTGGGAGCTGGGAGAGAGACAGTCGGTATAGCCATTCTGTCTTTTATTTATTGCGTGTTTATCAGTTTTTTTGCCGGTGTTCGGTTTTACCTCGCTCCATAATCTTCCGGTGCCGTAATAGGAAATCAATGGAAATACAACATCCGGAGTTTTCTTCATTTTAAGTTCTGTTTTATACTGTTTTAGCAGGTCTCCGGCACATTTTTTCAAGTCTTTTGCATCGACGGTATTTGTTCGTGAAATCTTTGGAGATTGCCGTTCTCTCGACCATGAAATATTTTTATCCCCAAAAACACCGTCAGCCTTAATACAAACCGGAGTCAGAGTCTCCATTCTGCGGTCCTGGGAAAGAATAAGCCTGATGTCTTTTGTGCTGAAGCCTTTTGATGAATTATTCTCTTCAAGGGAATCAACAAAAAGCCTCAGCGAAAGAGAAAGTCCGTCAAGAACTGCAGTTTTACCCCCTCCGTTGGGAGCAACGAGTACAGTTATATTTTTGTCAAAGCTTATAGTCAATTCTGAAAAGCATCTGAAATTTGTGAACTGAACTTTTTTGATATAATATGATGAACTTTCGGACACAAAATACTCCATAGATAGAAATGTGAATGTTATGTAGTGATCTGCATAGCTTCATCACAGGGTTAACATTTCCTCTGTTATCTGAAGCATTGAAACTCTCCTGAGAAGCTTTGAAATTTTGTTTATGTTTATTCTTTTTGGGTTGAAGCCGGCCTGTAAAGGGGTTTTTCGTTCTTTGGCAAATTAGTCCTCCATTTTACTGTAGAAGGACTTTACTATGCCAAAGATTCTCCTGATTCATACTCCTAAATTCCATGATCGTTTTGAAGCTTCCGGGGATATGATGTTTGTTAATGTTGTTGCCAATGGTTTGTTTTCTGTTGGCGGGTACCTTAGGCTTTATGGTTATGATGTGCGGATATTGCATCTTGGGGTGGAGTGGATTAAGGCGGTTAGCGGGGGGCTTTCTGATTCGTCCTGTGGGGGGGCGGGCGTTGATACATCAGGGGCGGGGTTGGATCCCTGCGGTTTTGCGCAGAAGTTTGAGCCTGATTTGGCCGGATTTTCTTTGCAGTGGCATCATCAGAGTTATGATGTGGTTGAGTCGGCAAGGAAGCTGAAGGAGAGGTTTCCTGATGTGCCTGTGGTGCTGGGGGGGCTTACTGCAGCTTATTTTGCCCGTGAAATAATGGAGAATTTTGATTTTATCGATTTTATAATTGCCGGTGATGGGGAAGTGCCGATGCGTATGCTGGCGGATCAGCTTACCGGCGGAGCGGAGCCTGATTTTGAGCTGATTCCCGGACTTTATTACAGAAAAGACGGAGTGATAATTGAGCCTTCCTGCCGGTATGAAATGACGCAGGATGTGTTTGAAAAGCTGGATTACTGCTGTTTTGATTTGATGGAGGATTTTGAGTTTTACCGGGATTCAATTGGTATTCCCGCAATCTGGCTTAAAAATATGAGCATAAGGGACAACAGGGAGCGGATTGAGAAGATGAGAAAAATTTTCTTTCCTGTGGCGGGAAAGGGATGTCCCCACAACTGCACATGGTGCGGGCGGGAAAGAAGGCGGAAGATGCTTTCAAAATCCGTAACCGTGGTTGTTGATTCAATAAAAAGAGCTATCGGGCAGGGTATGGAGTTTTTGTATATGACCTATGATGCCTGTCCCCGGACAGGTGATTATTATATTGAGCTTTTCAGGGAGATGAAGCGGGAGGGGATTGATGTTCCGGTATATTTTGAGAGCTGGGGGCTGCCTGATGAAGCTTTTTTCAGGGCCTTCAAAGAGTCTTTCAGCGATGGAGTGATAGGTTTGTCGCCGGAGAGCGCCTGTGAGAAAATAAGAACAATGAACGGCAGGCCCTCGATTTCCAATGAGGATCTTTACAAAACACTTAAAATTACTGATGAATTAAATATCGAAACTGATCTTTTCTTCTGCGCGGGGCTTCCCGGTGAAAACCGGCAGTTTTTTGCGGAAACTGAGAATATGATTAGCTATATTCAGGATAATTTCAAATGTGTGAGTCTGGTGCGGGCTTTTGCACTGTTAATGGAACCGGGAGCGCCATGGTTTGAAAATCCCGGAAAATTTGGTATAGTATCTAACATAAAAGACTTTATGGATTTCTACCGGATGCATTCCCCTGAGGGTAAAGGTTCTTACAATGCAATGGGGTATTATATCCCCGGGTATTTTGGGGAAGGCGTTGCGGAAGATGTGGATTCTTTTGAAACAGAAATATTAAAGATGACTGCAGGAGGGAAAAATCCTCTTGCTTTTTGTGTGGTGAACAGAGAGAATGAAACAGCTTGAAGAAGGCGGCTTAACACGGGAAGAGTTGAAAAAAATGGGCAGAAGGCTCCTGGGCCTTTTTCTGACCCTTATAACAATGCTTGCTGTACTTTATCTTATTTCCGGAATCAATCAGTTTACCGGAAAGAAAGTATCAACAGGGAAAAAATTACATACAGCAGGCGGCAGCACGATTCAGCACAATAACGGTGAAGTTTCTTTCAGGGACGGCGATGTTGTGTTTCAGAAAATTCCCGGGGAGCTTGGCGAGCGTATTTCAGCGATAACCGTAAGTCCCGTAACTCATTGTGGAATCGTTGAGGTGGATAAAGACGAAGTGAAAATCATCGAAGCTGAAGAAACTGTTAAATCAACACCGGTAAAAGAATGGATCGGTGCCGGTATGGAAAAAAAGTTCGCCCTGTTAAGAGATGAAAAACTTTCGGAAAATCAGTGCAATGATGTAATAAAAGAAGCTTTGGGCATGGTGGGAAGAAAATATGATTTTCAGTATGAATGGGATGACGATAAAATCTATTGTTCCGAACTGGTTTATAAAAGCTATAAACAGGGGGCAGGAGTCGAACTCTGCAAATTTAAAAAACTGGGTGATTTGGAATACAGAGGACACGAGGAATTCATAAAAAAACTGATGAACGGCGAACTTCCTCTGGATCGGGAAATGATTACGCCTGTTGATATATTTAAATCAGCGGAACTTAAAACCATCTACAGTGATTTTAATTAGTGATTGATTCTTTTTTAAGGCGGTTTGAAGAAATGTCCGAAATAATACTTGTAGTAGGCGCCCACGCCGATGATGTGGATTTTTCAACATCGGGAACAATGAGCAAATGGGCAAAAGAGGGAAAGGAAATTCATTACCTGATTTGCACCAATGGAGACAAAGGCGGCACTCAGAATGAGCATACCCCGGAAGAACTGGTGGAAATAAGAAAAGGGGAGCAGATAGCTGCTGCAAATATAGTTGGTGTGAAAGAGGTTCATTTTCTGGGCAGAGGCGATGGCGAACTAATGCCCGATATGAAACTCAGGGAAGACATTGTCAGGGTGATCCGTCAGGTGAAGCCTGATAAAATGTTTTCTTTCGATCCTGCCAATCAGAGCTTTGACGGGTTTCATCTTTTTCATCCTGATCACCGGGCTGTGGCAATTTCTGTTTTTGACGCTATTTATCCCGCTGCAAAAAACAGACTCTACTTTCCCCATCTTCTTGAAGAAGGGCTTGAACCCCACAAAGTTAACGAACTTTATTTTTATGGCACAAAAGAGCCGAATATATGGATCGATATAAGCGACACTATAGATCAGAAAATAGCATGCCTGAGAGAACATAAAAGCCAGTTCAGCGATATGAGGGCTGAGATGATTGAACAGTTTGTCAGGCAGAGATGTATGGATGCCGGAAAAGAAAAGGGTCTTGAATATGCAGAAGCATTCAGGATGATTTCTTTTCCCTTTTAGGAGTCTGAGTGTTGCCTGAAGCAGGCAGGATTTTGACGAGGTGTACTTAAAATTAATAATGGTGTCCTGCTATGAAGCAAGTCTATGACAGTCAACGGAGGACCGAGCTTGTTCTGTCCTGAATGCGGTACAAATAACAAAGACAATGCCAAATTTTGCATTAAATGCGGTTTAAACCTGTGGGATCTGGTGGAGGAAGCACCTGAAGCTGTGCCTGCCCAGCCTGCTAAGCCGGTTTTAAAAGTTGAAGTAGGAAAAGGATCCGTCCTTGATAACAGATATGAGATTATCGGCATCATCGAAAAAGGCGGTATGGGCGCTGTTTACAGAGCGCTCGATACCAGGCTTGATAATACCTGTGCAGTCAAGGAAATGCGGGATAGTTTCGAAAAAATCGAATACCGCAATTATGCAATAGATAAATTCAAGAGCGAAGCTCTTATTTTGTCAAAACTCAGACATCCCAATATCCCGCGGGTATGGGACTTTTTTGTTGAAAACAACCGCTATTATCTTGTTATGGATTTTGTGGAAGGCACCAATCTCCATAAAATTCTTCATAAAAGATCAAAAAAACGCTGTGATGAAGAAGAAGCCACTACATGGGCAATTCAGCTTTGCGATGTGCTTTCGTACCTTCACAGGCAGGATCCTCCGATTATTTACCGGGATATTAAACCGGCAAATATTATGGTAACCGTCGAAAACAGGGTTGTGCTTATCGATTTTGGCATCGCCCGGATTTTTACATCCAAATCAAAAGGTACAATGATCGGGACTCAGGGGTATTCCCCGCCGGAACAGTACAGAGGCAAAACCGATCAGCGTTCTGATATTTACGCTCTCGGCGCCACCCTTCACCATCTTATAACCGGAAAAGATCCCCAGCTTGACGCGCCCTTTAGCTTTCCTCCGGTTAAAAAACTCCGTCCCGACATTTCAGAGAGGCTTTCATCCATCATCGAAAAATGCCTCAAATTTGCCATGGATGAAAGATACCAGACTGCCGACGAGCTGAAACTTGCTCTGGAAGCAAAAATTCCTGCGCCGCCGCCTCCGAGATCCGAAAGTATGCCTGCTTTTTCAAGGGGCCTTGCGGATATTGAGGAAGAAGTTGAGGTTGAGGTTGAGGGCAACAATCTTGAAACAGAACTTGAACTGGATGTTGAGAGACTTCCTGACAAACCGCCCAAGCCCAGAGCCAGCGGACTGATCCAGAAGCATGTGCGCTCAAGCCACAAAAAATCGTCGGCTGCCGGTGGAACAGAGCTAACATCCGAGTTGGAAAAACTGCTTTCCACTATAGGATCAGTTGATATAAACAGTTTTGATGAGCCTGCTGCCGCACCGGCTCCTGTTGTTGTGAGGAAAAGGGAAGAAGCCAGACCTACCGACAGTGAGCTGTTAAGTGAACTTTTCCCCAGATCCGGGCATGTGGAAACTTCTGCTCCACATGCTGAACTTCCCGATGAGGAACCGGATTTTGACAGTCTTGATGAATCGGTTGATGATGAGCCAGTTCCCGAATTTGATGAAGAAGAGCTTGAAGAGGAAGAAGAGCTTGAAATCGAATCTTCGGACGAATTAGAAGAAGAGGAGGAAGAAGAACAGGAACCCGAACTGGAGCTTGAGCTTGAAATGTCACTGGAACCGGATTTCGAAGAAGAACCCGAACCTATGCCGGAACCTGTGGTTGTAAAACCTGCCCCTGAACCGGTGCCTGTGAAGCCGGTTGAACCGGCGGCTCCTCCTGTTGTGCAGACTAAAACTGCGCCTCCTGAACCTCCGAAGGCTGCAGCACCGCCAAAAGCTGCTGTTGCTGCTCCGGCTCCCGTTGTTGAACCTGTTTTTGCTCCCGGCGATGATTTTCTCGAACTCGGAGCGATTAGCGAGTTTGACCCTGATGAAGATGAATATGACGAGGAAGAATATGAAGAAGAACTTCTTCTTCCTGATGATAGTTTAAAACCTGACAGTATTCTTGCATTCAAACCTGATGCTGCGGAAAATGACCTTTTCGGCAGGCTTGATTCCGATGATTTTCAACCGGTATCACCGAGATCAATGCCTATCGCTCAGACGCCTCCGCCTGCAGCAAGGCATACTGCACCGTTTGCCCATGCAGATATTCCCCTGCCGTCCAGACAGGCGTCCACTTCTGCGCCAAGGCCGACCCGGGATGATATTATTTCCGCACCTGTTGAAAGAAAACAGACGCCTCCTCCGAGGCAGGCTGAACCTCAGCCTCCTGTTGTTTCAGCTCCCCCTGTGCAACAGCCTGTTTATCCTTCAGTTGCCACCCCGCCGGTTGCGAAAAAGAGCGAATATGAACTTGAAGCTATAATGGGAAGACCTGCTGAAGAACCTGCAGAACTTTCAGCTTTTTCATACCAGCCTCAGTTTGATGTTGTAAAACCGATCTCGATTCAGTCCGGTTCTTCGTCTGTGGCACCTTTCCCTGAAATGTCCCAGACGCCTTTTGTTGTCAGCGAACCAAGGCTTTCCCCATTCCCGGATATTGCGCCTCAGGCTCCTGTTCAGGAAAAACCTGTTTCTGCGCCTTTCCCCTCATTTACCCCGGAACCTCCTCCGGTTCAGCAGCCTGTAAGACCGGTTCAGAGACAGCCTGAACCTAAGCCGGTGCCTCCGCGGGCGGCTCCTGATGTTGTTGTCCCTCCTGTTGCTCCGGTTTATACACCACCACCGGCTCCTGTAGCTCCACCGCCGATGGTCAGTGCTGTACCTGTACCGCCGCCTGCTCAGGAAAAACAAATACTTATCCCCGGATGGGGTATGCACAGAGGTAATGTTTATCGCAACGGTAAAAACCCTGTGGCAAGAGCAAGCAGCGGTAAACTGAAGTGGCGTTATCATACAAATGGCCGTATTTACTCAAGTCCAATCACCGATGAGGCAGGCAATTTCTATATCGGATCCAATGACGGATGCATGTATTGCCTGAATAGCGAAGGACAGGAAAAATGGCGCTTTATGACCGGCAGCTCCATTTATGCCACTCCTCTGGTTGTTGAAGGCCATGGTATTTTCTTTGGAACAGAAGATTATTACTTCTACGCAGTCAATTTCAACGGAAAGGAACTCTGGAAACTTAAATTCGGCGGTTCCATATATTCCTCAGCCTGTACCGGTTCTGACGGCACAATTTATGTCGGCTGCAACGACGGCAATTTTTATGCCATAACTCCTGACGGCCGTGAAAAATGGTGCTATGCAGTAAGAAACAGTATCTATTCCTCACCCTCAATCGGTCCTGAAGGCAATCTTTATATTGGAGCCTGGGATAAGCATCTCTATGCTTTAAGTCCATCCGGCAGGCTGCAGTGGAAATTCCCAACTCAGGGAAATATTGATTCTTCACCTGCTATAGATCACAACGGTAATATCTATTTTGGTTCGTATGATGGTATTGTTTACAGTCTTGAACCAAACAGCAGAATGAGGTGGAAATTCAAGACCAGAGACAAAATCTACTCTTCGCCTGCGATAGAAGGAAAACATGGTATCTTCTTCGGAAGCTATGATAATTATATCTATTGCGTATCTCTTGAAGGCAACCCCCGGTGGCGGCAGAAAACCAATTACTGGATTAAATCTTCTGCTGCTGTTGATGGCCTGGGCAATCTTTATATCGGCGGAGAAGATTTTACCCTGTATTCATTCACTCAGACCGGTGAATCACGCTGGAAACTGAAAACAAACGGTTCCATAGAATCATCACCCTGTATTTCCAACGATGGTGTTCTGGTAGTCGGCTCCTGCGACGGATGGGTTTATGCTTTTGAATAAAAACGGGAGCTGAAGGGAAAAATAAATTAATCTCTATACCTTTCCATAGGTTTGGTTTTGTATATCTCTGTTAATTCTATTTTTTTTTCAGAGGATTTATGAATAAAAAGAAATTGGAAACCAGGCCATATTTTTATGTTTTTATAGCATTGTCCCTGTTTTTTGCTGTGTTCTTCAGCCAGAGCATTTATGCGCAAACCCATGTTGAACACACTCTTTCTGCCAAACCGGGATTGAACGCATCTCCATCCGCATCTCCATCTGCAGCGCCTTCTGCTGTTAATGCTGAATCAGCTGCATCACCGATTCCGGCATCACCGGCTGCTAAGTCGGGATATCCGGTTTGTGTTGGCGACAAAGAGCTTTTCAGGCTCTATTCAAGCATCGGTCCATATACCGCACAAATGCGGGCTGAAATTGCCTCGGAAAAGCTGACTGAAGTTTTTAATGATCCTGCTTCTGAACTCAATTTCTTCAGTTATGAACATAAACAATATACTTCAGTTATTAACTATAAAACAGAGACGATTTTTACAATAACCTCGGAAGATTCTAAAGCTGTGGGTTTGCCTGTGGAGGAGTACTCCAGAAACTGCTACAGGGTTATCCAGCTTTATTTTGCCGATTATCGTAAGAGCCGGGACAGGGAGATGGAAAAGAAGGGCATAGTTTATGCACTGGTTGCCATTTTTCTGTCTGCCGGTATGCTTGTTTTAATAAGAATCATATTTGGCTTCGCTGCTGACAATCTGCATAAAATCGGTATCAAATTCAGAGGGATTAAAATCGGCGAAACTGTGCTGCTTCCCGGCGAGCAGATAGCGTCATATCTGCTTTTTATTACTGCTTTTGCCCGCTGGATTTCCGTAATTGCGGTTTTCTATACCTGTTTAACATACATATTCGGTCTTTTCAGTCAGACCCGATCCCTGGGCTTGCAGCTTGGCGATTTAGCTGTTAAATACCTGTCTGATTTATTGAGTGGATTTATTGGCTATCTGCCGAATCTTGTTATTATTATTTTTGCTGTTTTGTTATTGAAGGCAGCTATAGATTTTTCAAATTTCATTTTCAGCGAAATTGAACAGGGGAAAATCAAAATAAAAGGGTTTTATCCCGAATGGGTGGAACCCACTGCAAAAATTGTGAATTTTCTGCTTATTGCTCTTGCAGTATCAATAATTTTTCCTTATCTTCCAGGTTACAATTCAAAGGCGTTTCAGGGAGTTTCCATTTTTCTCGGTGTTCTGTTTTCCCTCGGATCTTCAGGAATTGTGGCAAACATAATCGCAGGTTTTTCTCTGATTTACACAAGAGCCTTCACAGTGGGGGACAGGGTTAAAATCGGGGATGCAACCGGGGATATTATAGACAGAACCCTGCTTGTTACAAAAATAAGGACCCCCAAGAATGTTCAGATCTCCATCCCCAACAGCACTGTTATTAACTCCCATGTTATTAATTATTCCGAATATGCACGGGAAAAGAAGCTGATTCTTCATACCACGGTTACAATCGGTTATGATGCACCCTGGCAGCAGGTTCATAAGCTCCTGATTGATGCAGCTACGGCAACAAAAAATGTGCTTCTGGAGCCGAAACCCTTTGTGCTTCAGACTTCCCTCAATGATTATCATGTAAGCTATGAAATAAATGTCTATATAGACCAGACTTCTTTAATACCTATTATTTATTCAGAACTGCATTCGCAAATTCAGGATAAGTTCAATGAAGGCGGAGTGGAGATACTTTCTCCCGGATACGCAAATCTCAGGGACGGAAATAAAACAACCATCCCGGAAAATTATCTTTCCGACGGTTATCAGGCTCCCGGGTTTAAAATAACCGGAGGGGAGAATCCTTACAGAAACCGCTGAATGGATGGCTGATAAAAACCTGATTCGATAGATTGCCCTGAAGTTTGTTAGCCTTCTTCGCCTGCTGTTTTCAGTGCTGTTGAATTATCTTTGCTTTTTTTGTTTTTCTCTTCCTTTTTGTGCTTCAGATACTCTACTATTCCGGGCACAACAGATATGAGAATAATTGCCATAATCACCAGAGTGAAGTTGTGCTGAACTGCCGGAAGGTTTCCGAAGAAATAACCGACTGTTACAAACAATCCGATCCAAAGGACACTTCCGAGCATGCTGAATGACAGAAAAGTCAGATACGTCATCTTTCCAATGCCTGCCACAAAGGGGGCGAAGGTGCGGATTATAGGCATGAAACGGGCAATGATGATGGTTTTTTTGCCGTGTTTATCATAAAAGCCCTGGGTTTTATCCAGATATTCTTTTTTAAAGAAAAGCGATTTTTCCTGATTAAATACTTTGGGACCCACAAAACGTCCGATCCAGTAGTTGGTGGAATCTCCTATGACTGCAGCTGACCAGAGCATTATATAGATATAGTTGAGTTTCAGCATTCCTTTGGCTGCAAGAGCACCTGCCGCAAACAAAAGTGAATCGCCCGGAAGGAAAGGTGTGGCAACCAGTCCTGTCTCACAGAAAATGATTAAGAATAGTATCCAGTGCGTCCACATTCCATACTGTGTGCACAAAGCAAAAAGATGCTTGTCGATATGCAGGATAAAATCCAGCAATCCTTTGATGGCTTCCATTAAAAAACTCCTTAAAAGCTCATTTGAGCAGGCTGAAAATCCTTTGACTTACCTTTGGCATTCCTGAAATGATAGCATATTTTCTTTCTGAAAACAATTATTTTTTTACTTCGTTATTTAGCCTTGTCCGAAGGGGCGGATTGCGGTATAATTCCATTAACAATTACATTATGATGCTTATCCTGAATTAGGGAAATCGGTGAAAAGCCGATGCGGTACCCGCCGCTGTGAATGGGGAGTCATCCGGCAGTATGCCACTTCGTGAGAGGGAAGGCGCCGGAAGGTGAAGATCCATGAGCCAGAAAACCTGTTGGGAAAGCGCACCTGTGTATGGACTCCGGGTAAGGGTCCGAGGTGGTATATCAGCGCCTCGAACCATCCGGGTCGGGGTTTTTTGATAGGAGGATGAAAAGTGCTCTTCTGGAAAAAGCCAAAACAGGAACCCCGTGAGGACAGTCTTACTGTCACCATAGAACAACTTGATAATATTCTGACTCTTCTGCGCTATTGGTATGGTGTTGAAGCTGACCACTGGATCAACTCTGAAGCCAGCAGATATACTCTTGTTATGAGCATATCAGGCTTTCGTAAAAAAGGTGATATGCGCCGGCTTCATGATTATTTTGCAGAGGCGGTCAGTGAAGCGAAAAAGCTCAAAGAGAGCGACGACCCCATCGAACAGCTCGATTATATCGGAACATACGGAGATTTTCTGCATGCTCAGGTTAATGTTACGGAAGCTCCGAAGGGAACCGGCAAATCCGATATACTTGAGATAAGAAAAATGGTAACTTCCTGCCGGGTCCATTATCCGATAAACAACTGGTTCTTTTATACCGACGAAAAACAGTATCATCAGTGTGATGTAAAAGTCGGTCTTATATTCGAAGCTTTTGGAGAAGGCGGACAGAAAAACGGGGTAATGCTGACCACAAAAATTATTGGTGAACATTATCTTGAACTGATGGAAATGGAATCCACCCATAAGAAGTTTGGCAGCGACATTAAGTTTCTGAAAGAAGGGCTTGATGTCCTCGAAGAGATTGATAACAGGATTGCTGAAAAATACAGGCTTGGCAAGAGGCCTGAAAGATATTCGCCCCGAACTTCCGACTGGTTTGTCTTTGAATGTGCCAGCGAAGACGAAGCTCTTATCTTTCAGGGAGTCAATGAAACTCTCGGCATAGAGAGTTTTATGGCAGGTAAAAAGGTTGAGTTCAAAATGGAGGAATTTGATATTCCGGGGCTGATTTCTTACCTCAGGGTAGGCTTGCCCCACTACATATTCACTCCATAGGAACGGTCCGGTTTCAGCACCTTATGGTGATTATAAATGAGCAGCTTTTTGCGTAAAAACAGAATCGTGAATATGGGGATCTTCCGGATTGCCCTGATTATCATTGTCTGTTTCTGTTTCCGCATAAATGTTTTTGCATCCGATTACCCTATGACTGTTACCGACAAATCAGGAAAGCAACTGACCCTTAACAGCTCCCCGTCAAGAATAATCACCATAGGTCCCAGCGTAACCGAGGTCGTTTTTTCCCTTGTGCCTGAAGAACGGATAATCGGAGTTTCTTCTTCAAGCAATTTTCCCCCCGGTGTGGAAAAAAAGGAAAAAATAGGGGATATATACCTGAACTATGAAAAAATAGTAGCACTCAAGCCTGATCTTGTTGTGGTGGAAACTTCACTGTATCCGAGGCTTCCTGAAAAACTGCGAAGTCTTGGTATTAACACCCTGGCTATCCAGTCGGACACATATGAGCATTTTATGGATTCGCTCCTTCTCACCGGAAAAGTTCTGGGACAACAGGCAAAATCCAGAACTTTGCTTGTAAAACTTCAGAAAAATATGAATCTTATTTCCGGGAGAATCAAGAATGTGCCTGCCACAAAAAGACCTAAGGTCTTTATTGAAATATGGAACAGCCCTCTTATGACCGCAGGATCGGGAACATTTATCAATTATGTAATCGAACAGGCAGGGGGAGTAAACATAGCCTCGGATCTCAGAGGCTACCCCCAGATAAATGTTGAAACACTCCTGATTAGAAACCCTGATGTAGTTATTCTTACCACATCAAAAAGGGAAGATTTTATGAACGGCAGATACTGGAAGCATATTAACGCCGTTAAATACGGCAGGGTTTACAACATCAATCCCGATATACTCGTCCGCCCCACCCTCAGGCTTTACGAAGGCTGCAGAACCGTTTACAACTGGCTTTATCCCGATATGAGCATTTCAATAAGATAGTTTTTTTACATAAATTCCGCATTAAAAGCAAAAGAGGCTTTCCCATAATCTCAATGACTGGGAAAGCCTCTGTTATTTATTCCGGTTAATCGAGCTGGCCCTTCATCTTCTTGTTGACTCTGACCAGACCCATCTGTGCGGGGAGAAACCCCGGATCCATAACCAGGGAAGCTTCATAATGCTTCTTCGCTTCAGCCAGATCGCTCTGGATTTCAAGAAGCGCTCCTATAAGCTGATGAGGTTCCGCTTTCAGGGGGTCCATTCCTATGGCTTTTTTAAGCTCATCCATCGCACTCTTAAACTCTTTTTTGCCGATAAGCTGCCTTGCGTATTTGACATGTGCCTCGTATGTATCGATATTTTCAGGAATAAGCTCTTTCCTGCTGAGAATTTCTTCCACTTTCTCCTGAATTTCCTTGGGTGTGAAAGGTTTCTGCATAAAATCGGCAGCACCGTTTTTCATAGCATCCACAGCTACATCAACTGTACCGTGTGCGCTGACGACAACTATGGGAGTCTCTTTGTCCTTATCTCGTGCAAGTTTCAGAAATTCCATGCCATTCATTCCCTGCATTTTCAGATCAAGGAATACCAGATCATATTTGTCCGGTGCAAATTTCTGAAGTGCTTCTTCGCCGTTGATTGCTTCCTCGACTTCCATATCCATAAACTTCAGGCATTTAGTGAGTGTAAGCCTGATGTTTTTTTCGTCGTCTATAACAAGTATCTTTCCTCTGCTCATATCATTCCTCCGATGGAGTCCTTCTGATAATTTCTATTGTTGGTTTGGTTTTCCTGTTACTTTCCTGAAGACAGGGTCAGACTTTCGAGAGGTACATAAAATTTTGAATATCTTTTGCCTTCACCGTCGATATATGTGCCTCTTCCGTCTTTTACCATCACTGTAGCCCGTTTTGTTATTCTGTAAACAACGCCGGTTTTTACCCTGTCGTTGTATTCAAATTTCACTTTATCTCCGGGTTTGATGTTGCAAACTCTTGTCCGTTTGGCTACAGTGAGTTCGTGCTTTACATGGGTATGTCCGAAAAGATCCGCTGCAAAAGTTTTGAATCTCTGGCTGCTGCAAGCGGAATCACCATATTTTATCATCTCATAAAGATGAATGAATTCGTGTTCGAGAATTCTGAGAGCCGCTTCAAGTCTGCTGCGGCATATAAGACCATTCACCCTGGCTTCGTCATCGGCTTTATTAAACGCCTGAAAAAGTAAATACGAGGAAAGAGTTATTTCGTATTCTGTTAATTTTCCAATCCTCTTTTTGGTTGTTTTGCCGCCTGCGCTTGTCATTCGGTTCGAAAGCCTGAAAGTTATTATCTCCCTGTCTTTTTTCTCTTCAAAGTGACTGGTAAAAAAACCATGAAAGAAATGGGTATCATAAATCTCGAAAATAGCTCTCAGATCTTTACCGGATATAGCTTCGAAATTCTCGTTCCTGATATTGGGAGTTTCAGTAACAATCCGGTTGTATATTTTTTCCTGCAATTGCATCGTATTATCTCAACCTGAATGGTCTATGGACACTATAATATTCCCGCCGGTTAATTCTGTCAATAGTGGTTTTTCAAACGGAAATATGCAAAAAATCCACACTGATTACTTCGTGCAGAGTATCATTTTTCTTCCTTCAGGATAAGAATCGAAAACCTCGATTTTTCTGAATTTATCTTTCAGTGCGTTGGTGAAGTTATCCAGAGTGTACCAACTGAAATCCATATTTTTTCTTGCCTGGAGGATTAGGGATTTTTCATCATCCTGAGGCACAAATTCGATAAGGAGCCACTTTTTTGCAAATGCATCGAAAAGTTCAGTTATTCTGCTGAAATTCTGCCATTGTGAAAATACAAGATGATGAATAAGGGCAAAGGCAAAAACCATATCGGTTTTAAGTCTGTCCATAGCGGAAGGGAATTGCTTGAGGCACCATCCGAAGCTTGGTGTGGGGTTGAGAATATTCATAACAAGAGGGAGTATGTTGAGGTTGTCTTTATCAGCCATTTTATAGACTTCTGACATACTTGTTTCGTCGGTGTCAACTGCTATAACCGATGCGCCGTTGCGGGCGGCAAGGGCTGAGAACCAGCCTTTGTTGCAGGCAACATCAAGAACTGACGAAGGTTTCAGGTCCTGAAGGATTCTTTTTACCAGTTTTTGTTTTTCACTCCATCCTTCCTCGTTTTCGTATGAAGTTTCTCCCTGTACATACTCTGACCAGGCTGTTGTTTTTCTGGGGAAGGTTATGGCGTTGATTTTTTTCAGCAAGCCTTTTAAAAATGCTTTTTTAGCCGGTACCATGTCCACTTTTTTCAAATCCGGCGGTGTATTGGTGATTTTATTCTCTATATTGAGCCGTTTGATAAGATCCATGGCAAAAATAGGCAGCTCGAGGGTTGTAAGAATGCTCGGATGTTTCATCCTGAATGACAGCGGCAGCATAAAATCGCAGTCTTCATGGGAAATTCCCTCAATAAAGTTGAGCAGCATGGATCTTGTTGGCGTGTAAAGTCCTGTGCCGTAAAGATATAGGGGGAACAGGAAAAAATTGCAGAATTGCTGGTATGGAAGCCAGAGATATTTGTCTGAGAAGGGTGTGATCGAACCAACATCAATAAATATGGGCTTTGTGCCTTCGAAAAGGATATTCCAGGGGTATGCATCCTGAAGAGTTAAGCGGTGTTTTATCAATTCAAGGGATAATTCCACCGTCATAACCGCAGCTTTTTGCAGCATCAGGGGAGGCCATTCAGGGCAATAGGTAACATAAGGTATTTCCCTGTGCTTGAATATTCTGCCATAACCTTCCAGATGGTAGTCTGTCAGATTGGTTTCCACTATTGTTCTTTTCTTCTGAAGTTCGAGAAACCATGGAGACTCAATCATCGGGCCGTAGAATTCATCCTTATCCCTGACGATAGCCCGGAATATGCCCCCATTCCATCTGAAAAGCCTTGAATTAGGATCCACATAAGAAGCAGGATCAAACCTTGCTTCTTCAGGTTTTATTTCCCGCATTATAGTTTACCTGTCTGATTATTTGCTGGATTTCCTGTGTTATTTATTATCTGTCTGATTGTCTTCCTTATCTGTGCCTGTTAATTCTTTTTTACCGGTGAGTTTGGCAAATAACCTTTTTATGGGTGAAAAAAGAAAAGCGAAAAAGGACAATACCGCATAGAACACTATATAACCCACCTGATATGTGGCTCCGAGAGAACCCGGATCTACATAACTCCAGGCTGATTGTGCGGTAGCTAAGAAGATTGCTGCGATAAGGCTGAAAATTGTGATGATTCCTGTCAGTTTCATCGGTTGTTCCTCCTGACTTAATCCTGACTTAATCCTTGTAGTAGGCAACTGCTGGAGGCTCCTGGTGAACTGGCTGTAAGAGCCGAACGGAAAAAGAGGAAATTTAGCAGTAAATTATTGACCTCTATAGTTATAATTTACATTTTGTTAACATTTCCCCTTTTCTATTTGTAAATAATTTTTTACTTTTTGACAAGGGGGGTAATGTTTATTTTATAAAATATTTTTTTTCCTGATAAAGCATTTTATAAAAAACCCTGGAATGACACTATTTACCTCAAAAAATTGTTATAACTGATACCAGTTCACTAACGGAGATGATAATTTGGATACCGTCAGAAATAATAACAACAAAAAGGTGGAAATAAGTTTCCCGGTTTCAGGAATGTCCTGCGCCTCCTGTGTGAGGAGAGTTGAGCAGGCTATAATGAAAACTCCGGGAGTGGAAAGCGCAGCCGTGAATCTTGCAACTGAAAGTGCAACGGTTGTTTATGATTGTTCGCTCTCAGGCAGCGATGAAATAAAAAAATCCATAGAGGATGCTGGTTACGAAGTCATTCTTCCCTCTCAGGTTCAGGATGATTTGAAAGCAGATGAAAAGGATATAATAGATCCTGTTATGCAGGTTTCAAGCCGGAAAAAAGGGGAAATTGCTGAGCTTTCGGCAAAATTCCGTCTGGCTCTCGCAGCATCGATTGTTATTTTTATTGTTGGTATGCCTGAATTTTTTCCCTTTGTAAAATCAATTGGGTTCGGCGTGCGGCATTATATTCTGATGTTTCTCACTGCCTGGGTGATGTTCGGAGCAGGCTGGAGATTCTTCAGGGGAGCCTGGGTTGCTGCGGCGCACGGCACTTCCGACATGAACACCCTTGTATCTGTAGGGACATTTTCTGCTTTCATTTATAGCGCATTTGCAACTATTTTTCCTCATCTTGTACATTCGGGCAATGGTGAACCCCATGTTTACTATGATACTGCTTCAATGATAATTACGCTGATTCTCCTGGGGCGAATGCTGGAGGCAAAGGCAAAAGGGCAGACATCGGAAGCTATTGTGAAACTCCTTGAAATACAGGCAAAAAAGGCAGTGGTGATAAGGAACGGTGTGGAATCGGAGATTCCCGCCGAAGATGTGATTCCGGGGGATTTTGTGGTTGTGAAACCCGGAGGGAAAATTCCCGCCGACGGCACTGTTACGGAAGGTTTCTCCGCTGTGGATGAGTCTATGTTAACAGGGGAGCCTGTTCCCGCTGATAAAACAACGGGGGATAAAGTTACGGGAGGAACCGTCAATACCACTGGAAGCTTTGTTTTCAGAGCAGAGAAAACCGGAAAGGATACCGCATTGGCAAAAATAGTTGAAATTGTGGAGCAAGCTCAGATGCATAAGCCTCCTGTTCAGAGGATTGCCGATACTATCGCTTCGTGGTTTGTGCCTGTGGTAATATCCATAGCAGTTCTGACTTTTACTGTATGGTTTATCTGGGGTCCGAAACCTTCACTTACAATAGCGCTGATGAATTTTATCTCCGTTCTTATAATCGCGTGCCCCTGTGCTCTGGGCCTTGCCACCCCTACCGCCATAATGGCAGGCACCGGCAGGGGAGCGGGGCGGGGAATTCTTATCCGCTCAGGTGAGGCTCTGGAAAAAGCCGGCAAAATTAATATTGTGGTTTTTGATAAAACAGGCACTCTCACTGAAGGCAAGCCTGCGGTTGAGGAATTTCTGAATTTCTCCCGCACCTTTGGGGATAAAGATATAATATCCCTTGCCGCGTCTGTGGAAAATAAGTCGGAACATCCCCTTGGAGAAGCTATAGTGAGATTTGCCGCCAGAGGTGAAAATATTACCGGTGTTGGGGATCTGCTTCCTGTAGATGGTTTTCTTGCTTATCCCGGCAGGGGTGTAAAGGGTGAATGCGCCGGAAAGACGGTTCTGGCGGGCAAACTGGCTTTTATGCAGGAATCGGGTGTGGATTTTACGCCTTTTTTTGAAAAAATACAACCTTATGAAGACAAAGGCAGCACCATTGTTTATTTTTCTGTCGATGGCGAGCCTTCGGCAGCTGCTATTATTTCGGATTCCATTAAAAGCACTGCCGGTGAAGCTGTAAGCAGGCTTAAAAAGCTCGGGCTTCAGACTGCCATTCTTACGGGTGATTCCCGCAAAGCTGCCGCTCATGTAGCTTCAACTCTTGGAATTGACACTGTGATTGCTGAAGTTCTGCCTCATGAAAAATCCCTTGAAATAGAAAAACTGCAAAAACAGGGAAAGGTTGTAGCAATGGCAGGCGACGGGGTTAATGATGCACCGGCTCTTGCCGTAGCTGATATCGGAATCGCCATGGGGTCAGGGTCCGACATTGCCATAGAGACTGCGGATATAACAATTGTGGGAAATGATCCCGCCAAAGCAGCGGAAGCTGTAAACCTCAGCAGGCAGACAGTAAAAGTGATATATCAGAATTTTTTCTGGGCGTTTATCTATAATATCATAGGAATTCCCATTGCTGCCGGGGTTTTGTATCCGATTTGGGGAATTTTCCTCCAGCCTGTTTTTGCCTCCCTTGCCATGGCATTTTCTTCCGTTTCTGTTGTAACAAACTCATTGCGGTTGAGAAAGATGTGAACGAAGAGGGTTTTTACAAATCCTGCAGGAAGGGTTTGACAGTTCATTCGCAAATAGCATATTTAAATTTGTACATACCGGCAGGAGCCTGTAAGAGAATTATCCTGAATGGTTTTTCAGGGTTTTATACGGTCCTGCTTTGGAAATATAAAGAAAGGTAACAGAAACCATGCCAACAGACGGATTTATAAATGCAGAAGTAAAAGTCCGCTTTGCCCCTTCCCCTACGGGATATCTGCACATCGGCGGAGCCAGAACTGCTCTTTTCAACTATCTGTATGCCAGAAAATTTAATGGAACATTTCTTCTGAGAATTGAAGATACCGATATAAAACGGGAAAAAGAAGATTCCATCGTAAGAATCCTCGAAGATATGAAATGGCTGGGCTTGTCCTGGGATGAAGGTCCGGTCCGCCAGACACAGCGTCTTGATATTTATAAAAAATTTGCAGAAGAGATGCTTGAAAAAGGGCTTGCCTTCAAATGTTACTGCACCCCTGAGGAGCTTGAAACCAAACGGCAGAAAATGAAAGACGAAAAGCTTAATCCCAGATATGATGGAACCTGCCGCCACCTGACGCCTGAACAGACCGCACAGTTTGAAGCTGAAGGCAGAAAGCCTGCCATCCGTTTCAGAGTGCCCGATAGAAAAGTTACCGTAAATGATCTCGTAAGAGGCGAAGTTATTTATGATGAAGATTTTGCCGGAGATTTCGTAATTCTCAAATCCGACGGAACACCTTCGTACAATTTCGCAGTGGTTATTGATGACTATCAGATGGGCGTAACCATAGTGATGAGAGGGGAAGAACATCTTGTCAACACTCCCAGGCAGGTTCTTCTTTATGAAGCAATGGGATTCCAGGTTCCCCAGTTTGCCCACATAAGTATGATTCTTTCACCCTCAAGGGAAAAACTCTCAAAGAGACACGGCACAGTAGCTGTTGACCTTTTCAAACAGGAAGGTTATCTGCCTGAAGCTATGGTCAATTATATTGCCCTTCTGGGATGGTCTCCGCCGGAAGGAAAGGAACTTTTCTCCCTTGATGAACTGATTGAAGCTTTCTCACTGGACAGAGTGGCGAAGAACCCTGCGGTTTATGATGTGGAAAAGCTGAAATGGATCAACAGCCAGCATATTCAGAAAATGGACAACGAAAAACTTCTGGAACTCCTGATTCCTTATCTGAAATCAGCCGGATTTGTAAATGATGAAACAGTGGTATCAAAAAGGGAAACCCTTCTGAAAATTACCGAAGCCCTGAAACCGAGACTGGTTCTTCTTTCTGATGTGGCAAGAGAAGCAGCTATCTTCTTCGACGACGAGCTTCATTTTGACGAACAGGGAAAAGAAGCCCTCGGCTGGGAAGCAACTCCCGCTGTTTTTGATGCATTTCTCGAAGTTCTCGATGAATATGAATCACTTACCGCCGACAATTTTATGGAGGCAATAAAGAAGATTCAGAAAAAGAGCGGAGCTAAGGGGAAAAACCTCTATGTTCCCCTCAGGGCAGGAATCACCGGACAGGGACACGGCATAGATATGTCTTGGATTATGACAATTCTCACCCCTGAACAGATGAAAAACAGACTCAAATCTGCCAAACAGATGGTTTTGGCATAAGAATAAACAAAAAAGGCGGAGATTAATAAGTCTCCGTCTTTTTTTATGCTTTTTGAAATTATACTGAAATTGGAATTAATATTCCTTTTCGTAAACTCCCTTATCTTTTCTGACGAGTTTATGGAGTCCTGAGTCTTTTGCCTTAACATCAAAGCCCATGCCGAAACTGAAGTTTGATATGAGCTTTTCCACGGGTGCTCCGCATTTAGGGCATTCTGTCAGGGATTCGGAAGACATTTTCTGAAATACTTCGAATCTGTTTCTGCAATGTTCACAGGCTTTTTCGCCGGTGCGGTCCTTACTTCTGTATTCGTATATCGGCATCGTTTCCTCCGGTTTTATCAAGTCTTTTCATCATGCGTCTTCTTTCGGTTTCGTATCCGAGGTTTTCATAGAAATCGACTGCCGAATCGTTGGAAGCTGTAACATTTAGAGCCATGTATTTCATGCCTCCGGCTTTACAGAAATCTTCCGCTGTTTTCATCAGATGCTTTCCTATTCCAAGCCTCCGGTACTGGGGTTTGATGGATAAATCGAAAATATAGCCCTGCTCTTCTCCTGTGCTGGATTCCAGATAACCGCTCATCACGATTACATGGCCGAGAAATTCATTGTCTTCGATATTTTCAGCGATGAAAATTCCGATAGCATTGTTGTTGAGGGTTTCGTGAAGGGAGTCAAGATCCTTTTTACGGAATCTCCGCACTTCTTCAAGGGGGACATCCCGCATTTTGGATATGCTCGCCTCTACCGCTTCAACAGCAAGGGCTGCTACTTTTTTTACATCCTGCCTCTTTGCTCTTCTAATCCGGTATTTCAATTTTCGCCTTCCGTATGTTCCGGCCTCATTACCGGGGATCCCATAATGTGGAATCCGCCGTCCACATGAATCATTTCACCGGTTATTTTTCTTGAAAAATCGGAGAACAGGAAAACTGCTGTTCCTGCCACTTCTGCTGCATCTTCCGATACTGACCAGTCGAGGATCGCCCTGTCTCTCCACATATCTTCAAAACTTTTGAATGCCGGGATTGCTTTTGCGGCAATGGTGCGCAGGGGACCTGAAGCTATGCTGTTTACTCTGATTCCGAATCTTATTCCGAGATCTTTAGCCAGATAACGGGAAACAGATTCGAGGCCCGCTTTGCATACGCCCATCCAGTTATAATTTTCCCACACTTTTGTTGCGTCGAAGTCAAGAGCTACAATGCTTCCGCCCGGCATAAGCGGAGCGAATGCGCTGCCCAGCGCTGCCAGAGAAAATGAACTGACCTGAAATGATTTTGCCACATCCTCCCAGGGTGCGTCTGCAAAATTTCCGCCGATGCAGCTTGTGGGAGCATAGGCTATGGAGTGCAGAAAACCGTCGAATTTGCCCCAGCGGTGTTCCAGTTCATCCCTTACTTCCTTTATCTGTTCCTTATCGGTAACATCCATAGGGATAACATCGGGTATGGGGTCCAGAGACTGAGCCGCTTTGTCGGTGAGCCTTGAACTTCTTCCCGGTCCGCCCGTAAGTATAATTTCCGCTCCCTCTTCCTGAGCGAGTTTGGCGATGTGGTAAGCAATACTCTGCTTGCTGACAACGCCGGTTATGAGTAGTTTTTTATCTTTAAGCCACATTAGGTTGAATCTCCTTTGTTATGTTGGTTCCCCGGATTGTAACCTGATTATCCGTTTTTGACAATAGCCTCAAGCTGATCTGCTATATTTTCAGGTCCGATAAGGTGAAATCCGAGTTCTTTACCTTTCTGCCACTGAGCTTCATTATTATAACCCCATTTTGTGAGAACGCAAATCGCTCCTGTGGTCTGCACCTGTTGCAGATTTTCGATAAGATCATCTATAAAAATGATTTTATCCGGAGGGGTGTTTTTCTCAAGTGACAGTGAATTTATCTGATCCGGTTTGTATTTTGAATGCTCTCTTCCATAGACGGAATATTTCTGTCCGTATTTTTCAAAAAGCAGTTCGATAGTTGCTTTATCTTTTGTGGAGCATACTGCAACATCTTTGAATCTTTCCTTAACAAGGGGAAGCTGCTCCATTATTCCCGGCATAGGTCTCTGCCAGGAAGCCCAGAGTTCAGGCTCGTCTTTCTGAAGCTTTGCCCTTTCGTTATAGAATTTAACTGCAAAATCGGTAATTTCTTCTTTCCAGATTTCCCGGAATGAATAATACTGCCCAAAGGTTATTTTGTTAAAATCTATCAGGGGGTTTTCTTCTATCAGCCTGAAATTTATAAAAAAGTCGTCGCCGTTTTTCGCAAGGTATCTCCCCTGACGGAATTTTTTCTTAATCTTCTCTTCTATCTGAGGATCAAGATCTCTGAGGCTGTCAAAGAATCTCCTTCCCGTGTGGAAGCATTCATCTACGCTGTCCCATACGACTCCGTCAAAGTCGAAAGCAGCTACATAATTATTTGTCATGTTTGAATTCTCCATAGTGCCTCCGGTTATTCTCTTAAAAATCTGTCAGAATCATGTTGTGATTACTGTAAACATCCTGTGATAAAGCGCCTGAGTCTATCCATCGAAGGTGAGGTCCGGATTAAGGGATTTCATAATTCCGAAGTGAAACTCCGATAAGTTATGTAATGACCCCTGTAACCAGATTGTCAAATTTTCTGCAGTAGTCGGTAAATGTTTCTATGCTCATATTCTCATTGAGATAGATGTAATTTTCAGGTGTGAATCCGCTTATGTGGGTGAAATTCTCCAGTACGGACCAGTCTTTAATCTGTTTCGGCAGCTTCCCTTTGTTAACAGCATATTCCCACAAGGGAGTTCCCGGAAACAGATTGATTGGGGAAACCTGAATGCCTGTGAGTTTGCTTCTGTTGTTGTCAATAAAGTTGTAAATATCATCAAGGTCTTCTTTTGTCTGGCCAGGCAGCCCTATCACAAAAGAGCAGTTTACCCGCATTCCCGCATTGTGGCATATGTCCACAGATGTCTGATTTTTCGCCAGTGAAGCTTTATCCAGCCTGCCGCCTTCTATTCTGCTGTCCTGAACCGAATCGGCTCCGAGATATATCTCATCCACGCCGAGTCTTGCAAGATCACTGACCAGCTCTCTGCTTACGGCTCTTGTTCTGCCATAGCATAGATAACTTATCTTTCCGTTAAGATTTTCCTTTTCGAGATTATCAGCTATGATTTTTACTCTTTTGGGAGAGGCGGTGAAATTGTCGTCAAATAGAATAATCTGCCTTATACCAAGGTTTTCATAAAGATATTTAATTTCATTTGTTACATATTCCGGCGAATGGGCGCGGACTTTTCCCCACAGTGCAAAAGTGGCGCAGTAAATGCATGAGAAAGGACACCCCCTTGATGTAACCATGTGGGTGATTCCCAATCTGGGTATTGAGCGCCGCGGGTAGGGGATTGTGTCAAGATCCTCTATGGGCGGTCTGAATGGTGAAAAAACCGGATTCCCGTTAATTCTCACCATCATTCCCGGAATTGATAAATAATCTTCCCCGGTTAGGCTTCCCTTTTGGTACAACACTGAAATAATCCGGAGAAATGTAATTTCCCCTTCGCCGATGACTGCAGCGTCAAAAGCTTCGGGCAGTGATTCAGGTATGGCTGAAATATGGCAGCCTCCGAGAAGAACCGGAATGTTGCCGTATTTGCTTTTAAGAAGCACCGCAATTTCCCCTGCTCTGGTAAAGCCTTCCGTTACTGCGGAAATGCCGATTATATCAGGCTCAAAACCTGAACTTCCGGCGTTTTGCCCGTTTTGGGTTCCCGAAATTGCCTGAATTGCAGCTTCAGGGTTGTCTGTGGATATGGTTTTTATTTCAACAGGAAAATCGGCGTATTTTTCTATATACGCCTCAAGACAGGCAATACCCAGAGGTGGGTAAATAGCAGTTGCCGCCATTTTGTGTTTTTGTGCTTCAATCAGCAATATTTTCATTCTGATTATTTATAACATAAACGCACTCATCTGTGCAATCAGCAGGAGTAAGGTTGATAATGCCTCTGGCTTCAGGGATTGTGTAAAAAGCTGTGCCGAAGGTGTTTTTCCGGGTGAAGTATTATTTTCCGGGTAGTATTAAATGAGGCAAAATCATTTGAGCTAAATACCTGTGGAATTGTGAGTTCCATCCGGTTTAAATAATCCGAATTCCGGAGGAGGCGGAAACAGGAGCTGCCTCCTCCGGCTCTGGCTGAATATTATTGAAAGAGAAAAATCCATTGGTCTAATTATATTTGGGTTAACGAAAAATTATTCTCCGGGAAACAAACTCTGCAATAAAGGCAGCTTTAAAAAGTCCCTGCCGCAATCTTCCGGTCCGGCAAAGCAGGCCTGGATCCGAGGCAAGCGGATGGGATGGATCCTGCGCCCGTTTTGATGTCCTTTCAGTCTGCGGCAGGTAATACTGCCTTCTTTAAGTTTGCTATATCTATATTTTACTGATCTGATACCGGTTTGTAATAATTCTTTGGAACTAAAAAAAATGGCGGATCCGACAGGGATTTTTGTCTGATCCGACACTGTTTTTGTCGTATCCGACAGAGTTTTATGGTGGATTCAACAACATCCGGCAGGAGGATTAAATCGAATGTGAATTAATTAACAAATTGGGGAACGGATTTGGGAGTTTGCGTGTTAGCTTAGTCAAGGAGGTATTCAACATGACTAAACGGGAATTGATACAGATACTTGAGATAATGATTGACGAAACAAGGGTCGGCATACTGAGCACAGCCGATGAAAAAGCAAAACCCCACATTACATGGCTGACACCGGCTCTTCAGGCCGGAAGGCCCGATGCAATTTTTTCCATCACAGGCGCAGCCACAAAAAAAGTAGCCAACCTGAAAGAAAATCCCCACTGTCAGTGGGTTTTCCAGAACAGAAGCATCAGCGAGGTGCTTACTCTTAATGGAGTAACAAATATTATCGACAATCCTTCGCTTAAAACAGAAATTATTCAGAGCATAGGCAAAAAACTTACGGTTTTCTGGAAACTTAATCAGGATATGGCGGATTATGTAGTGCTTGAAACAATAATCACGGACGCTTCATATTTCAGACCTTCTGATGGAATGAGGGAGTCCGTTAAGTTCAGGGAGGAAGTTTAAATGGTTAAAGATCATGACCTGAAAAAATATAGTCCTGAATTTCTGAAAAAACTCCTGAAAGATATGATACAAATCAGGCGTTTTGAGGAAAAATCCGCACAGATGTACGGACTTCAGAAAATTGGCGGATTCTGCCATCTTTATATCGGGCAGGAAGCAGTGGCAGTCGGAGCTATTAACTCCCTTGATCTGGCAAAGGATCATGTGGTTACGGCATACAGAGATCATGGGCATATACTTGCCTGCGGTTCTTCTCCCGATGCTGTAATGGCGGAACTTTACGGAAAAGCAACAGGATGCTCAAAGGGAAAAGGCGGCTCCATGCACCTTTTTGATGTGGAAAAACACTTCTGGGGCGGCAATGGTATTGTCGGAGCACATATTCCCATAGCGACGGGCATTGCATTAAAGATTAAATATCTTGAGGAAAAAGGGGTTGTTCTCTGTTTCTTCGGAGATGGAGCCATTCATCAGGGAGCATTTCATGAAAGCCTGAATCTTGCAAAAATCTGGAATCTTCCCGTTATATACATTTGTGAAAACAATCAGTACGGAATGGGCACATTCTACCACAGGGTTTCATCTGTAAAAGACTTTGCCGTTATGGGTTCAGCTTACAACATACCCGGCAAAACCATTGACGGTATGGATGTTCTTGAGGTTTACGAAGAAGTTTCAAGTGCAGCCAGACTTGCCAGAGAGGGCAATCCGGTATTTCTCGAAATTAAAACATACCGCTACAAGGGCCATTCAATGAGCGACCCTGCGAAGTACCGCACAAAGGAAGAGCTTGAAGATTACAAGAGGCAGGATCCTATTCTTATTCTCAAATCAATGCTTGAGCAGGCTGAGCTTATTACTGAAGAGGAATATAAGCAGATGGATGCGGAAGCTAAGGAAATGAGCGCCAGATCGGTGAAATTTGCCGAAGAAAGCCCTGAACCCACAATAAATCAATTATATGAGGACATCTACGCCTGAAGGAGGTTATGACATTATGCCGATTATTACATACAGGGAAGCATTAAGACACGCAATGGACGAAGAAATGGCGCGGGACGGGAAGGTCATCCTCCTCGGCGAGGAAGTTGCCCAGTATCAGGGAGCCTATAAAGTAAGTCAGGGACTGTGGGAAAAATACGGTTCCAAAAGGGTGATTGACACTCCCATCACTGAGGAAGGTTTTACTGGGGCAGCCATAGGAGCTGCAATGGCGGGTCTTCGCCCCATTGTTGAATGGATGACTTTCAATTTTTCACTGCAGGCAATCGATCAGGTTATTAATAACGCTGCAAAATACAGATATATGTCCGGTGGTCAGATAAAAACACCCATAGTTTTCAGAGGACCCAACGGACCTGCTGAATATCTTGCATCCCAGCATTCTCAGGCACTCCAGTCTTTTTATGCCCACTGTCCGGGGCTGGTTGTGCTTGCACCTGCAACACCTTATGATGCAAAAGGACTGCTTAAATCAGCCATCAGGGATGACAATCCCGTTGTTTTTCTCGAAGGGGAAATGATGTATGCCTGGAAAGGCGAAGTTCCTGAGGAAGAATATCTTGTGCCCATCGGAAAAGCTGATATTAAGAGACCGGGTAAGGATGTATCACTCATTGTACATTCAAAACCGCTTAAAGCAGCACAGGACGCTGCTGCCGAGCTTGCAAAGGCGGGTATAGATGCGGAAATCGTTGATCTTCGCTCTCTGCGCCCACTTGATGAAAAAGCAATCTATGATTCCGTGAAAAAGACGGGACGATGTGTGGTTATTGACGAATCATGGCCTGTTGCCAGTATTGGTTCATGGGTGGCCTGGCTTGTTTCGAAAAACTGTTTTGATTATCTGGATGCACCGGTGGAACTTGTTTCATCGGAAGATGTGCCTATGCCTTACAACCACAGGCTTGAACTTGCAGTTCAGCCATCAGCGCCAAAGATAATCGAAGCTGTTAAAAAAGTTATGTATCTTGGATAAAAATAAACTGTCGGAGGAATGATAATGGCGGAGAATATATTAATGATTGCCCTGTCCCCGACTATGGAAAAGGGACAGATTCTTAAATGGCATAAAGCAGTTGGCGATACTATTTCGTCCGGCGATGTTATATGTGAAGTGGAAACAGACAAGGCGGCTATGGATTATGAAGCTGCAGTTGATGGTGTTCTGCTTGATATACTGGTTCCTGAAGGGGGCAATGCAGTAGTGGGGCAGCCTATTGCCGTCATTGGCGAAGAAGGCGAAAAAATTTCACCGGCTCCTGCACCTGCTGAAGATGTCTCGGGAACTATCAAAATAGCTCCTGAACAGAATCTCAGTAAAGCGGCTGATGGATTTCTCCGCATTGATTCCGGATTTGCACTGGAAACCCACGAAGATGACGAAGAAGACGATGAATTTGTTTTTGACGAACCGGAGGGGGCAAACAGCGCAGAACAGGATCTGAAGTTTATATTCGAAGGTAAAGGTGCATTACCTGTAAAACCGGCTGATTCACCGGTCCGGAAGTCGGAAGATCCGGAAGTGGTATCGGTGGTTCAGGGAGGTAAAACAATCAAAATAAGCCCTCTTGCCAGAAAAATCGCCGAACAACTGGGTCTTGTTCTTTCTTCCATAGTAGGAACCGGTCCTGAGGGAAGAATTGTAAGGAAAGATGTGGAGGAAGCTGCAAAAAATCTGGCTGAGCATTCCGTTGTAGTGCCAAAAGTCAAAGCATGCGCCGTCAATCCTCCTGCCGAAACCGTAGCTGCGGTTGCTGCAGCCCAGGTTGCCGCCGTTGAAAAGCCTGCACCTGCTCCCATACCTGTAGCTCCAGCCGTACCTGCAACTTCAGATGGAACGGTTATACCTGTTTCCGGCAAGAGAAAGCTCATCGCAAGAAGGCTTGCAGAATCCAAGTTTACAGCCCCTCATTATTATCTGAAGCTCGGCATTGAGATGGACAACATTCTGGAAGCCCGGGAGCGGCTTAATGAAAACAGAAAGGGAAAAATTTCCCTGAATGCGTTTATCATTAAGTTCGTTGCAGAAACCCTGAAAAGGCATCCCATTGTCAATTCAACCTGGAACGGAGATACCATCACACTCCATAAAGCAATTGATATAGGCATTGCGGTAGCTCTGCCCGACGGTCTTGTTACCCCTGTGGTAAGAGATTGCGGCAACAAGGGAATTGCTGCCATTGATGCGGAGCTTAAAGTTCTCATCGAAAAGGCTAAAAACGGAACTCTCCAGACTGAAGAGTATAAAAATCCCACCTTTACCATCAGCAATCTTGGAAGCTACGGTATAGAAGAGTTTACGGCGATTATCAACCCGCCCGGTTCGGCAATACTTGCCGTAGGAGCTATTAAAAGGGAAATTCTGGTCAAAGATGATTTTGAAGAAGAAGAGGATGACCACATTTTCCATGTTCAGTATGTGATGAAAGCAACAATGTCCTGCGACCATCGTGTAATAGACGGCGCTGCAGGAGCGGAATTTATGAGAGATCTGAAAGATCTGATGGAAGATCCTGTAAAACTTCTTATGTAAACAGAGTTGTATTATTTGGGAAAATGGAGCTGGAATTCGGTGCCTTGCTTTTCGCCCCCGCTGTAGATGCTGATTCTGCCGCCGTGGGCATCCATAAGTTTTTTAGCAATGGCAAGCCCGAAGCCGGCTCCTGTTTTTTTGCCCATTGTAAATCCGGGATTAAACACTTTTTCAATAATTGCAGGTTTTATTCCAAGACCGTTATCGCTTATGTTCAGGTGAGTGCGCGAGCTTGTTTCATAACCTGAAATATTTATTATCAGTTCATCCTTATCAGGATCCGCAAAGTCGATTGAATTTTGCAGCAAGCTTGAGAATATCTGGATTATGCTTCCCTGATCCACCCTGATTGATGGTATGTCATTTTCAATATTAAGTTTCACCCTGATATCCTCAGGTTTTATCAGATTGAATACTGCCTGAATGTGGCTTGATACTTCTATCGTTTCTTTTCTTAACTTCAGTTTTCCCGCTCTGGATAATTGAACCAGTTTTTCAAGGACGCCTATCATTTTGTCTGCCTGAAAAATAATTCTGTCAAAATGTTCATTCAGTGATTCCGGCTCATCCTTAATGGTATAAAGATAACCCTTTATTGTAAAAAGCGGATTTTTCAGGAAATTTGTAACTATATAAACATAATCGCTCAGCTCCCTGTTTGTTTCCTGCAGTTCAGTTTCCGTCTGTTTTCTGTTGATTTCCTGAGCCAGATAGTTGGCTATCACTTTTAGCGTATTTATGCCTGATTCGGTTTCCGGTTTGTCTTTTATGTCTGCCAGCAGAATTGTTCCGATGCACTGCAGTTTTGTTTTCAGTGGAGCGCATACTATACGGAGAAGCTTCTGATCCTTGCCGTTTGTTTCATGTTTTTCCGTTATGCTGCTTTTGCCGATAATTTTTGTTGTGCCGGTGGCTACAGTCTGGGAAGAGATTTCAACAATCAGTTCTTCGTCGGGTATGTCCGGATTTGTTTCGAAATTGTCGGTTTTGGAGATTATTTCAAGCCTGCCTGTGTGTTTGTTTATGAGTGTAATTGCGGCAAGAGGGTATTTGAACCTTTCTGACAGAAACTGCGGAAGTCTTTTTAATACATCTTCGAGAAGCTCAACATCAAGGAACAGCTCGGAAATCATTCTGATTGTTTCATTTTCCGCCTGTCTTTGCTGAAAGGCGGGATAATGACTTTTTCTCAGTGATGTTTCTCCGAGTCCGATAATTTTTTTTCTTAACTGATTCCAATTTTCCGGATTTTTATCCGATAGCTCTGGCATAAAGCTCCTTTATGTCGTTTAATGTTGGTTCTGCAGGATTTGTAACAAGGCATGGATCTTTGTATGCGTTTTCGGAAAGTGCTCCTATAGAGTCCGGGTTCACTCCTATATCGTGTAATGATTTTAATATTCCGGCGTTTTTTCTGAATGTTCTGATTCTGTCAACAAGCTGATTTTTCTTCTGCACATTTGATATGCCGCTTATATTTATTCCAAAAGCTTCTGCTATTCCCGAATATCTTTCCGCTGAGCTTTCAAAATTATAGTCAACAACATATTCCAGAAGGATCGCATTGCATTCACCGTGGGGAAGGTCCATAAGTCCTCCGAGACTGTGCGCCATCGCGTGCACTGCTCCAAGGCTTGCATTGGAAAATGCGAGGCCCGCTTCGAGGCTGCCAAGCATCATGGGGGTTCTGTATGTTAAATCAAAGGGGTTTTCAATAGCTTTTATCAGATTTCCCGAAATCAGTCTGATAGCATTGAGAGCCAGCAAGTCGGTAACCGGAGAACTTGCGTTTGAAACATAAGCTTCAATGGCATGGGTAAGAGCGTCCATTCCTGTGCAGGCTGTCAGATAGGAATCCATGGTTGTTGTTGTTTCAGGATCCACCAGAGCCACATCGGGAACAAGCATCTTGCTGATAATCGCAATTTTAGTTTTGTTGGGTATGTCTGCGATAATTGCAAACTGGGAAACATCTGCTGAAGTGCCTGCTGTGGTGGGAATGCAGATAATCGGAGGTATGGGGTTTGAAATCATATCAACCCCTTCATAATCGAGGATATATCCTCCGTTGGATGATACAACCCCTATTCCCTTGGCGCAATCCATCGGGCTTCCGCCCCCTACGGTAACTATCAGATTGCATTCCTCGGCGGAGAAAACCTCTGCTCCCTTCATGACCTCAAAATCTTTGGGATTTGGAGTAACTTCGCTGAATACGGTGTATGGAATTGACTGTTCATTAAGAGATGCAATTACCTTATCCGCCCATCCGGCTTCTATAACGCCCGGATCCGTAACAATAAGCGCTTTTTCCCCCCCAAGGTTCTTTGCGTATCTCCCCGTCATTTCAAGCGCGCCTGTTCCAAAAATAAACTCCGGCGCCACAAACTTTCTTAATTCAAGAGGTTTGTTCATCTTTTCTCCCTCCGTGATGGTCAGATTTATCTGCTGTCCTTCCGGGTCCGGGAATATTATTATATTTATTTACGAAAGATATAAATCCTGTCTGTTTGGAATTGTATAAAAAAATCTGTTAAAATGTATAAAAGTCAGTTGAACTTTTGTTCTAAAAATAGATTCCAGAGGATTATATGATAAAAAGATGGTGGCTGGTAGTTTTTTCATTTTTATCAGGAATAAGACAAATGACCATCTAAAGTTTTAATACATCGGATTGTAAAATTTCTTTTTATGATATTAAAACAACTGATAATGTTGCCGGTATTAGCTGTAGAATTCATCTGAGAATTGTGATATAATTTTTTGATGAAATAGCCTTCTGATTTAGTTTCTTCCATATGAACATCAAAACAATAATCAAGGCTATTTTTAAAATCTTCATTAATTTGATTGTGGTTGAATTATTCTATCTTAAAAAGATATTTGCTTTAACTTTATTTGCCAGATTTATAGCTTTGTTTAGATGGAGGAAAAATGAAAAAATATTGGGTTATAGCAATAGTAATTATCATAATAATATCGATTGGAGTGATTCTGTTTTACACAAAAACAAATCCAGATACTATCAAGATTGAGCAAACAGAGTCTAAACAGGGAATGGTGATTATACCTGCAAAAAATATCGATATGCCGGTAAATTCAGGAAAAACTGAATCTTTTAATCTCTCGTCTTTTTATATTGATAAATACCCAGTTACTAACAGGCAGTATCTTGATTATTTAAGGAAATCAACTCCAAGCACAAAAGAAGATAAAGAGAGAGAAATTGAAGGGATGCCGGATGAAAAACTTGATTTTCCGGTTGTCAGGGTTTCGTATAATGATGCAGAGTCTTATGCGCAATTTTATGAGAAAAGGCTTCCTACCGAGGCTGAATGGTATCTTGCTGCATCAGGGGGAGATGGAAGAGAATACCCGTGGGGTAATCAATGGGATGATAAGCTTGTTGAACCGGAAAATATTGGAGGCCGTTCGGTTGGTAAAAATAAAAATGGTGAAAGTCCATTTGGTGTTGCTGATTTGGTCGGAAATGTGTTCCAATGGACCTGTTCGTCCTACTTCCTCGAAAATAATGTGGTTGGGCCGGAATTTGGAGGAAAAATGAGAGTCGTTCGGGCTGGAGCATGTACCTATATGCCTGCGTGGAATAAGTGTTCTTTCAGAGCTGCCGTGAGGGAATCTGAAATCACTTCTGTTATCGGATTCAGATGTGTAAAGCCAATAGGAGGCAAAGATAAAAATCTTGAACTTGAAAAAAATCGAAAAACAGTTTTTATCGAAGGTGATTTCAATTATAGTGAAGGTCTCAGACAGATGATTTCCTGCGGGATCTATAGAAAACCTGATTCATTGCTGGAATCCTATATTGCTGAGAATGTTAAAAAAAGTGATGTCGTAGCAGATATTGCATCAGGCATAGGCTTTCTTACATTCTATCTTTCGGATATTACTGGAGCAAAGGGAAAAGTATATGCTGTAGATATTGATGAAAGTGTTCTTGATTTTGTTAAAGTTTATTCCGAAAAAAAGGGAATGACTAATGTTTTTACAATTGTTTCACAACCTGCAGACACTATGTTGCCGGAAAATTCCTG
>JAJTBE010000149.1 GCA_021287065.1 Bacillota bacterium
TCCAATTTCCAGCCCAATACTCTTGTTTTTCAAGGAGGGAGGTTCGGAGGGCAACCTCGCTTTTTTAAAAAAGCGTGGTTCCCTCTGACGGTCCCCAAATCCCCGTCGGTCCTAACCCCTCCGGTCGGTCCCCAATTCCAGAAGTTTTGGGATGGCGGGTGCCCGCCTGCAGGGTGGGCGCGAGGAAACTTTTTCCAAAAAAGTTTCCTCCGGGAGCTGGGCGTGCGGTTATAATTCTTGTGAGTGATCAGATAAATCCATGCCTTAATTCATGGGCGTCCCGCCTGTCCCCCGGGTCCTCAAACACATGGCCAACCGCCAGTTAGCCTCATATTTCCATTTTCAGAGTCTGCGGAAAGAATACGAGTTCGTTTGATCAGTTGTGGGACAAGCGCGATGGGGTTGCCGTGAATTCCTGCGGGCTGTGAGCAGGTCTGTACAGGCTGAGACAAAACTCCAAATTTCTGTTGCAGGCATACAATATATTGGAAATGCTGCAAAGTTCAAAACAATATATTGTGTCAGCTTAGTGAAAAATCTTAGTTTTGGCGCAGCCTGTGTAGTGAAGACGGACCCTTTCGGTCTGCATCTGGCTTCAGAGTTTGTGTAACAAGTCATTTTTCAGAGTACAGAACAAAATTGAGTAAAATTTATGGCTTCGGTTTAGGGGCAAATTTTATTAAATGAGAAATCATTGAAATGGTTAAAAGCTTGTGGTTACAGGGTTTGTATTGCCACAGGACTGAAATCCGATATTAAAGCAGTTTATACACAATATCTCCAACCCCGACGTAACCTCCCAGGGTTCGCCTTCACTTTAAACCCTTGGAACTCTATTTCTTAAGCCCGAGAAGTCTTGCGAAATCGGGGATCAGCATTGGGGTGATTTTCTTATACTCAAGAAACTCTTCCCCGAATTGCTTTATCATAGGCTTTTCCTGAAAAATATAGTTGTTGTAAAGTGAACCTGTGAGCAGTGTGGGGATAACCACAAGAAGAAACGACGGGGACTGGAATGCAACTCCCAGCCCGATAACGCCGAGGAGTTTAAACAGAATCGACGGATGGCGGACATATTTATATGGACCTGTTTTTACCATGCATTTTGTTTTGGCTGTAAAGGGCGGGCAGGGTCCTCCGCCGCCTTCAAGGATAAGATAGCTGTATGTCCAGAGAAGACCGTAGAATCCGCATACCAGACAAATTCCGAAAATCACGAAATTCCAGGGTTGGGGAATGGGCAGCGTCCATCCGATCCACTTATCCAAAAACCTATGGGACAGATACGCCATAAGAGATGCAAGGGGAATCAGAACGCAGAAGTAGTTGGGTAATATCATGTAAAATTCCTTGCGGAACAGGCATTTGAACCTGTCAGCAGGTGTAAAAACGGTTTTTTCAGTCATTACTTTCAATCTCGCATAAAATCATTCCGGGGTAATATGTGGCAAGTATCTGTTTGTATGTGTAACCGGCAGCGCCCATACCTTTTGAACCCCACTGGCAGAGGCCCACGCCGTGGCCCCATCCTGAACCGGTGAAGTAGTAGGCGGAGGGAATACCGTTTGTCATTGCTGTTGCAGAAGGTATATTTGACATTGCAGACATATCATTGAATGAACTTCCGCCTGTATTGGAAAGATATGGAATTCTGCTTCTGTTTGAAGCTATGCTTCTGGAATATTTACCCGGTATTATTCCCTGTGGTTTTATATCAAATTTTGTGCTTTTTATCTCACGATAACCGATGGATTTTCTGAACTCGGAGCTTAAAATATAGCTTACTCCGCCTTCGTGTTTTACTTCAAGATAAATCACTCTGTTGTATTTATCCCTCGAATAAGGCTTTATCGAGAAAATCTTTCCGGTTTTTATTCCGTTTCTGGCAAGCCTGAGCCTAATTATTTCGGCATCAAGGCTCTTTCCCCAGTTGCTGTTGGGTGCTCCTGAACAGAATGGGCATTTTACACCTGAAAGGCCTGCTGTGCTTCCCTGAAACACATTGGCAGAATCTGCAGTTCCGCCTCCGCAGCTCGAATGATAATAAGCGCAGATGATTTTGTTATCTCTTGCAAGAACCTGCGCCCTTGTCTCATTGACTGCTCTTGTGAAAACCGGTGATTCTCCTCTTACTCCGATATACATCTGATCCCCTGTGTCGTTTACCACATCATAAAGGCCTGATCTACCCTGCTGGAGTTTATACATAACATATGTCCTTGCAGCCACAGCCTGCGCCTTTATGCTTTCAAGGGGCCACGCAGCGCTGATCTCGCCTCCGAGAACTCCGGAAATATAATCATCAAGGTCAACATAATTAATAGCCTGAAGCCTGCCCTGATCATTGAATCCGATAAGGTAATAACCTCTGTAACCGGTTCCGTTGAGGGTTGTTACGGAATTCAGCTTTTCTGCAACCACATAGATAAATTTTGAGTTGGTTTCGGTTTTGTTGGCAAATATCTTTCCCTTTACAATTTTAATCGTAACATCGCCGGGAAACGAACCAATTTTTTTGAGGGTGTATGCATCTTTGATTTCAAGGTTTCCCTTTCCCTGAACCCTCATTGCATACTGATTCATCAATACGGATACTCTGATTACCACATCCCCTGCAAAACAGGGAAGAACTGAAACCAGCATAAAAGCTGCTATTATTCCAAGTATAGATTTAATCCGGATTTTCATAGATTAGCCCCTGATAACATGTTTTCATAATTCTTTCATTATAGCTGAAAAAATCCTGCAGAAAAAGTGTTGCAGCGATTCATGCTTAGTTGGATTTACCGGCTTTATTACTTTTCCCTTGGCTCATCATTCGGAAGCAGGCTTTTTATATCACCATACCCGTTTGCAGGCTCATTGGGGCCTCTGTGATTATATCCCGGACAGTAAACCACAAAGGATTGCCTGTCGGGAGAGACCGCATAATGATAGCCGGAAAGATCTATTCCATAAAGTTTGTGATAGTAATCCTGTGTTTTTTTGCTGAATGATCCTTTGTAACATGACGGAATTTCATTTATATAGTCCGGCTTCAGCTCATTCAGGCTTTCAGGACATTTTCCGTTTTTTTCCCTGAAATTGTAAACAGCCTCAGTCAGTTCATTAACATTGTGGTAGCAGATCAGAAAATGATTGCTGACCCCTATTACCCAGTCTGCCTGATAAATACACCATCCGAATGTGGATACTAAGATTAGCATTGTCAGAGAATATAAATACATTCTGTATTTCTGCTCTTTAACAAGGGAAGTGAAAAATGTAAATGCACTAACCCCGAAGTAAAGAAGAATGAATAATGACGGAAAAAAAACTGAATACTTAGCCTTATCAAATTCTGAAAGAGAATGAAGACTTAAAAATAAAGGAAACAGGGATATAAGAACTGAAGCGGCGAGTATATAAATAGTTTTTTTGCAGTTTATATAAGCACCGAGCCAAATTAATATTGTTACAATAAGTAAAACCAAGGGTGAAATAGCCGGGTAATTCTTTGTTACACAAGCCTGGCATGCAAAAACCGGATTCAAAGACATAACAGCGATGAAAACAAGCAGCATTCCAGCTAATTTTTTCATAATAAACTCCCCAATACTCTTTGTTTATAAATACCAAATTTTGTTGTTACTTTAAGGATATGGTTTGATATTAATTCTCATAATAAACTCTATCTCATTATTGTAACACAATTTGTTTTAGTGTTAAAGTTTTTCCTCAGGGGATTTAATGTTTCCTTTGCAGAATGTTTGTGGTGAAAAACCGTTTTTGAACAATTTATGAAAAGTATGACTATGATAAGGAAAAATGCCTTTGCAATTCTGTTTCTCATATTTCTCTCCGGAATATTGGGGGCTGTTTATGTTTTTATGGGTGGAGCGGGGGATTATAAAGTTCTTAATGTGCGGTTTGAAAACGACCGGGGGGAAATTGTTGAAGGGGTTCTGTATAAGCCTTGCGGGGAGAAAGGCTCTCTTTCTGACGGCACAGGAGGGAAAAAGACAGATACATATCCCGTCCTGGTTTCCATCCATTATGGGCTTCAGAACAGGGAAGCACTTCAACCCTCGTCAGTTTGTATTGCGCAAAACGGAATCGCCGTTCTGGATTTAATCCTGCTTCGTACCGCTTCCAACGGGAAAAGCCGGGATTTTGCAGATTATACTGCAGATGCAGCAGGAGCTGTTAAATTTCTTTACACTCAGCCTTTTGTTGATAAATCAGCTATCTATATTTCAGGCCATTCCATAGGGGGCAATATCGCCTCTGTAACCGGTTGTAAAAATAAAATGGTGAAAGGCGTAATCGCCATAGGTTATCCGGTATCCTTTGAGCCGGCTGCACCTCAGCATTTTATGCTAACAGCCGGAATCTTTGATGAATTGCACAACAGGACAAAAATGCTGACTTCGTTTCAGGAAACAATTGATAAATCATGCAATGTTAACATTTCAGATAATACCGCCGATTTGAAAACCGCCGTCAGAACAGGGGAGAAAAGCAGGTTCTTTTTTCAGTCCTATCTCAGCGATCATTACACCGAGCCTACCGATCCTTCGATTGCAGATGCGGTGGTTGTTTTTATTAATTCCCTTGAAAACAGGAGCTTATCAAACAGGGGAAAAGGGTTCGGAAATTTTTGCCTGATTGTTTTTTCAAAGGTGTTAATTTTTTTAACAGTTGTTTTAATATATACATTTGGTTTCATCCGCCTCAGGGTTTTTGAAACTGAAAATGAAAAAGGGATAATGGAGTTTATCAAATCCAGGATGAATGTGTTAATTTTTTTAACACTTTTCATCATCATCGCATTTATCCATAAGCGATCGGAGCACCTTATACATATAACCATTCTTTCGGGAGTTTTTACCGCTGCTTTGATTTCCGGTTTTTACGGTTACAAAATCAGGAAGAGGGGATGGGAAGGAAAAGACGGGGATTTTCTTCTGACGGCTTTCATCGGTGATTGTCTTAAAACTGTTAAATTTTTTATCATCTTCTATTTTTCATACATTGCAGGATTATTTATTCATGCCGGTGTTTCTCCTTATATGAAAGCCGGTTCTGCTGTTGGGACGCTAACCGGAATTTTCTGCATGATTCCGGTTCAGTTCTATGTTTTTGTTACACGGCTCAATGGTCTTTTTGTCAAAACTGATAACGGATTTTCTCTGATATCTCCTGTAATTGCAGTTATTGCTGTTGCTGAACTGATTTTCCCCGGCTCCGTTTTGATTCTCATCGATCATTTCTTTTCAAAACTAATAAAATCCATGCAGAACCTCGATTTCAGGATCAGATTTCAGGCGGGTTTGCCTGGAGTAATCCTTATGCTGGTTTTATCAGGAGTTTGTGTTCTTTTGTGGCGTCAGATTTTTGCTGAGGGGTATTCATTGGGTTCAGCGGAAATGTTGGGGTTTGTTCATTTGTTTTTCAGCTTTATAATCGCACCTGCTCTTATAAGTATATTAATTCTCCGAAAAATAAAACCGGAACCCTGATTTTACAGGATTCCGGCTGGTTAACTTTTATTTTCCCGGTGTTACAAATTTGTCGAAGAATATCCTCGAATCCGGTATTCCTTTTCTGTGGAGAACTTCTATACAGGCATCGATCATACCCGGGCTTCCGCACAGGTAGGCATCGGTTGTATCTCCCGATTTGACATGTCTGTCAACAACTTCTGTTATAAGGCCGGTTTCGCCATTCCAGTTATCTTCAGGGGTAGGGCAGGATAAAGCTGGAATAAAACTGAAATTGGGCATTTTCTTCTCAATTTCTTTCATTTCGTCCAACAGATACAGATCCCGTCCTGACACAGCACCGAAGAAACATCTGGCTTGTCTTGGGCAGCCTTTTTCATACATTTCGAGTATGATTGAAAGCACCGCCGACATACCTGAGCCTCCGGCAATAAACAGAATATCATTTTCGCAGTCTCTCAGGAAAAAACGTCCGAAAGCCCCTTTGATTCTGATGCTTTCTCCCACTTTGAGGTGGTTGAAAATATATGTTGTTGCCACACCGTTCGGGACATATCTGATAATCAGATCTATCCTGTTTTTTGAAGAAGGAGGTGATGCAATCGAATATGTCCTGAATATGGGCTTATCCAACTGTCCGTATGGAGGTATAAAAAACTGGACAAACTGACCGGCTTTAAAATCCAGTTCTTCTCCTTCAGGAAGCTGAAGGGTTATCCCTTTGATATCGTGAGTATAATCCCTGATATCAGTTACAATCGTATTAAGTTCTTTTATCGTCTGAACTGCTTTGGTTTCTACCATCTTCCTGTCCTGTATTTATCCCTGCATTCGTCGCAGTAGAATACTTCGCCTTTCCATGATGTTTCCGATTCAGCTCCGCAAGCTGTGCAAGCTCTCGTCATCGGTTTGTTTTTTTCCGCATAATCTCTGAGGCAGTTAGGGCAATAGAAGGGATCGCCTTCCCAGAATGTGAATTTTTTCTCGCCGCAGGATTTGCATGTTCTCAGCTTTTTCTCCCTGACTAAACGGAGTTCCTCCAGATAATCGTCAATGTACATAACATTGTAGTCATAAAGAGTGTAGTCATTTATAAGTTTGTCGTTGCTGGGTGAATAGTCGGCAAAGGATCTCATAGCCACGAGCATGGTTCTTTTTCCAACCATTCTGACTTTTCTAAGGAGGGGCATATAATCGAGGTCGCCTGCTACCAGAACTGCAATATCATAGATATCGGGCATTGCTCCATACATCATCATTGAGGTGGCAAGGGCTACATCCACGCATTTTTCTTCAGGGCGGATGTCAAGATTGTGTTTGAAGTCTATGTCATGGATTTCCATAACATAATGGCACTCTCTCTCGAGGAAAGTGAAAAAATTCTGCTGGGGTGTGGGGTCGAAGCCTGGTTTATTAATCGGCATAGCCCCAAAGAAATGTGTTCGTACAATGTCGGCAATATTTCCAGTTTCATCTTCAATATGTTTTGCAATAATTTTTGGGAGTTTTTTGTAGTCGATAACATAGTTGGGATCCTGAAAGATCTCCCTTAAATGGCTCAGATTGTGAAAAAGCCAGCTGCCATCGATAAAAACCATTACTTTCTTAGACATACGAATCCTCTTTCGTTTTTGAAGTTATCAAAAATATAAATTTGCGCCTGTGAAGAATCTACTGGAAAGCTTACTTTGAATCAATAGTTAGTCTCTGCCAGGCTCAGAAATTTGAGTGAATTTATTTCAATGAATACTTCATAAAACCTGCAATTTTGTTGAAATTTTTTAAACAAAATTACCGTTAAACCACTATATTTCATATCCCCAGGATTTGAGCAGGTCTTTTCTGTCTCTCCAGTCATCTTTAATTTTTACCCAAAGATCCAGAAATACTTTTGTTCCCAGTAGCGGTTCCAGTTCCTGTCTTGCCAGAGTACCTATGTCCTTTAGCATGGAACCGTTTTTTCCGATAATAATTCCCTTCTGGCTCTTTCTTTCGACATAAACAATTGCTCTGATGTAGGTGATATCAGGTGTTTCGCCTTCTCTGATTTCTTCTGTGTGTACAAAAACACAGTGGGGTATTTCCTGTCTTGTTTTTTCGAGGACTTTTTCTCTAACAATTTCGCTTATCTGAAATTCCTGAGACTGATCGCTGTCCTGTCCGGGAGGGAAGTAGGGGGGACCGGGAGGCAGAAGTGCGTTTAGCTGGTTTTCCATTTCTTCCACGCCTTCACCGGTGAGAGCGGATACATGGAAAACCTTTGCAAATTTGCCTTTTGACAGAAAGACCTGTTCTCTTGTTTTGAGTTTTTCAGGATCAGAAATGTCAATTTTATTCATGACCAGAAATATCGGGGCATTAGGCTGTTTTTTTCCGCTAAAGAGGTGTTTAAGTGCGATTTCGTCTTCATCTCTTATATCGTGAGTGGAGTCTGCAATAAAGAGCACTATATCAGCATCTTTCATCTCGCCGAGATATGTTTTTTCCATAAATTTGCCCAGTTCGTGTTCCGGGTTGTGAATTCCGGGGGTGTCAACAAATACAATCTGAGCTTTGTTATAGTTTTTTACTCCGAGAACCCTGTGCCGGGTTGTCTGTGGTTTTGACGAGACTATGGCTACTTTTTTACCTACTATGTGGTTGACAAGAGATGATTTGCCTACATTGGGTTTTCCAACAACTGCAGCGAAGCCGCTTTTAAAATCCTGGCTGAAATAATTAATCACTTAATAACCTCTGTTTCTTACTAATCCTGATGTAGTTCTTGAATTGTTCAGGAATATCGATAAATCCTTTATTTTTTATGTTCACTGATGTGATTTAATTTCCGATCCATTGATATCATTCCGGAAATTACAGGTGTGATTTCTATCTGCTCCTCCACAGTGACGGAGAGCCAAAACCTTTGTGGTAGTTTGATATTATGAGTTTTTCCACATGCAGAATATCCTCTGGTTTGAGGTTGTTCTGTTCGATTTCCGCTTCAAATTCCCGGACATTTTTCGGTAGTATTCCGGTGCTGTGGACATCACAGAAGTTTAAAATAAGATCGATTGCAGATCCTATACGGTTGTAGGAAATCCCGATTTCATCCTCTGCGTTATGTCCTTTTTTATATCCGGGAGTGGAAGGCTTGGATATTATTCTTTCTGTCAGTTCCGCATCGTATCTGCCAAGCTCTCTTTTGACATGTTCTTTTACTTCCCATTTGTGGAGGCCGTTTGTGACAAAGAGATCGGAAGTTGTTCCTTTGGTTGAGTATCCGATATATGCTTCGTCAAGGTCTCCGGTGCCGAGGACGAGGAGGTTGTCTGCATTGGCGCGGGCATACATAACGGCATTTCGTATTCTTGAAACTGTATTGCCGTATATTGAATCAGCGGAGACAGGATTGACGGTGTTTATAAAAACATTGACAATAGGTTCTATGTCTATGGTCTGGGCTGGAAGCTGAAGGACTTCGATTATTTTCCGGGCGTCTGCAGCATCCTCACCGTTAGTTCCTGAAGGGATCATAAGGGCAATGGTTTTATCCGGCGCAGCATCTTTTGCAAGAAGTGCTCCCAGTGTTGAATCGACTCCCCCTGACACGCCTATGACAATGCCTCTGGCACCTGTAGTTTCAATCTGTTGTTTTGTCCATTCCACCATCAGTCTGTATGCTTCAGGAGAGGATAAATCGTCGAGATTATACCATTCATCTTCTATCTTCCTGATTTCCGTCAGTTTTTCTTCTCTTATTGCCATTCTTTCCAGAAGTGTTCTGCTTGTTTCCCAGTTGCTCATAGATTCCTCCGAAAATCAAAAGGACATTTACTGAAAAATGCCCTTTATTAAAATTTTATTTGCCTCTTGGTCTTTTCGCCGATCCCTTGCCTGATGAGGTGGTGGGCTTTGCCGAACCTTTGCCTGATGAGGTGGTGGGTTTTGCTGATCCCTTGCCTGATGAGGTAGTGGGCTTTGCTGATCCCTTGCCTGATGTGGTTGTGGGTTTTGCTGATCCCTTGCCTGATGAGGTTGTGGGTTTTGCTGATCCCTTGCCTGATGAGGTTGTAGGTTTTGCTGATCCTTTGCCTGATGAGGTTGTGGGTTTTGCTGATCCCTTGCCTGATGAGGTTGTGGGTTTTGATGATCCTTTGCCTGATGAGGTTGTGGGTTTTGATGATCCCTTGCCTGATGAGGTGGTGGGTTTTGATGATCCCTTACCTGATGAAGTTGAGGGTTTTGCTGAGCCTTTGCCTGAGCTGCTTCCTTTTCCTGATTTTGATACTAAAGCTGCTGCAGTGTTTTTGAAGAAATTTTTGGCTTTATCAATCAGTTGTGATAATTCACTTTTCTGTTCTGATGAAAAAGAGTCTTTTACTGCTGTCTGTTCATTTGCTGCTGCTGATGTGCCAAGCTTTCTGGCTGAGTCCGGAGTAACCGGAAAATTGTTGTTAGTCCTGCCTATACCGTCCATCTTAACCTCCTGTCATATCTTTAATTTATTATAACAAAATCGAATATTTGTATCAATTGAAAAGAAGAGCCCGGATGTAAACATGTTGTTAACAAATAATGATTTATGTGTTTATAGAGATAGTGTGAAAACTATGTTTTTCAAAACTCCAAACCTATTTTAATACCGAATGTGGTAGTTACTCGCTAAACCAGTTGCACTCATCTGTAAGCTCGACGCGGACCCGCCGGTCCGCCCAAAACGCAAACCTGTTCCACCATCAAACCCTAAAACCGCAATCTGGGCAAATATCTGCCGGATTGCAGGCGTCCCGCCTGCCCTAAAACAAACCGCCAACCGCCAGCAAACCCCTCCTCCTACAGTCGTTGGCCAAGCATGTGGTTATTTGGTTTGCTGGCGGTTGGAAGGAGGTTGTTGCGGGAGAGCACATTGGCTCTCCCCTACAGGAATTCCTATATCGATTGAAGTTTGTGTCGATATGCAGAAAACGGAATTAAAGAGGGCAGAAAAATGATGTACTGAAAGTTTTTGCCGGAAGGGTTTGGGAAACCGGCTTTTTCAAAAAGCGGTTTCTCAAAAAAAGATTCATAACCATTCGCCCAGCTCCCGGAGAAAACTTTTTGAAAAAAGTTTCCTCGCGCCCGCCCTGCGGGCAGGCACCCGCCATCCCAAAACTTTTGAATTGGGGGACCGACCAGAGACCTTGGGGTTAGGGGACCGACGGGGAGTTGGGGACCCTCAGAGGGAACCACGCTTTTTTGGAAAAGCGAGGTTACCCTCCGAACCTCCCTCCTTGAAAAACAGGAGTATTGGGGATTGGGATTGGAGTGGTTTTTTGCTAATTCAGTGGTATTGAGGTTAAGGGGACCTACCGGGGGGGGTAGAGGCAATGTCCAGGAATTAAGGCATGGATATGTCTGATCGCTCACGAGAATTATAGCCGTTTGCCAAGCTCCCGGAGAAAACTTTTTGAAAAAAGTTTCCTCCGGACCTCCATCCCAAAACTTTTGAATTGGGGGACCGACCAGGGACCGTGGGGTTTGGGGACCGACGGGGAGTTGGGGACCCTCAGAGGGAACCACGCTTTTTTGGAAAAGCGAGGTTACCTTCCGAACCTCCCTCCTTGAAAAACAAGAAAATTGGGGATTGGGATTGGAGTGGTTTTTTGCTAATTCAGTGGTATTGAGGTTAAGGGGACCTACCGGGAGGTAGAGGCAATGTCCAGGAATTAAGGCATGGATTTGTCTGATCGCTCACGAAAATTATAACCGTTTGCCAAGCTCCCGGAGAAAACTTTTTGAAAAAAGTTTCCTCCGGACCTCCTTCCCAAAACTTTTGAATTGGGGGACCGACCAGGGATCGTGGGGTTTGGGGACCGACGGGGAGTTGGGGACCGTCAGAGGGAACCACGCTTTTTTACAAAAAGGCACAAAAAAAATGGTTTGCCGGTAGAGATGGGTTTCACATGTTTTATTTGTTCGCTTCCGGAATATCCATTGGAAAACAGTATGAGGGAGAAGCTATTGATGTTAAGTTGGAGGTTTGGTAATAAAAATAAAAAAGGGCATTTTATGCCCCGTTTACTTATTGTCTGATTTCTATCCGGTTTCTGACTCAATTCCATTCTTACAAAATATCTGCTATATTGACGGGGTTGCTTTACCCATATACAACCGGGATCCGCAAATTTCCACTTATAGCAATTGTTTCAGTTAATTGACATCAGATGGTTGCCTTGCCACTTATCTTTTTATTCCTGTACCGATAACTCATTTTGCAGAATCATAACTCAGCAAAAATTACTCTGAATCTGCATCTTTATTATCTGTCTCTGCAGGAATCCCGGAGATATTATGTTCTGTTTCCAGCTTGAATGTTTCTGTTTGTGGCTGCTGGTTTACTCCGTTTTTAAAAGTGGGCTTTCTGGCAGATTGAGGATTTGGCGTGAGGCAAATGCTTGATCTGTTTATTTTATCCATAATTACCCCCTTTTTTTATGTATGAATTTATTATACCAAAAGTGGAAATATGTATCAATCAGTTCGACTGATTTTTCTGTGAACATGTTGTTAACATGTAATACAATGAGAAAATATCTACTGTATGACAGAAGATATCATTATGGTATATAGATGGAATGACAATGTGCATCCATAAAGTCTGAAAAATGGTATCAGAAAACCAATATAAAAAAACAGACGGGTTATAACCCATCTGTTTATGATATTTCAACCTTGTGTGAGGCTTAGAATTTCAGAAGTCCGAGTCCGAGTCCGGCGCCCATTCCGAGTCCTTCGCCGAATCCCTCTGCTATTTTCTCAAAGAAATTGCTCTTGTGGTGTTTGCCATGTTCGCCATGATGCTTGCCATGTTGGCCGTGGTGACCTTCGGGTCCGTGAGGTCCGTGGGGTCCGCCAAACGGGGGCTGCATTCCCTGCATACCGGGAGCCATTCCGAGGCCGGGCATTCCACCCATCATTCCCATTCCGCCCATCTGGCCCATACCACCCATCATGCCCATCTGACCCATTGATCCCTGCATCATGTTCATCATTCCGCTCATCATCTGCATCATACCCATCATCTGCTGGGGATTGGATCCACCCATCTGGCCCATTCCGCCCATCATTCCGGGTACCATTCCCATACCTGCTCCGCAGCCGACTCCCATTGAGCCGAAGCCGCCGCCACCCATAAGGGGATGGAAGAAGTTGGAGTTGCCGCCCATCATGCATTCCTGTGAAAGTGATGACATATCGCTGCCCATTCCGATTGACATTCCCATTGAAAGGCCGGGGAGTGATATTCCTGATGACATGCTGAGGCCGCTGTTGCCGCCTATGTTAAGACTGCTGCTGATTCCAAATCCCATTCCAAGTATGTTCATAGTGAAACCTCCAAAAATTTATGTTGATATAATTCTATCATGAGATCCTTGCTAAGTAAAGACTTTAGGGAAATTTATGAGGTAAACATTTTGTTAAAGATGTAAAAAATATCAGCAAAATTGTTAACAAGTTGGTAACATGTTAAGGAAAATTTACCAGGAATTTATTGCATGAAAGCTGTCAAAGCACGTTGTTATTAATGGGGTTGAGTTTACTTTTTCTTATTGTAAAGAAAAATTTACAAATAAAAAAACAGCATGATCTTTTTATTTGCTGTTTTTGAAGAATTTTGTGGTTATTTTAAATCTCTTGCCATCTCATCCATTGTCTGGAATTTATAACCACGTTTTCTGATTTCCTTAATCATCTCCGGCAGAACATCTATTGTCTGCTGAGGTCCGTCGTGGAGGAGAATAATTCCCCCTGTATCCAGAAAGTCAAGGAATTTGTCCATAATTACTTCCTTGCCTGGCTGGGCATAATCGCCGGGGTCGTCGGTCCATAAAACCGTTGTGAGGCCCTTTTTCTTAGCGCTATCGGTGACTATATAATCGAAATTACCTCCCGGAGGTCTGCAGAAGTCCACTTTTATGCCCAGAACCGTTCTTATGGTATTATTACCCATGCGCCATTCTTCATCAATCTGTGCTGGTGTTAGCCTCAGAAGGTTTTTATGGTTATATGTATGATTAGCAATAAGATGTCCGTCGTCATATATTGCTTTGAGAAGCTGAGGATATTGCTGGCACATTTTTCCAACCACAAAGAAAGTTGCTTTGACATGATATTTTTTTAATACTGCAAGCAGCTTTTTGGTTGACCAGGGGTGTGGGCCGTCATCGAATGTCAGGGCAACGGCTCTGATATTGGGATTGCCGTAATATATTTCAGTGTGAGCAATTTTTTCGGATTTTGCCCTTCTGATCTGGTCCTGAAGCTGGTTTAGTTTAATATACATATCATGGTTGAATTTCAACATTGCATGATAGTGATTGTTTGCATCTGTCCAGTTGCTCACTGTATATGTCAGAGTGCCTGCAGCATCTCCTATATCTGGTACAAATGAAAGAGAATTGGAATTGCAACCGCTGAAAAACGCACCGGTTATGATCAGAATTATGGCTAAAACGACTTTTTTCACATTAACATCCTGTAAATATTTGCTCATGTTATTATACTAATCTGAACCTTTACTCAAGTCAAGATATACAATGCTATCGGGTTTTGAGGATGTTCCGGGGCGGGGACTCTGGAAAGTCACATATCCCTTTGGGTGTGTTCTTGAATATGCTTCTTTTTGAACCGCCCATTTCAGATCCTGTTCGTCCAGCAGCAATTTTGCTTCTGCAAGGGGGAGTCCGGTTACATTGGGTATTTCCACAAGGCCGTACCGTTCGCAGTAATTGTCCATAGCATTGAGGAGGTTGTTAATTGTCTGTTCGGGATCATTTATTGCAGGAAATCTCAGGGAATCCTTACCGTTTATTCTGAATTTCATCATCCCATATGTAAAACCAAACCAGATGATAAACCGTTCCTCTGTTTCGGTTTCCGGCACGATATACAGAAATTTTTGTCCTCCGTCGTCAAGCTTGTAAACATGTTTCATAGAAGCTCTCCGTTTTCTCGCAGTTTTCAACAGATATTTATCGGCAGGGTTTTATTTCCTTCCGCGGAAGGAAAGGGAATCATTGATTTTAACATTGGAGCAGGTATGAGAAAAATATTTTATAAACTGATGATTCTTTCTATTATATTGATGATATTTCCACTGAAGGCAAATGCCTTTGATGACAAAGCCCATTTTCCGCCTACGCTTACAAATGATGCCCGTAAGAAGGCGCCGGATACGGATTTGCCCGTTAAAAAATCCAAAGTGCTTTTTGGTTCGGGACAGAAGAAGCTTTACGGAATTCTTGTATGTCCTGCGGATGCCGGGACAAAGCAGGGAGAGAATATTATCAGCTATCCCGGAATTCTTTTTCTTCAGACAAATGACGAGGCTCCTGAAAAATGGGTTCAGAGAATGTCTGATCTGGCGGGAAAAGGCTACTCGGTAATGGCTGTCAACTACAAAAACGGCGCGGATACAGATGAAGCTTTGACGAATTTTTTGAAGCTTGATGTGGTCAATAAGGCTTTTGTTGGAGTTCTCGGAGTTCACCAGGGGTATCCCGAGGCTGTTATTCTGGGTATAAGAAAGCCTAAGGAAGTAAAGTGTGTTGTATGTGTATCCGGAAAACCTCCATATAATATACCCGGAGGGGATCCTGCAGCAAGCATTTTCTGCCCTGTAATGCTGATTCATGGGAATATAGACGAGCAGGTTCCGGTGAGTGTTTCCCAGTATTTTTTTGAAAGCCTGAAACACAATGATAAAACTGCAAAAATCTTTTTTATGCCTAATTCACGACATTATTTTAACGATGCCGAGTGGGCGAGAATTCAGCTTGAGTTTGTAAAATTTCTGAATGTATATCTGAAGGGAATTCCCGATCCGGAAGGGGACAAGTCGGAGAAGCCTGAGAACGCGCCTTAGTGAAATTATAACAGGAGAAGATTGATTATGGATTCGTTAAATCAGGATGATTGTGTGGTTAATGAAGTATCTGCAAAAGCGGAGTCAGCCTTTCTTATAATTTTCGGAGCATCGGGAAATCTGACGGCAAGAAAGCTGTTTCCTGCGGTTTACAATCTGTTTGATGCAGGCAGACTGGAAGACAAATTCTGCATAACCGGCGTAGCCAGAAGCAGTTTTACCTGTGAAGGCTTTAAGGAGCGGATAAGGGAGAATCTGGCGGATAATCAGGAAACGAGAAATTTTCAGGAATCAACATGGGAAAAATTTGCCCGGCATATCAATTATGTTCAGGCTGATGGGAGAAATCCCGGTGATTTTGTGAAGCTTGCGGAATTTGTGAAAAAGAAAGCTGAAGAACTGGGAATGCCTGAAAATGTGCTTCTGTATCTTGCCACTCCTCCCACTGAATATGAAGAGATTATACTGAATCTTGAAAAAACCGGATTTACGGGGATGATAAAGGGCTGGAGCAGGATAGTGGTGGAGAAGCCTTTCGGGAGGGATTTGAAGAGTGCGGAGAAGCTGAACAGGATATTGTCGGGTGTTTTTTCAGAAGATCAGGTTTACCGGATTGATCACTATCTGGGAAAAGAGACCGTTCAGAATATTATGGTATTCAGGTTTGGAAACGGCATATTCGAACCGGTTTGGAACCGCAGATATATTGATCATATTCAGATTCTGATAGCTGAAAGCGCTGGGGTGGAGAACAGGGGGAAATATTACGAGCAGGCAGGTGCACTGCGTGATATGGTTCAGAACCACATGCTCCAGCTTCTTGCCCTGACTGCCATGGAGCCTCCTGTAGCTTTCGAATCGGAAGCTATCAGGGATGAAACCGTAAAGGTGGTAAAATCCATAAAGCCGATACAGTGCAATCAGGTTTCCGACTATGTGGTAAGCGGTCAGTATGATTCCGGTATGGTAAACGGAAAGGAAGTTTCCGGTTACAGAAACGAAGCTTTTGTTACTCCGGATTCGAATACTGAAACTTACACTGCGCTGAAAGTTTTTATCGACAACTGGAGATGGGCGGGAGTTCCCTTTTATCTTCGTACCGGAAAAAGGCTTCCTTCGAGGGCAACTGAAATTGCTATATATTTCAAACAGGCTCCCCTTCTGCTTTTCAGAAAAACTGACTGCAACAGGATAGAATCCAATGTTCTTGTTTTGCGGATTCAGCCTGATGAGGGGATTTTTATGCGGTTCGGCGCAAAAGTTCCGGGTCCTTCGTTCAGAATCGGGCATGTTGATATGGATTTTTCATATAAAAAATCATTTGGAGAGGCCGGTTTAACTGCATACGAAAGGCTTCTTTACGATTTTATGCTTGGTGATTCATCTCTTTTTGCCAGAAGGGATGGAATTGATGCCATGTGGAAATTTATTGATCCGATTACAGAAGGGTGGAAAAACTGTGCGCCTCCTGTATTTCCAAACTATAAAGCCGGGACATGGGGACCGGAGGCAGCGGAAGAATTTATAGGAAAAGACGGAAGAAGCTGGAGGATTCCTTGACAAAGCCATTGCTGGAAATAAAAGAGCTGAGAACCAGCTTTTTTACTGATGACGGAATTATGCCGTCGGTGGACGGAGCGAGCCTGACTGTGAACGAAGGGGAAGTGGTTGGTCTTGTGGGTGAATCAGGCTGCGGAAAAACGGTTATGTCCCTTTCCGTTATCAGAATGATTGCACACCCCGGAAAGATAGTTTCCGGTGAAATTCTGTTTAAGGGCGAAAACCTTATTGAATATTCTGAAGAACAGATGAGAAAAATCAGGGGAAGCGGAATCGGGATGATTTTTCAGGATCCCCTTACATCCCTGAATCCGGTTTTTAATATTGCTGATCTTATGGCAACGCCTCTGATGCTTCATAAAAAGATTGACAGAAAACAGGCGATGGCACTTGCTGTTGAGATGCTGGCTAAAGTGGGCATTGCTTCACCTGAAAAAAGAATAATGGAATACCCGCACCAGTTTTCAGGGGGGCAGAGGCAGAGAATCAGTATAGCCACTGCTCTGGCACTGAACCCGTCGCTACTGATTGCCGACGAGCCTACTACCGCTCTGGATGTTTCCATTCAGGCTCAGATTCTGGATCTTCTTACAGGGCTTCAGAAAGAACTGAATACTTCAATGATATTTATTTCCCACAATCTGGGTGTTATTTCCGGAATTTCCCACAAAGTGGCTGTGATGTATGGTGGCTGGATTGTGGAGGAAGCACCGGTAAAGGAGCTTTTTACCAACCCCTGCCATCCTTATACAAAAGCGTTGCTTGAAGCTATACCCACTATTGAGGGCGGAGACAGAAGACTGAAGAACCTTCCCGGTCAGCCCCCTACAGTGGGAGAAGTTATACCCGGATGCAGGTTCAGTTCGAGATGTCCTGACATGATAAAGGGAGTTTGCGATACTTCGCCGCCGGCAGATTTCATAACGGGGGAAAAACACAGGGTGAGGTGTCATTTATTCGTTAATTAGAGATTATCAGACGGGGGATTTATGGAAGAACAGGAAAAAAATCAACCCAAAAAAATGCATGGATGCCTTGTGGCGCTGTTGGTCATTTTTACGATTTTTGCAGTTGGTGCTTCACTGTTTTACGGGCTTTACTGGTATGTGCCTGATGGCAATACGGAAGCGAACGCTATGTACGAACGAGGTAAGAACTGTTATTATTCTTGTTTAATTCTTCCGGCTGCTGATAATGGATGGAATGATTATTCTGAAGCTGCTAAAAAGATTGATTTGAGCACGCTTCAGAAAAAAGGTGCAAATAATGCTCCACAACCTGTGTATAGTCTTTCTACCTGGGTATGGAGCGGCGTGCCTCCTAAAGACAAAGATGCTTTTTTGAAATTTATGTCAATAAATCAGGCTTCTATTGATATGGCTGTTAAAGGCAGCAAAAAGAAAATAATTGTACCCTCGGATGCACCGGGTCTGCAGAATTCACCAAATAACTGGCAGAAGATGAATGATTCTATTCAGAAGTATTATGATATATCAAATTTTTTAATTTTGTGCGCCCGTCAGAAGGTTGAGGAGAAAAAATACAAAGAAGCTTCGGAGCTGTTTCTTACAGCCCTTGGGCTTTGCAGGGGACCTGAACCTCTTGGTTGGGGAGGATTCAGTCGTAATAATCTGTTTGGTTTTTCCACAGATGGTTTGAGCAAAATTATAGAAAATGCCGGCGATGATAAAATCGATTTTAAGGAAATTAAAACAAGGTTGGGACAAATGGAAGCGGAGATGCCTGAAATTTCTCAGAGTATTGATCTTCAGGTTTTCTATTATCATCAGATGGCTGATTTTGCATTAAAAAATTCCGGTAACTCCGGAATGCCTGTTTATATGCAATTCTTACCCATTAAAGCGATTCTTGACAGAGAAATGAGAATTGTTGATTCTGAGTATGTGAAGTTTTCGAAACTGCTTACGCTTAAAAGTTATGAATGCCTCAAAGAAGTAGAGAAAGCTGAACCTAATAAAAAATCGATGTTTTTCAGCAGATTTTGTACAGATGAAACAAAAATAAAAATTCAGCATGGGTTTGCAAATATCACGCGGATTCGTGGTCTGATTATTGCTGTTGCACTCCGGGAATATAAAAAGGACAAAGGTTCTTATCCCGACAGGCTTGAGGATCTTGTTCCCGCTTATCTTCCTTCGCTGCCTGTGGATTGTATGAGTCCGGACGGTAAGTTTGTTTACAGAAAAAAGAGTCCTTCGGAAGTTATTCTGTATAGTTTTGGTATAAATCTGACCGATGAAGGTGGAAGCGTTGCGAATCAGAAAAGAAATGGCTATGGCGACGATCTGGTTATTTTTGATGTGAAACCCGGGAAAGCGGCGCCATAGGAGTTTTTTGGCAACAGTTGTTGTAAGCAAAAGTAAATATCCAAAAAGATTGAGGTCGTAAGTTAGTATGGAGGATAAGGAAAAAGGTAAAAATAAAAAACTGCATGGATGTGTTGTTGTTCTGCTGGTGATTGCTGCCTTTGCTGCTGTTGCCGGCTCTCTTTTTTATGCATTTTACTGGTATATACCTGGCAATACACGGGAGGCGGCTTTGATGCTGGAAAGCGGCAGGAAAAACTATGAAGCTGCGGCGGCGCTGCCTGAAGTTGAAAATGGTTTGAAAGATTATATGGAAGCCAGCAGTAAGATGAATTACAGCGCTTTGAAAATTGACGGGGATTTACCGGAAAAAACAGAGAAGGTCAGGCGATGGGTTGAATTTGGTATTGATAAAAGTGAAAAAGCTAAAGCAGAGAAATTTCTGACGGATAATAATTCTGTGCTGGAAATTATTGCTAAGGGTGATAAAAAGAGTTTTGTTATCCCTTCCGAGCTTCCTGCGCCTTCCGTCGGAGGATATACACCAGCCAAATCATCTGTAAAATATGAATCTATGCTTGAAGAAACAGCTCAGTTTTTAATGTTTTCAGGCAGGATGAAAATGGAAGAGGGCAGATTTAAGGATGCTGCGGAGAATTTTTTCAGTGTTCTCGGAATATCGAGAGGTCCCGAATCCTTTGACAAAGCGCATTTTCTAAGGTGGCAGCTTTTTGGCAGAGCTGAATCTGAACTGGTAAAAATAATCAGTTTGGCAAAAGACGGTGATCCTGTTTTTAAATACATAATGGATGCAGGCAGGAAGCTTGAGCCGGAATTGCCTGATATTGGTCAGACTCTTGAAACTTCGCTATATTTTTGCCATCGTATTGCAGATCAGGTAAAACTATCGATGAACGGACCCGGTATGCCGTATTATATAAAATACATACCTGTTGGATTTGTTATGGCGAGAGAATTGAAAATTCTGGATACTGAAATGGTGAAAACAGAAAAGCTTGTAAAACAGGATGGATTTGCCTGTCTGAAGTATCTTGAAAACAGGCAGCCTGATAAAAGGTCTTTCTTTTTCAGTGTATATAGCAATGAAGAAATTAAGATAAAAGTGAAATGTGCATTGCTGAAAAAAACTTATCTCAACGGTCTTATTACAGCAGCGGCGCTCAGGCAGTATAAATCCGATAAAGGTTCTTACCCGGAGAAGCTTGAGGATCTGACACCTGATTATCTTTCATCTGTTCCTCATAATTATACAAGTCCCGACGGTAAATTTATTTACAGAAAAAGCAGCCCGTCGGAAGTTCTCTTATATTGTGCCGGTCCTGACCTTTCGGATCAGGGTGGAAATGACAGTTCCGGCGATGATGCGGTTTTTCTGAAAACTAAAAAATAGATATGGAAAAAAACAGAGCAAGGAGAAGAGTATGGAAAACAATCCCGATTTAAAAGCAAAAAAAATGGGATTTCCCATTCTGGCCATTGTGATCTTTTTATGTATAGCAGTTTCTGCAGCAATTTTCTTTTATGTAAGATACTGGCGCGTACCGGTGAATGAGAAGGAAGCTGAAAGATATAGAATCTCAGGGAAAGATTTGTATGATAAAATATTAACCGCTCCATCGGAGGAAAACGGCTGGCCTCTTTATGTAAAAGCTTATAAGAGTCTGGATTTGAAAAGTATAAAAGGAAATACACCTTCGCAAACAATTAAAACCTGGGTATTTAGGGGCATTGATAGCAAAGAGAAAAAGCTGGTTGCAGAAATTATTGAAAAGAATAAGGAAGCTGTAAAGCTGGCAAAAGAAGCAGCTAAGAAAAAAATAATAGCCATAGGTTTTGAACTTCCCGGGAAGCAGCTTTCTGCATCACAGCTACAGGTTGTTTCTGATAATATAAAGACAATTGGGATTCTACCCGGTGTTCTTATTCTTGCCGGCGATAAAGAAGTTGAAAAGGGTAATAATCATGAAGCTGCAGAGATTTATCTGAGTGCTCTGAGTATCTGCAGAGGTTTTGATCCCGAAGGGTGGGGGATAAGTTTCAGAGTCCCTATTACCGCAATTATAAACAATCGATTGGGGATCTTGTTGTTTAAGCTTCCTGATAATGATCCCGTTGTTAAATATATTCTGGATGAATTAAATAGAATTCAGGCGGATATTCCGGATTTGAAGGCAAGTTTATATCTTAATAATTATCTGTCTCGTGAATGTTTGAAAAATATGATTCAGAGTCAAGCTGCGCAAATAGGAAAAGTTCCATCTGACTTGATAGTTGACAGAGAACTCAAATCACTTGATGCAGCGTATCTGAAGCTTCTGGAGTATGCAGACAAGCTGGGTTATGAAAGTATGAAAGATCTTGACAAGATAAAGGCGGAAGATAAATCCCTGATTGCAGGTTCAATAATGATCGATAGTGATGTCAGATATTTTAAAATGTATCAGGTTAAAAAAGTTTTTATTAACGGACTGACAATTGCAGCAGCTTTAAAAAAATACTGCGGCGATAAAGGCGGGTTTCCTGATAAGCTGGAGCAGCTTACTCCTGATTATCTTTCAAAGATCCCTGAAGATCCCTTCGGAATAGACGGAAAATTCACATACATCAAAAACGGAAAAACAGACGCCCTGTTGTACAGTTTCGGACCCGATTTGCTGGACAACAAAGGAAAGGAATGCTCACAGTCTTCATTCAGAACATCCCTGAAAAGCATGGATGGAGATTTGGTATTCCTGAAAGTAAAGCAGCAGACCCGATGATTGTATGGTGAGGGTTTTTGGAGTTGTTGTTGTGTTTTTTTTGGGGAAACTTTTTTGAAAAACAGGAGTATTTGAGCTGGAAAACGCTAATCCTCCGGAAACTGTAGCGGAGAGCCAGTGTGCTAATCTTTCATGACATTTTTTTTGTCTGCAACTTCTCTATGCTCTCACGCTCCCAACTATCTCCAACCGCCAGCAAACCCAATAACCACAAGCTTCGCCAGCGATTGCAGGAGGGGTTTGCAACCCCGACGCGGACCCGAAGGGTTCGCCACTACGCCAACAAAAACCACAAATCCCCTGATATTACGGCAATCCCCTGCCAATGGTAGGGGAGGGCCAATGTGCCCGCCCGCAGCAACCTTCCGCCAACCGCCAGTAAACCTCACAACCACAAGCTGCGCCAACGATCCCCTGCCTATCCTGTGGTTATAGGGGTTACTGGCAGTTGGTATGCGATTTGTTTTGGTGATTCAGGGTGGACGAAAATGCCTGCAATTTGGTAATCATTTGCATTGTTTGCAGTGATGATGGGTGCTGGCGGTTGGCGATTTGTTTTGGGACCCGGGGACAGGCGGGACGCCTGCGATCCGGCATTGTTGGCGGTTTGTTGCCGTTATTGGGTTTGCTGGCGGTCGGCGATTTGTTTTGGGATCCGGGGGCAGGCGGGATGCCTGCGATCCGGCATTGTTGGCGGTTTGCTGCCATTATTGGGTTTGCTGGCGGTTGGCGGTGGGTTTTGGGACCCGGGGTAAGCGGGACGTCTTTGGTTCTTTTTTTGGAGGGAACGACAAATAAAGCAATGTTTTCATTTTTTTATTACTTTGAAAGATCCAGTTGAGGCATTAGTTTTCTCAGTTCCCTGGCTTCCTTACTATCTTCACTGATGTCTTCCGGAAGTCTTGCTCCGCCCAGTTCTGCAAACTTCTCTCTTGCTTTTTGAGAAGTCGAACGGGCTGATTCCGTAAGGAAACTGTTCCATCCGGTTTGCCGGTTGAAATCAGGTGTTTTTTCTGTGTATTCTTTATTTACCGAATCAATTACACCTGCATTAGAAGGCATATTTATATTGATTCCCGAATACCTGTCATTTTCTTCTCCCAAATGCATTTCCCTTATTAGGGATTTTTGCAGTTTATCTTTTATGTTCCGGCAGCAATCTTTTAGTTCCGCAGAGCACCATGGTGCATTTTCGATATTATTCATAAGATCGCCGAGATCTCTTATTCCTGTTGTAAAGTTTGCATTCTCAAACTCCGAACCTCTGAACTGGGAAAAGTTGGTGGAATTGTTAGCTGCTGCAAATAGTTTTTCCGCAGGTATATTTTCTTTTTTCAGAATTTCGGTGAAATTTCCGAATGCTTCCACTACTTCACTGATTCGCGAGTTATCTACTGCACTCAGGGTGATATAGTTCTCAAGGTTTTCAAGTCTGGTTAGTTTTCTTTTCAGATAATCCATATTATCTTCGCCGGGGATGTGAGGTTCTTCTTTTTTGCCTTCTGCTGCTATATCCCTGAAATATTTCACTACTTCACCGGAGAATTTTTTTGCGTTGAAACTACCGTTTTTATCAATTTGCTGTGAAGCAATATTCAGAAGGGAATCCCATTTCTTTTCAATACCGCCCCAGGCTATGTCTTCGGAAGCGATGGTAAACTTCGCCATATCTTTCATATCATAAAGGGTTTCCAGGCTTGCATTCAGGCAGGTGTTGAATACTGCCAGATCAATGCTGTCTTTTCTTCCTGTTTCGGAGTTGGCTTTATTCACTCCATTTGTCACAGCTTCTTTCATTACCGCCGGTGAAAACTCCAGTGCGCCTTTCCATGCTTTTCCATGGCCTGCGAAAACAATCATATATTTATCGGCAGGGTAATTTTTGACACCCCACTCAACAAAGCTTTCAAGCATTTTCGGATCGGTTATGCTTTGATTGGGAGAGAAAGATTCTACCTGATCACAGGCAAATTCCCGTTTAATATTTTCCTGCCCACTAATAATGAAGTTATCTCCCGTTTGTATATGTTTTGAAATAACATATCTCTGAACATCGTATTTTGCGCCGTTTTTGTTGGATGCCAGCTTTCCGGGTTTGTATCCAAGCTGAGCGAGAATGTTGATTTTGCTGTCTGTGCCTTTTTTTCCAAGAGTGGGAAGAGCTGCAGCCACAGAATCCCCGATGTCTTTATATTCGCCATTGAGGTAAAACAATACGGTGAGTTCTTTTCTTTCCTGCGTTGAACCAGAAGCTTCGGTTTTACGGGATGAATCGGAAGTGACTGTTGTCTTTGCTTTGGTATCCGATCCGGCTTTTAATGTTGATGATAATTTTGTTTTAGCTGAAACGGGGCTGGTAATTGTAACTGAGTCAGAGACAGTCTGAAGGGAAGCAGCCTTATTGGGGGAGGCTGTTTTGGTGGTTTTGCCGTAATGCGGCGTTATATGTGCCCATTCCCTTATTTCCATAATAATAACCTTTATTTGATTTTGTATATCTATTATATTATAATTTAAGTCTGAATTCCATTAAAAATTTGTTAATATAATGTATATTTTTTGTTTCATTTGGCAGATTAATTCGTTCTGGAACATGTAATTTTGAATTTCTTCAGAGCAAATGACTGAATTTTTATGTGTTCTTCAGCATTTGCCGGTCAAGGCATCCGGATTGAAGAATGAATTATTTTCGTTTTCCATGAATAATTCTTAATGTAAAAAAGAAATTCGGAAAAATATTTGTAAATCTACTTGTTTGCAGAATTAATTTTATTTGTAAAGTAATTACTCACAAGCTAATTTTTTACTAATACATTAAATTCATAATGCTGATAAACGTTGGTATTAAAGGGTTTTGAGAAAAAGGTCCTTGTTGAATTAATGATATACATTCCCAAAATTGATGTCTAAAATAAGGGAATATGGGTAAAATTATAGTGAGAGTAAGGAAATCGGTTCTGGTTTCTGAAGGATGTTTATAAATTGAATATTTTTCGTCTCCAGTTCGGGTTTTTAATCCCTAAAACAGACGACCACCGGAAAATGACCGGTCAAGCTACCAAGGAAAGGGGGTAAAGGAAGTCTATGGGAGAGATTGCAAAAATGCATATTCACCAGAAAGAAGATGCGGTAGAAGCCTGGCATCTTCTGCAGAAGGTTCACCAGATTATTTATAAGGAGCTGCAGAGAAACTTTTACGACAAGGGCATTACTACTGCACAGTTTGAAGTATTGTTAGAACTGAAGAAGCATCGCGAGCTGCCTATGTGGAAAATCGGAGATCTGCTGTCAGTTACCGGAGGAAATGTTACCGGCTTGATAGACAGGCTTGAAAAGAAAGGTCTTGTTGCCAGAGAAAGAAGCGAGAAAGATCGCAGAATTATCATGGCTCGAATCACCAATCAGGGAGACAGGCTTTTCAAAAATGTAAGCGGCGAGTTTGAACAAAAGCTTAACAATACCCTGTCGGGACTGGGTAACGGCGAGCTTAATAAATTTAATCTGTTACTTGAGAAGTTGTATCTGGAGCTACGGGATCAAATGGATCCGGAAGATGAATCAGTAACTGTCTGATGTTAAAATGGTTTCTGGGGTTGATCAATGTGTTAAGAAAAGAGCCAACCCCGGGCTGGCCAAAGCGAAATTACAGTTTCAGGTCCTAATGGCTGAAATGGAAATCAAAACCGGAAAAAGTCCGGTTTTGAAGGAACTGTGCGTTTTGGACAGCCCTTTTTATTTTTTTTATTCTTTAAAGAGGTCAGAAGGCGACATTATGTGCATTTTCTCCTGAGGGTTGTCGCTGTCTGATTCTTTTCTTTTTCTGAGTTGTTCCTTGCCGTCGCGGATAAGATCTCTCGGGCTGAGTCCGCCTGTGCCCGAATCCTTGAGGCTTGAGGATGAAAGTCCGAAAATCTCGCTTGGTCTGGGTTCGTGTTCTTTGAAATACTGCGCAGATTCTTCCTGTTTTTCCCCTGTTTCTGCCTGTGGCTGTTCTTCCGGGGCTGATTCCTGTTCCTGCTCCTGACGGGGTTCCTGTTCAGTAGCGGGTGCAGGCTGTGTTCCGTAAATAGGGAACAGGTCCATTTCAAGGAAAAGCTTTTCCTGACTGATTCTTTCAACAAAGTGCTGTTTTTCGCTGTCGGTGCTTTCAACGATTTTTGCAAGCAGGTCTATGCAGTAGTTTCTGTATTCTTCCTTTTTCCCGGGTTCAAGTTTTGCTTTGAGAGCGTAGATGCAGGCCTGATTGAATTCCTGAGCGGGGTGTTTTTCCTGCTCATTTTGTTTTTCTGCTTTTTCAAGGCACAGAAATGCTTCTTTTTTCATTCTGTTTTTAATAAATGCGTCTTTTTTGGATTCCATTCTTTCTGTCCAGGCTTTAGCCATAAGAATGAGCGCATCGATGAAGTCGGGATCGAGTTCGAGTGCTTTTTCAAGATAAAAAACCGAGTCTTCCAGTGATGTTTCCGATTCGATGACAATATTTGCTTTTCTGAGCCAGACTGAGGGATTTGATTCGTCCAATTCTATGAGTTTATCAACAATTGCAGACGCTTTTTCAAAACTGCCTGTGTGGGAATAGAGTTCGCTCATACGGTGCAGAATTTCCCGTTCGGCTTCATCTCCCAGAGCTTCGTAAAACTCGAGTGCTTTGGCATATTTTCCTTGTCTGTAGTTGTATTCGCCGAGATTTATTATGAAGAATTTTTCTTTAAGCAAAGGAGTGAATGAGGTGTTTAGATCTTCGTAATCCCCATTTAAACCTCCGAGATTGATGCCCATTTCAGAAATATGATCGAGGAAAACCTTTGTTTTGAGGCAGATTTCCCATATTAATTCGCTCATATTCCGGTCGGTGTTGTTGTCTATTGTTTCCATTAACAGGCGCCTCCTCAGAGAAAATATTTGTTTTTATAGTTTCTTCATATCAGTTTTTTTACCTTCATAAGATTACACTATTCTTATTTGTAAGTACTTTCATACAATGTTTTCAAAGGGTATTTTGTTTGAAGGTTGAATAGAACAGCAACAAAAACTATCCGGAGGAATTTTGATGAGTGATGAGTCCTCTTTCGATTTTAACATTCTTTCAGGGCTTCGAAACGCAATAGGCAGAGAATGTCCTTCTTGCGGCGAAGTTAACCCCAGCACGGCAATGAACTGTGAGTTCTGCGGTAGTCACATGCCGATGGATGATGAAGAAGATGAACCTTCCCTTTCGTTTTTACATGCAGAAGGAGTCGCCGGCCATGGCGGTTCGGAGGGTAGTGCCGGTATGTTGTTCAGATATCTGCCGGAACTTGAAAAATGCATGACTATACTCAGTGAAACAATAGACCTTGCAAAAGAAGCTGCAATTTCGTATTCTGATTATTATGATTCGATTCTGAAAGTTTATAACTCAGCAAACGTGGCACTGGACTATATTAAGTCTAATGCTGTAAGGGATTACATCTCATCGCTTGATGAAGACAGCCAGCGTATTGCCAATCAGGTTGTTTCGGCTTTTGAAGTTTACAGTCTGGGATGCAAGCGAATGCTTGAATACGACGGTGGCGGAGATGGTGTAGCTGTTGTTGACGGTTTCCTTAAAGCTGAAAAGTCAATCAAGACTATTAAAGACGCTGCTTCTAAACTTGATATTACTGAAGATGATGAGGCAGTGGAAACTGAAGAAGACGAAGAGGCAGTGGAAGAATAACTGTCTGTTTGTAGATGCATTCCGTTAGTATATGGTTCTGATGGCTTGTTTCCTGCTGTTCGGGTTTGATTTGTATTTATTAGAATATCATAATCATTTGAAACTGACAGGGAAAAGTTTTGTAATTGGTGAAATTACAGAAATATACTTATTAGTTCAGGGAGGTGTAATTTACCAATATGGATACTGCCCTACAGGTTTTGTTTGCCGGCGGGCTTGCCGCCTGCTCAGGTTTGAGAGCTTTCAGCACACTCCTGATGGTTTGCTGGGTGGCGCAACATGGAAATATTGAACAGAAATTCCTGAACCCCGATTTATACCCGCTTATTGCAAAAAATGAAACTTTCTTTCAGGTTATGGTTCTTCTCACTATTATTGAAATTGTGGGAGACAAGCTTCCTTCGTATTCGCATTTTCTTGATGCGCTTCATCTGATTTTAAGGCCTCTTACAGGTGCTGTTACCGCATTATCCATACTCAATACAGGCGATGTGGTATTAAACTATATTCTGGCGGCTGCTTTGGGAGCAGTGCTTACGCTGCCCATACAGAGTTATCGGTCAAGCTGCAGAATTCTGACAGAGGCAGGAGATTCAGGCAAGTATAATTTAACTTTGAGCGTTACGGAAGACACGCTTGCAATCGGTGGAACACTTCTGACTATGCTGAAACCTAATTTCAGCCTTTTTGTGATAATTCCGGTTTTTTATCTGATACTGACAGCTTTCAGAAAATGGCGTCCAAGGGTCATTGCCGGAGATGATTACAAAGGTTATCTTCAGATGCAGAGCAGGGAGAGAGATGACGGAGAGATTCTCGAAATCCAGAGGCTTAAAAGGATGAAGAGGAATCAACGGTCTGATCGTTCCGAATAACAGCAGACAGAAGAGACGATACTACATACGGGTTAATTAAACTGACAGCAGATATTAAACTGATTTACAGAAACCAATTCGGGAGCAGTGAGACTGATGGAAAACAACCAGACAGAAAACGAAAAAATGCTGACTGACAGCAATATGACCGATTCAAGGGAAGAGAATCTGCTTAAAAGGATTCAGACTTTGCATGACAAGGTTCAGACCCTTCAGCAGTCCAATATTTCACTTCTGATGAAAGTTCAGGACCTGAAGCTGAAGAATAAATCCCTTGATCATAAAGTTTTTGATCTGTTTACAATTTCACAGGCAGGTAAAGTTTTTACTGCCACTCCTGATACAAAAAGGCTTTCCCTTATTCTGCTTTCTATGATTACCGAGCGCATCGGCGTGGAGAAGTGCTCCCTGCTTCTTCATGATAAAAAAAGAAACGCGTTTTTCCTGTCACACTCAATCGGGCTTGATGAGCAAAAAGCAGAAAGAATTGAATACAAGTATAAGGAAGGCCTCTTCTGGCAGCTTATAACCAATGGTGATCCTATTACTGTGGTTGATATTGAGGGACATTTGAGATTCCCCAATATTTTCAGGGAAAATCAGCTTGAACTTCTTGAATCGGGAACATGGATTCCGATGAAAACCAAAGACAGTGTTATCGGTGTCGTTACGCTTGATAAAACAGAAATTGGACATAGCGACCTTGAATATCTGAAAGATCTGGCAGCACAGGCGGCAGCATCCATAGAAACTGCATTTCTATATCAGGAAATCGGTGAATCGAGAAAAGAGCTTGACCGCAGAATGCACAACCTCAAGATTCTGTATGATATCGGACAGGCTCTTAACTTTATCGACGACCTTACAAAACTGCTGAAACTTATTATCGATCAGGCTATTGAAGTTGTTCAGGCGGGAAAAGGCTCCCTCATGCTGCTTGAAGCTGAACATCTGGTGGTCAGGGTTGTCAGGGGAATAGATAAAATTTCCGAAGAGAAAATTCTCAGCGGTGAAATTCAACCCACAAAAATTAAACTTGGTGAGGGAATTGCCGGCAGGGTTGCGAAAACCGGAAAACCAATCCTTGTTGACGATGCCTCATCTGACGGAAGATTTCTTGCATCAAGAAATTCAAATGTCAACAACATCCTATGCGTGCCTCTGAAGGTTTATGATGAAGTTATCGGCGTAATCAATATCAGCAACAAGAAAACAGATAAACCTTTTGGGTCTGAAGATCTGAAGATTATCGAAACTCTTGCGGATCAGGCAGCCGTAGCCATCAATAACGCCAGACTTTATGAAATGGCAGTTACGGATGGTCTTACAAAACTGTATATCAGAAGGCACTTCCTCCAGAGAATGAATGAAGAACTCAGAAGAGCTATGAGATATGGGCATCAGCTTTCTGTGATGATGATGGATATCGACCACTTTAAGAAACTTAACGATACATACGGACATCAGGCCGGGGATCTTGTCCTTATTGAAGCGGCGAAGCTTTTCAAAAGAACGGTCCGTGGAACTGATGTGGTTGGAAGATATGGCGGAGAGGAGTTCTGCGCACTTCTTCCTGAAACATCGACTTCCGGTGCTCTTATAATCGCAGACAGGCTTCGTAAAGAGCTTGAAACTATGGTTTTCCGTTATCAGGATATTGATATAAAAGCTACCATGAGCGTAGGTGTATCAACTTTCCCCAGAGATGCAACGGATCCCACCGAACTGATGAGAAAAGCGGATATTGCACTTTATAGATCAAAAGAAGAAGGCAGAAACAGGGTTACTGTTTTTTCCGAACCTCCTGCAGGCGAACTTGCCGAATCATCAGGAGGCAGAAGAGTTACCGGGTCTGATCAGGATAGTAATCTGATTGAACCTGATCAGATGCATGAATTCGAACCGATTTCCACCATCGATGATGAACCTCTGAATGAAGGAACGGAACGGACTCGTCCCTTATAGTGATTTGGAATCGAATTGAAAAATGATTGATATTACATTAAATAATAGTGGACTTCTGATAATTGCAGGCGAAAAAGACAGAAGTCTGTTTGCAGATATCTGTATGAATCCGGAAAGCCTGATTTCTGTGTATTCCTGTTGCAGACTCCTTTCCGGTATTGACGGAAGCGAGCCCCCTTTGCATCTCGCCCTTGAACTTTTTTACAGGATTCTCGAAATGAGGCTTCGCCTTGGTGTTTTCACTGCTGTGGAAACTCCCGCTTTGTCACAGTCGCTGCTGAGTCATATTTTCGAACTCTGCAATACATACTATGCAGAGCCATCGCTTGTTATTACAGGCGCTTCAGGCTTATCCGACAGTCAGAAAAAAATAGAAGCCTACAGGGAAAAAGGTTTCAAAAATGTATGGGTTCTTGACAGAGAATCTCTATTTAACTGCAGGCTTAACATAAAGCGGGTAAGTGCAATCAGAGATGAAAAGCCTCCCTTTGACATTATCGGAGATATCCATGGATGTTATGATGAGCTGGAAGAGTTGTTTTATGAGCTGGGATATGAAAAAAAAGGCTTTCTTTTTGAGCATCCGGCAGGTAGAATGCCTGTATTTATCGGAGATGTTGCAGACAGAGGACCTTACAGTATAAAGATGATCGAATTTACCGCCAACATGGTTGAAGCTGGAAAAGCTCTTTATGTGCCGGGGAATCATTGTGTAAAGTTTATGCGATGGCTCAACGGTTCTGAGATTAAACTAAAGCATGGCGTGGAAACTACTATTGAAGAATATACAGCCCTTGAGGAATCTGAGAGGCAGAGGATCAAAAACAGATTTACATCACTTGTGGAAAATTCTTCCATATATATATGTCTGGATAATGGAAACCTTGTTATTTCACATGCAGGAATCCGGGAGAAAATGATAGGCAGGGAACACCGTAAAATAAGAGCTTTTTGCCTGTTTGGAGCAACTACGGGAAAAACAAATGAAAACGGATTTCCTGAAAGAATAGACTGGGCTGCGGATTATACCGGAAAGCCGTTTCTTGTTTATGGACATACTCCCGTGGAAAAAGCAGTTATTAGAAACAACACAATCAATATTGATCAGGGCTGCGTATTCGGCGGTTCCCTCACAGCATTCAGATACCCTGAAATGACGACTGTATCGGTAAAAGCAAAACGAACATACTATTGCAGAAACAGCGGACAGGTCAAAAACATCAGTGTGTAAACTCAAAAATTCATTTGACTTTTTGATCTTCCTATTCTTGTTCTAATGTTGTAAAATGCCATTGATAAATTTATTGATGGAGATATGCTTTGAAGATCCGGTTTACTGCTTTAATAACAATAGCGTTCTTACTTACAGTTTTTAAATGTGCTTATTCATATACAGACAGTTACTCTGCTGATGGTATATCCTGTAAAATTAAAGGCGGCATCATTACTGCCATCAGAAAGGGATATATTTCCGTAAAACTGATTCAGCCTGAAGCAAATAT
>JAJTBE010000068.1 GCA_021287065.1 Bacillota bacterium
CCACCAACCCCAATCGGTCCCCCAACCCCAATCGGTCCCCCACCCCCAATCGGTCCCCCAACCCCAATCGGTCCCCAAACACCAATCGGCCCCCAACCCCAATCGGTCCCCCAACCCCAATCGGCCCCAAACTCCAATCGGTCCTGAAACTCCAACGGTCTCCCAAACCTCTCATTGTATCAGTTCATTATCGAGGCAGAATCTGATTAATTCGTTTATATTATTGAACTGAAGTTTCTGGAAGATTCTTCTTCTGTAAGTATCGATGGTTTTTATGCTGAGGTTGAGGTTTGCAGCTATTTCCTTAGATGTTTTGCCAGAACCGAGAAGGCACATGATGGAAAATTCCCTGTCGGAAAGTTTTCTTGTGTCTGTTCCCTTTATGGGTGCTGTTTCCAGAACCACTTTCTCTGCAAAATCGGGATTGATGTATTTTCCGCCTTCGTTTACTTTTCTGATTGCTTTGAGTAGTTCGTCAGGGAGGCTGTTTTTGGTAAGATAGCCTGAAGCTCCTGATTTTATGGTTCGCAGGGCGTATTGTTCTTCGGGATGCATACTCAGAACCAAAACTTTTGTATCTTCCCATCTCTCTTTGATCTGTTTGAGAAGATCCAGTCCGTTTATATCGGGGAGTGATATATCAAGAAGGATGATATCAAAAGAAGAGGTTTCAAGCTGTTGCAGTGCTTCAGCTCCGCTGTGGGCTTCCCCTGAAATACAGAACTCCGGCTCTTCTGACATAAGCTGTTTTAAACCGTTTATGACTATGGGATGATCGTCAACGATAAGTATGTTTATCATCAGAATACCCTCTCTTTTGGGATTATTATCCGGATTTCCGTACCAGAACCGGGATTTCCCGCTATATCAACGGATCCTCCCCAGTAGTTTATTCTTTCCTTCAGGTTGTATAGTCCGAATGATTTTAAACTTTCAGACTGTTCCCGTGTGATTCCCTTGCCATTGTCTTTGAAAATGATTTCAAGGTATCCTGTGATTTCCCTCATAGATATATGAATGGAATCAGCTTCGGCATGCCTTATGACATTTGTTGCCAGCTCCCTGAGAATCTGGTAAATGAGCAGGGATGATTCCCTTGTCAGGTTTCCGGGGCTTTCATCGTGTGTGAAGGTGCAGTTTATTCCCGTCTGTTTTATCTGGTCAAGATACTAGGAAACCGCTTCCGGAAAACCGAAATCATCCAGAAGCGGAGGTCTGAGTTCTGTGGCAATCTGCTGGATTTTCTTAATCGTGCCGTCCACAAGATTTTCCATAGATACAATTTTGCTGAGAGATTTTTTGTTATCCGGTGTATCCTGTTTATTTCTCAGCCAGCGGAGATCTATTTTCAGGGAGGTAAGCGCCTGTCCAAGTTCATCATGGATTTCCATAGCTATTTTACGGCGTTCGTCTTCCCTGATGGTCTGCATATGTTCGTATAATTCCTGAAGGCTTTTATATGATTGTTTAAGGGCTAATTCGCTTCTTTTTCTCTCTATGATTTTGCCCAGTCTCTCGGCAATTACAATAAGAAGGCTTCTTTCCGCTTTCAGAAAAGGCGCTCGTTTGAGTTTTTCCGTCGGATCTATGTAAAAAACTTCAATAATGCCAATCTTTTCTTTCAGTATTGAAATAGAGCGGAAAAGCCTGAACCGGGTTTCCTGAAAGTTGGCGCTGGTGTATATTTTATCTTCGATAATAACCCTGCAGCAGGTTTTTTCGGGAAACTGCCATGAGTCAGGTATTATGTTGACGATGTCCCTTATGATGTTATCGGTTTCGCTGTATTTATCAACAATGCGGGAAATGCTGTAGATGCACTCAAGTTCCTTGCATCTTTCCCTTAATTCGCTGCGGAGCCTGTCAATCTGTTGTAATTCTGCCGGAATGTACTTGCCATCTTTTTTATTCATGGTTTTTTTGTTTGTCATTCCGGCAGAACTGTCCTGCATTGTGAAAAATTACTTTAGCTGAAGTTCCTTTCTCACAAGATCCCTGATTATGCCCGGAAATTCCTTATGGTTAAGAATTCTCAGATGAGGAAAGTTATTCAGGCTGCGGTTGATATATGAATTCTGCGAATTGGTATAAATAACGAACGCTCTGTCATCGTTCAGGTGTAGTAGTTTTGAGTAGTCATCGTATTTGGTGAAATGTTTTTGCATCTCCCCATTGTCAAGATTGTGGCTTTTTGCTTCAAACCAGTAAATATTCTGATTTACTTCACAGAAAAGATCCATCTCGGCACACTTTCCGCCGCTGAGTTTCAGTTTTACATTTTTCAGGATTGTATAGTTGAAATCAGTTCCGAGACAGTCTTTCACTGAGGTGAAAATTTCTTTCAGTTTAATGTAAATATAAGCTTCAAGCCATCCGCCGTTGATGAAGTTTATCTTTTCCCCGATGTTTCTGTGCTTGAAGTTCATCTGTTTCACCGGAGCTTTATAATACTCATATTCTTCAAAAAAGTCGTAGTCATCAAGCATTTTTCCAAGATTTACCATGCTTGTGAGATTCTGATTGCCGGTAAGGAGAAGATCAAGGGTTCTTCTCTCGCAGTTGTTTGATATACTGCACCTCAGCTCGTTGTATAATTTTCCGATATGCTCATATTGATCTCCGATATGCTTTGCTATCTGATCATATTCTGAACCGTTGGTGTTGTCATAATCCTGAACGATAATTCCATGGTCTGCAAAGAAGTCTCTGATAAATTCCACACCGTCATAATCGGTGTGAATCTTAACTGTCTTCTTTTCTTTGTAAACATTTTCTGCTTTTGGTAATATTGTGTTTTTTATTTCCTGAATCTCCGGAAGAAAAAACGGTTTTTCCCTTAGTTGATCCTCTGACATTCTACCTGAGATAATATCGAGATTTGAAGCGATTCTCTCAAGGCTGTCGGCTATTCTTTCCAATACTCCCTTTTCTGTCTGAAACATAATAAATTCCCCTTTTCAAATATTTTTTTGATGGAAACCGAAAAATAATTATTGACCGCTGGTAAGTTGGTAAAATTAATACTGATTTTAAAATTAAATATAGTTCTTTAATGGATAATCCCTGTATCCGTTTGTTTCGACGCATGGGCATGTTATCCTTTGTGCCTGAAGACTTTGTTTTTTGTGAAGGACTTTTACCTGATGTTTTGAATTAGCGAATACTTAAAATTTCGGAGAATGTAATGGATCAGATTAACCCCGGGACCGACAAAACAAATGAAAATGCCGGCGAAAGCGGCAGACTGGTTCTTCACCGCAAGTGGAGATCAAGGGATTTTGAAGAGATTGTGGGACAGGAGCATGTGGTAAGAACCCTGAAAAACGCCCTTGCCCATGGCCGTGTTGCCCCTGCTTATCTTTTCAGCGGTCCGAGGGGAACGGGAAAAACCAGTATGGCAAGAATTCTTGCCAAAGCCCTCAACTGCCCGAATATCAAAGACGGAGAACCCTGCAACAAATGCCGAGTCTGCCTCGACACGGCAGCAGGCGCATTTCTTGATGTTATCGAAATGGACGCCGCTTCACACACTCAGGTGGAAAAAATAAGGGAATTTATTGTCGAGAAAGTAAATTTCCGCCCTATCGAAGGCAGACGAAAAATATATATCATTGACGAAGTTCATAAACTTTCAGCCTTCTCTTTTGACGCACTTCTCAAAACCATAGAAGAACCGCCGTCCTTTGTGGTGTTTATTCTTGCCACTACAGAACCGGAAAAACTGCCCCCCACCATTATTTCACGCTGCCAGAGATTCGATTTTAAGCGGATCCCCATAGATTACATCATGTCAAGGCTCCGCTATATTTCCGACAGGGAAAAATTCTGCATAGAAGATGGAGCACTCAACCTGATAGCCCAGGCTTCCGAAGGCGCACTCAGGGACGCTCTGGTTATCCTCGAACAGGCTGTTTCCTTTACTGAAGGATGCGTTACCGCCGGTGAAATTGTTTCTCTCCTCGGAATGACCCACGCTGATGTGCTTTTCTCATTCGGTGATATAATTCAGGACAAGGACACCCGCCGTGGGCTTATGTATATCGATGAAATGTACAGAGAGGGAAAAGATCTCCACAGGCTTACAATTGACCTCCTCGAACATTTCCGCAGACTTCTTATAGTCCAGATGGTTCGGGATTCGGAATCAATTCTTCAGGTTTCCGACGATTTATTCAGAAGACTTGGGGATCAGGCAGGCAGATTCAAACCCGCTCATCTGCTCCACATAATCAAGGAACTTATGGAACTCAGACAGCTTATGAAAGAAGCCGGCATGGAAAGGCTTCTCTGGGAATCCGCTGTTGTTAAGCTCACCAGATGGGAAATTACACCTACTCTGGAAGGTCTTAACCGGAAAATCGCCGAGCTTGAAAGAAGACTGGCAGACGGCTCCGGTTCGGAATACAGAAGCGCCCCCCCGGCGCCAAGACCTGAACCTCCCCGTTTTACAAGACCCCCGGAAGATAACAGGCCCCCGGTGCCGCCTATGGCTCCGCCGCCTGCACCCCCTGCCGCCCCCCCAAACCCGCTGGCGCCGGCAGGCAATGTCAGGCCCCCTGTATCTCAGGCTCCACCGGTGGAAACAGCTGCTGCTCCACAATCTCAGGGAACTCCTCCGCCTGCAGGAGGTCCGGGGCTTAATGATGCAAGTTTCTGGCATCTGCTTCTGCGGGAAGTGAAAAAAGAAAAGATAAATCTCCTTGCAGTTCTTCAGACAGAAGGCGCTGGAAAACTTTCAGGTAATACATATACAATGAAACTTGGAAAAACAAGCACTTTCAACAGGGAATTTATTGAGAAGAATCGAAATTATATCGAAAAGATGATGGAGAGGATTGCAGGGAAAAAGATTAATCTGGTTCTGAGAACAACTGATGAAGAAGCAGTGTTGCTGGAACGGGTTAAAAAACCTCATTCCGAGTTTGTCGATGAAGTCTCCGGTATGTTCGGAGCTTCTCAGGTGTGATAGCAATATTACTATCCCCGGCCGGACGGCAAAATAATACAGGAGGCTGTTATGACGGATAAAGGAAAGAAAAACAAAGTGCTGCTTGTTGATGACGATAAACAGATTCTTAGTTCTCTGCGTGTTTATCTGGAGCTGGAAAATTATCAGGTTGAAACAGCAAGCAATGGACAGGAAGCTATCGAAAAAGTAAAGCGTAATAAACCGGAAATTCTGGTTCTGGATGTTATGATGCCCGAAATGGACGGATTCGAAGTCCTCGAACAACTTAAAGCAGAAGAACAGTATGCCGATATTCCGGTTGTCATGCTCACTGCAAAAAGTCAGGATATCGATGTGCTCAAAGGTTTTCGTATGGGAGCTTCTTCATACATGACAAAACCTTTCAACCTTAACGAACTGGTGGAAAATATCGAACTGATTCTCCACCCCGACACCATGTCTGTGAAAGAATAATATACTATTCCCCACTTGGAGGTTTTTGAAATGCAAAGACAGATGATGAAAAAAATGCAGAAGCAGCTCCAGAAATCCATGGAGAAGATGCAGGAAGATCTGGGAAACCAGAATGTGGAAGGCGAATCCGGCAATGGTCTGGTGAAAATCCAGATGAACGGCCATATGGAAGTGCTCTCGGTAAAAATAGATCCTTCCATCGTTGATCCCGAAGAAGTGGATATGCTCGAAGATCTGGTTACCGTAGCTATGAGAGAAGCCCTTGCCAAAGCTCAGGAAAAACAGTCGGCAATGATGAGCCAGCTCGCAGGCGGACTTCCCATACCTCCCGGACTCTTCGGCTAATAATAAACCAGCGGTTTTGTCAACCCCGGCTGTATTCAAAATGCCGGGGCTGCAAGAACCTTTCCGTTGGTTCGGACATAGTTTACAAAACTAAATAATACGGGGGGATTACCATGAAAAAAGTATTCGTCCTCATCGCAATACTTTGTCTTTGCGTTTCGGCGGTTCTTAGCAGCCCAGCCTTCGCACAGGCAGACAATCCTGATAAAATCTATGAAGCAATGCTTGATAAAGCAAAAAAGGGAGACCAGAATCTCGATTTTACCGAAATGCGGATGGCATTTGCAAAAACCAGTTTTTATGATCCCTATAACACTAACCGGATCACAAAGGACATGTGGGACCTCTTCAAAGCAAAAAAATTCAGGGAAGCAGCAGATAAGGCAAATATTGTCCTCTCATCCAACTATCTTGATGTGGACGCCCATTTCATCTGCTTTATTTCTTATAAACAACTCGGAGATACAGCCAACTCAAAACACCATTATTTAATATTCCGGGGAATACTAAATTCAATTATGAAATCAGGCGACGGAACAACTCCCGCCACAGCATTCAAAGTTATATCAGTACCCGAAGAATACTCACTTCTCAACGCCCTTGGAATGAAACTTGTAAAACAATCACTCATAGAACAAAACGGTAAAAGATTTGACAAAATGGAAGTAACACACAGCCAGTCAGGGGACAGCAGAACAATATACTTCAACATAGACATCCCCTTCAGCTGGCTCGAAAAGAAAATGAGCGGCAAAGGGAAGTAAGACTATAGGTAATCAGATGGTTTTTTGTTATTAGTTTTTCGAAAACCCATAATTATTAATGTTGCTAAA
>JAJTBE010000165.1 GCA_021287065.1 Bacillota bacterium
AAAAAAGTTTCCTCGCGCCCACCCTGCGGGCAGGCACCCGCCTTCCCAAAACTTTTGAATTGAGGGACCGACCAGGGGGACCGTGGGGATTTGGGGACCGTCAGAGGAGACCACGCTTTTTTGGAAAAGCGAGGTCTCCTCCGAACCTCCTCCCTTGAAAAACAGGAGTATTCGGGTTGTGGATTTGAGTAAATTTTACCAATTCAATGGCATTGGATCGGGACCCGGGGGGCAGGCGGGACGCCTGCGATCCGGCAGTTGTTTGCCGGAGCTGTGGTTATTAAGGTTACTGGCGGTTGGCGGGTTTTTGGGAGTTGAGGTGTAGGTTTTTGCAGGGGAGGTTTTTGGTTTTCTTTTGCTTTTTAAGTAGTTATTTCGATTTTATTCTGCCTCTTGACAAACTGTCTTTTTCGATATACAATTTTACTATCACGATATATCGTGATAGTAAAATATTAATTAATGGAGGTCTCAATATGAGAAGTTTTTCAGAAAACGGTTTTAACGAGCACCGCCGGGGATTCGGAGAGAGTTCTGGACGCGGCGGCGGGGATTGCAGGCGGGAATCTTCCTGCAGAAGAGGATCTGAATGCAGAGAGCAGAACAGAGGCGGAAGTTTCCCTCAGGGAGGCTGCCACCACGAAATGGGCCGTCACAGGCACGAAGGGTTTGAGGGCAGGCCTGATTTCAGACAGGATAATTTTCACGGAGAAATGCATCATAATCATCCCGGCATGAATCACAGAAGATTTGATGATGAGAGAATGGGTGGACACCACGGTTTCCATCATGAAAGACATGGCAGAGATGAACACTTTGGATTCGGCTTCTTCAGAGAGATGGGCAGAAGAGGGGAAAAAGGCGGTAAAGCCCGGAGAGGTGAAACAAGATATCTTATCCTCGATGCACTGCGCAACGGACCTATCCATGGATACGAAATCATCAAAAATCTTGAGGAGCGTTCAGGGGGCCAATATGCGCCAAGTCCGGGTTCAGTTTATCCGATACTTCAGTATCTGGAAGATTTGAACTTTGTGGAAGTTCAGAAAGAAGGGGATCGTCGTGTTTTTTCAATCACCGTGGAAGGCTTAAAAGAGCTTACCGCAAACGAGGACAAAGTAAGACTCTTCTGGTCCCGGTTCGAAGCTCCCAATTTTTCGGCTGAAGCAGAAACAGAGATCCGCTGTATGCGTGAAGATATGCATCTGATGATGGAAATTATCAGAGACGGAGTCCACGAAGCGCTCAGAAGGAATGATATTGATTCGCTGAATAGGCTCAGGCAGATAATAAGCGATTGCAGAGAAGCTGTAAAGAATGAGTTGTCCATAATGCTTGCTTCGGATAAGAATGATGAAGAATCTGATTTCGACAATAATCCGGAAGATGCGGAATAGCAGGTATTCTGTAAAACACAAAGACTGCCGGTTTTAAACAACAAAAAATCCCACCGGAGGCGGGATTTTTATTTTTCGGAATATATGAAAAAGCTGTTTATTTTTCGATTTTGCGGTAGCCGGTGTTTTCCACAACCACTTTTATCTTTTTCTGTTTACGTTCAACAGTCATTTTTGAAACATAAGTGGTTCCTTCAACCAGAGTTCCGTATGAAGCTTTCAGGGAAATGGGTTCCTTTGAGGCATCAACATAAGTGGAGATGATTAAGGAAGTGGGGCGGTTGTTTGCCAGATTTACATCAAAAGAAAGACTGTCGTTCTTTTTGAGATAATTGTTTATAACAAGCAAGCCTGTTGCTGCTGATTTAGTGATGAAGGAAACATTCTTTGCATCTTTTGCAGCCTGAAATCTTGCCGGAGTAACCGGGAAGTATTTTTTTACGGCATCCATTGTTTCCTCAATGGTTTCTTTGAACTTTCTCTTTTTGTCCTCTTCCATCTTGTTTATCACTCTACCCACAGGCAGGATTGATTTTCTGCCCGGCTGATCCGATTGGGAAACTGGAAGTTTCTGTAGTTTGCCGTCATCGCCATAATAGCATCGCATCTGGGTTTTGGATTTCTCTTTGCCATCGAGGGAAACGGTCGTGGTTTCCACCCATTCGAAGCCGGCAAGTTCGTTGAGGCTGCCTGCAAGATAAGATTTGAAAGAAGTTGTTCTGTCAGGTGATGCAGGCGCAGTGGGTGGTTGTTTTTTGGCTCCGTAGGCATAAGTTGAAAGACAGATAAAAAATGATATAACCATAAGGAGTGCTGAGCACATTTTCAGGTTTTTTTTCATAAGGTTCCCCCTTGTGTTAATTGTATCAATCTCTTACGGAGAAATTTACATTGGTATAATACCATTTTAGCGGAATATTATCTATAGGGATTAGGGATTATATAAAAATCCATTTCAAAGGTGTTTTTCAGGTAAAAAAAACGAATCTGGCAAAGTTTGTTGTTTTGTTTTCAGGGAGTTTCTATAAAAGGGAAACCATTGGAAATGGGTTAGGCTTGTGGTTATGAGGTTTGCTTCCCCCCCCGATTGAAATCGGGGGTTGGTTCCAAGGGCTTTATGTTTACCGAATAATTACCGAATCCGATGTCGAAAATAGTTTTTGCAATAAAAAATGCAGGGTGAGCTTTCTCCACCCTGCATAATTGAACTGAGTTTTTAGTTGATCCCAATCATCAGAAAAATGTTTTTACCGCCTGATATTTATCAGTTGTAATTTTTCTTCAGAATCTGGAAATTAGGTTTCTCTTCCCAGGCATCAACGGGATAATGGGTTCCGTTGGTGGTTACTCCCGTATTCTGGTCATCATTGGTTTTAATCTTATACACACCAAAGGTTGCTTCAGTGCCTGTTTTCCAGATGGAGTTTTCAGTTTCGAAGAAGCTGAGTCCGAAGAAAGGTCCGCTCTGAGCAATGGGAAGAACGCTGCTGAGCTGGGTATCATTGTATGCAGCCTGTTCGTCTTCGGTGGTTACATCATTGCCTATTTCCTTGCCGTATTCGAAGAACATGAAGGGAATCGGGACTCCACCATTGATAGCAGCAGTTGCCTGGGGGAATGTGGTTTGTGCATAAGTTGCTGCCGAAGCTCCGTCTTTGAAGGGATTGACTGTAATGATGAATCTGTTTTTGAAAACATCCCCTATTCCCTGAGCTTCAAAAGCAGCTTTCAGGTCTTTGATTGCCTTGATTCCCTCTACGGATTCACCAAAAAGAGCAAAACTGACAGGGGCGGTTATTGCCAGCTTTTCAGATTCAGGAATACCGAGTGAGTTTTCGGTGTCCACAATCATCTTTGCTGTTTTTGCCACAAGAGTTGCATTCTGTCCCATGGAACCGAGATCAAATTCATTTCCCAGAGACCACATCAGGACTGCCGGATGGTGGGTTTTATTGGGATAAGCTTCGTTGACCATATTGGTAATCCATTCCTGAGAACTCCCATTGCCGTTGCCCACCTGCACCACAAAATATGCAGATACTGGATATGCCACATATACGCTTTTTGTTTGGCAATAGTTGAGGAAAGTTGAATGATCCCTGCCTGAACCGGGTTGGTTCCAGTCATACAGATGAAGGAAATTGACTCCGGCAGCTCTCAGATTGCCTACATCATCTCTTCCGCTGTCACCCCACAACTGTTTGAAATCTTCGTTGTAAAAATCGGAATCGTAATATATACCGGAAGAGCCTTCTTTGTAATCGTGGGGACCGGGTTTGTAGCAGATTCCCTTAATGGGTCTCTGATCCGCCACTCTCTGGATAGAGGTTGTATAAGTATCAGTCTGTGTTGCATCTCCCCGCATAGTGCATATTGTTACTTCACCGGCTTTAGGCGTTACAGCGGAAAGTGCTTCAAAACTATAACCGGGTTTGTTGGCAAAAATCTGATATGCCTGTTCCGGTAAAACACCATAGAATACTGCCTGTCCGGTTTGCTGGGTTTCTTCTGCGGACCAGTCAATATCTCCATTATAGAGTATGCCCATATCAACAATGTTTGCCGGATAGATATCAGCATCAACCCCGGCAACATTTTTGCCTTTTTTGCCTGCCAGAGCTGAATTATCAACAAAATTCACAAAGATATAAGCTTTTGATGAGTCGTAGGGATATGATTCTCCCATCAGTGCAGTCCATTTGTCCTTGCTTACAAGCGCAACATTTTCGCTTGTATTGCCGGAAACTGTGAAGTAGCTGTTGGATGTTACATAATTGGTTAAAGTGACGGTCAGGACATAATCTCCGGAATCAATATTCTGGAAACTATAGTATCCCTGACTGTCTGTAGTGGTTGTAGCAGAAGTATCTCTGGCGCCTGATCCTTTAACAAGAAGCTGTAGTTCGCAAGTCGCTCCCGCAATCGCAAGCTGCGTGTCGGCATCAGTAACCCTTCCCGTTACGGTCTGGCTGGATGATCCCCCATCGCTGGAGCTTCCGCAGTTAACCATACCAAAAAGCATGAGGACTGACAGCGCCACACATAGCAGTAGAAATCCCTTTTTCATTATGTTACCCATCCTTTCATTGTTATATATATGCAATTTATATATCGGAACTCAGGCATGCATTTTTATAGTAAATTTCATCCGAATAATGATTTCCATCCGAAATGAAAAAATCCCGCATATAGCGGGATTTTCAATATCTGAAGCTTTTCAGCTTTTAATCGTTGGCGGAGAGAGAGGGATTCGAACCCCCGAGGGAAGGTATTAAGTCCCCTACTCGATTTCGAGTCGAGCGCTTTCGACCGAACTCAGCCATCTCTCCGCTTTAAAGAACTCTTTGAGGATTTGAGCGGATTCCTCCGCCATAACGCCCCTTGTTACCTGAAGAAACCTGACGGCGAACTCATTGTTCTCCTGCAGGTATTTCAGGAAGCCGAGCCTGAAGTTTTCAGCTCCGTAAACCACCCTTCGGATTCTTGATTCAAGAATCGCCCCCATACACATCATACAGGGTTCGAGGGTAACATACAGAGTGCAATCCTCAAGCCTCCAGTTGCCCAGTTTTCCGCAGGCTTTTTCAATGGCGATGAGTTCGGCATGTTTAGTCGTACTCATCATAATTTCCTTCCGGTTATATCCCCTTGCTATGATGCGGTCATCTTTTACGATTACCGCTCCTATGGGGACTTCCCTTATGGAAAGTGCCTTTTGTGCCTGTTTCATCGCCGCTTTCATATATTTCAAATCTTGCGGCAACGGGTCCATATTTCCGGGTAACAATTCGATGGAGCGCTGCCTCCCGTTTTACACGCCCGAGTGGGCTCGAACCACCAACCTTCAGCTCCGGAGGCTGACACTCTATCCGATTGAGCTACGGGCGCAAACAAATTCGAAATAAATTTTAACATGCTAACCCGTAACTGTCAATGTTCTGAAAAAATGGAAAAACCGGGAATTCCGGCTGAGTAGTAAATGTTTGAAACATAAAAGACATAGAAGAAATCGGAATAATACCTGATAATCTAATAATTTGCCTCCAACGGTCTTTTATCTTAGCTTCAAAGGGTGGAATAATTGAAAATTCTGGATTTAATATCGAAATTTTTTAATGTTTATAAACGAGGATCTTCAGTAAGGAAAGAAGTAGTTGCGGGAATCGGTATGTTCCTCACAATATCTTATGCTGTGGTTGTTTGTGCATATATTCTTTCTGCAGCGGGGATGCCGAGGGATAAAGTTCTGATTGCAGCTTGTCTTACCAGCGCCATAGGGACTATCGTAAGCGGATTTTTTTCGAGAATACCGATTACAATGGCTCCGGGAATGGGACTATGCCTTTTTTTCACCTATGTAATGGTTATGGGTCAGCATATGAAATGGGAAACAGCTCTGGGAGCAGTCTTTATTTCAGGAGTTCTGTTTTTTATACTATCTGTAGCGGGCCTCAGGGATATGATTATGAAATCCCTGCCTGCCGCAATTATCGATGCAGCTTCAGGCGGAATTGGCCTTTATATTGCCATAACCGGTTTAAAGGAAATGAAGCTTTCGGTGGCGGACCCAAATGCAATCATTTCCGCATCGTGCCTTCTTCAGGAAACCTACATAGGGCTTGCCGCTCTTCTGCTGATTGTTGTTCTCGAAGTTTTCAGAGTAAGGGGCGCAATTCTTTTCGGAATTATTTTTGCCGCCGTATCCGGATATATTTTTCACATAACCGCTGCACCAGCTCAGATTATGAGCATGAACTTCAGTATAGCTCCCCTGTTTTTGAAACTTGATATTGCAGGCGCTCTGAAAGTCGGTTTTATGGGGTCCATTCTGACCCTGATGTTTATAGATATGTTTGACGGATACGAAACTCCGGATATCTGCTCGACTAAGCTTGAGCTTGACAGTCAGGAAAGGGAGGAGGCGTTGAAACCTCTGCTTGCAACCGATGCGGGAACGACTATTTTCGGTTCGCTGATGGGCGTTTCAACAACAACTTCATGCATGGAATCGGTTAAAGGTATTGAAGACGGCGGCAGGACAGGGCTTGCCAGTATTGTTGCAGGTCTGCTTCTGCTGATTCTTATACCTTTTCATCCTTTCCTTGCTTCAATTCCGGGATATGCTCTGGCTCCAGCTTATATTATTATCGGATTAATCCTGATGAGCAGAATCAGGAATATCGATTATTCATCCGTTGAAGCAGGCTTCCCTGCGTTTATCACAATTCTTATTATGCCTTCCACATCCTCAATCAGCATTGGTCTGGCTGCCGGATTTACCGCTCATCTTATAATCAAACTGGTAAGGAGAAAGTTTGCGGATCTGAATCCGGTTCTGATTCTGGTGACACTGCTTCTTCTGATAGGAGTAATTGTTTAGGAGACTGTGGGGTTTAACCTTTTCCGGTATTGGCTTCAGGGGCTTCGGTTTTAATGAGGGACTTAGAGTTGTTGTAAAAACTAACCCGATCAATGTAGCGCAGGTCTTTACAAGCTGCGCCAAAACCGCACATATTATTCATATCTGACTTATTTCGGCAGCTGTCAACTCTATATTTCATTAATCCTGAAGCCCCTGGAACCAACACCGGGTTTTAACCCCGGTGACAGCCAGAACCGCACAACCACGGGCTTTAAACCATTTTAATGGTTTCCCGGATTTCCACACTGGCGTTTTCCGGTAAACTGTTAAAACAGTTTGGGCCTTGTGGTTGTAAGCTTACAGTCCACCAGACTGAAGTCTGGTGTTGGTTCCAGAACCATGCCGCAAAAATTCCTGTCTTGCTCCTCAAATTGGAAAAAACTTGATGGTATTTACCACAGACTCAATGTCAGCTATTCAAAACCGGAGATTTGGCGCAGCCTGTGAAGCTTTGCGCTACTTGTTTTTACATAATCTCTGCAAGCTCCTTCTTCTATCTCCTGCAAAGCTTATGGTTATGAGTTATTTACGGTTGAAGGAATTTCTTAAACCTGGGAGCGGGCGGCGCCTGTGATTCGGCGAGGTTAGCAGAAAATTAGAAGGTAAATAAAAAAAGCTTGACTTATATCAGGCTTTTTTTATAAAACTTTTCCCCAAACTAATTGCAATAATGCCCCTATTAGTTGCCGGGTGTGCATGTTTCGCACGGTGCGCCGGGGGTGCAGGTTTCACAGGGAAGCGCTGCGCAACCGGTGCAGGTCGGGCAAGGATCACAAGGTGCGCTTACGCAGCCAGTGCAGGTCGGGCAAGGATCGCAAGGTGCGCTTACGCAGCCGGTGCAGGTCGGACAAGGATCACAGGGTGCGCTTACGCAACCGGTGCAAGTCGGACAAGGATCACAGGCATTGCCGGGGGTGCAGGTCTCACAGGGAGCGCTTACACAACCGGTGCAGGTCGGACAGGGATCACAGCCTTTTGAGGTTGTAAGTGAAGCCTGAACGATAGAGAACAGTAATACGGCGAAAATTGCTACCGTAACCACAGTAAAAAGAAGTCTTTTTTTCATGTATGTCCTCCGGTTTTTCGATACTTCTAATTATATTATAAAACGCCAGACATGTAAAGAATGCCGGATTATAATTTTCTCAGTTCACACCAGTTTTTGTATCTACTTATATCAAGTTTGTCATATTTTGACTGAATTTTGTCAAGAATTTCACCATGGAGTTCCTCTTGTGCGTGCAAGGGAAAATAAACTGACATTCCGCCGGGTTTTTCACTCATGTTTCCACCTGCTGAAAGCTCTTCGGGAGGAAGTTTATCTGACTCCGCAAAGAAGCCGGAGATCATCGAACTTTGGAGCGATTCTGCCAAAGCTGTTGCTGCCTTTGCCACAGAAGAGCCTTTTAATCTGTCATTTTTAATTATATTTGTACAGAAGCTTTTCAAATCTGTGTAATCAGAAAAAACCGGGTCTTTTCTTTGTGACAGATAAGGTTTTGCACTGTTCTCCACAATTTCTTTCAATTCATTTCTGCTCAAGCTGGAGTTCAGAAGTTCGAAGGAGAGCTTGTCAAGAAGTGAAGCAGTCTTTTCAAGTTTTTCCGATTGAAATGCTGCTATGGCCGGTATTCTCTGAGGCACTGAAGATGCTGATTCCACAATGATTTTTGCCGTTTCAGCGGGTGACACATCTTCGTTGTTGTGAATTTTATCTTCCATTGCCGATATTGCTTTACCAAGGGGAAGGCCCTGTCTGTATTCGGGTTTTTCGGATGCCACCAGAAATTGCGAATTATCTTTCAGGTGATGCAGAGGTTCCAGCTGTCCCATAAAACATGAATTAAAAGTGATAATGTCGGGTTTGATTCCCGTCCGGGATGAAGCTTCATCAAGGGCGTTTTTTATATCGGGAACAGGCATCAGCTCCGTTTTCCGCGAGTTGGTGACAGCACCGAGGAAGCCCCCTGCGTGGCCTCCGATAACAAGCATGGTATGCTTTGCAGGGTATTTTTTCATCCCCCATTCTACAAAATCACTGAGAGTGCGGGAATCAGCCATATTGACATCTTTCAGGTCCTCAACAGGCTTTGAAGACATCTCCCTGCCGCTGTCCTGATTTTTTGTAATATAAAACCTTTTTACACCTGACTGGAAGGCATTATCCGCAGTTCCTGCCCTGCCAAGTTGAAGGGCAATATTTATTTTTTCCGAGGATCCGGTTTTTTCCAGTTCCTTAATAGCCTGCTGAGAATACCCATCTATATCAGATGTGGCAGATGAATATATCAGAATGCTCCATTCAGCTTTTTGATTTTTCTCAAAACTATCGGTACAGGATGAAATCATATCTTGATTTTCGTCCTGTACTGACAGATTTTTTCTGTTTTTTTCTAAACCGGTACCGGAGTTAACACCGGTTTGGTTCAATCCCATCCGTATTTCCATTTTTTCCCCTTATCTGATTACGCCGGCAACGGCAAGAATAATAAGCAGCATACCGAGGATAACTCTATAAACGGTAAACCCGAAGAAGCTGTTTTTGTTGAGGAAGTTAAGCAGGTATTTAATACAGACAAATCCGGAAATTACGGCAGCTAACATCCCAACGGCATACATTGTCAGCTCTCCGTTATTCGGATGATGTTTGAAAAGGCTTATAAGGCCGTGTAAAGATATAGCAGTTATCAGAGGTACAGAAATCAGAAAGGAGTATCTTGCGGAGTCTTTTCTTGTGAGACCAAGCATAAGAGCGGCAGTCATACATATACCGGATCTTGAGACTCCGGGGAAGAGTGCTATCGCCTGAAACAAGCCTACAATAAGGGCGTCTTTCCAGGTTACATCGGTAACTTTCTTTTCTTTCCTGCCCTTTTTATCAGCCAGAAACAAAACGATGCCAAATATTATAAGCATAGAGCTAATCAGGTAAGTATTGTTGATATTTTCAAGCTGATCGCCGAATTTCACACCAAAGAGTCCTGCGGGAATGGTGCTGATACATAGAAACCAGAACAGGTTAATGGCGGGTTCTCCGTAAAGTTTTCCTTTAAACAGTGATCTGAGGACGCCTTTTGCGATATTGATAAGATCCTTGCGGAAATAGATTACCAAAGCAATGAGAGTTCCCATGTGAAGCATAATGTCGTAAGTTTTGGACGGGTCGGGAAAGTGAAATACATTTCTTGTTATAAGCAAATGGGCGGAAGATGATACAGGCAGAAACTCGGTAGCGCCCTGAATCAGACCGAGTATGATGGCCTGAAAATAATTAAGACTCAAGTTGTTGCTCCTTTTTGGGGTAGGTATTTTGCTTCTAAAATAAAGAGGCGAAACTTGCATTTCGCCTCTGAATGTTCATTTCCTTGTCAGTTCGAATTAGAATTCGTATCTGACTGTGAATGCGGGACCGTTCCAATAGATATTGGATGAGTCGCCGTTGTTTTTGCTCAAACGGGTACCGAATGCTCTGTACTCAAATGTAGCATACCAACCGGGTTCCTGGAAGTTCCATCTTGCTCCACCTTTGAAATCGTAAAGGCTGGCGTTTTTAATATCGTTTCCACCCACATCAAACATTCCTGAGAAATCTCCAAAGAGATAGATTCTCTCTGTAATCCTTTGTTTCCCAGAGAGACCAATAATGGGAATGAAAGAAGCAGTGGGACGGAGAGCGAAGTTAAATCCTGCCACAACTGAAGGATCCTTCACGATGTTCAGATCGAGGTTCATGTACCTTGCTCCGACTCCGGCATTCAGCGTTGAATCTTCATTACGAACTATATTATAGTTGAACATGAATGAAAGTGTGCTGAGTGTAAGTTTTGAGTGCAGTCTGTCGCCGCGAACAATGGGGCGACCGTTGAAAGTAGTGTTACGATTGATGGTCTGGTCGCCGGTTGTGCTCATATAGCTGTAGTTGGCTCCCAAACTCCATTTGTCGTTAAATTTCCAGTCGGCATCTGCTGTGAAACCGGTAGCCTGTTTCAGATTCAGATCTCCGCGCAGGGACAGCGAATTGCCATAGTTTACATTACCATAAAGGCTGTTAAACCATACGCCTGCGTCGTAGCCCTGAGTTGAATTGATAAAATCATAACTCCAGGCACTATTTACACAGAATGTCAGTGCGAGGAAAAGAACAACGACAAAACCAATAACTCTTTTGCCTGTCAACTTTTTCCCTCCTTTTTTCTTAATCCGGACATTTTTAAAATATCCTGAGATAAGTAATTATAATTCACCCACACTGTGGGTAAATATCACTAATTGCTTCTGCAAAAAAAACATTTTCCCTGCCTGACGGACATTTTTTTTTTGAAAATAACATGTATTTTCAGGCAGGACTTCATGCAGAGCATTGTTTATATTAGATTCTTTCCGTTTTTTTCCTTCTTATTGAAAAAACCAAAATCGGTAAAATCCAGAAGAAGTCTGAGTATGGCGGGTCTTTTAAAAAATTCAGTGATAAAGGGCTTATGACTATCGAAGTCTTTGTATTCTGAAACCAGCTTGACTGCTTCGTCAGTAAGGAGAGCTTCAGATACTTTTTCCCACCATTTATCATCCCGGTTTTCAAGATACTTCCTCAGGAAAATGCCTGCTCCAATTTCGAAACTGAATTCCCTGCGCCAGTTTTTTTCGTAAGCTCTCAGTTTTGAATAATCAAATCCATTTTGGGTTTTCGCTGATTTAACGGCATCGGCGAGGAGATGGGCGCATCTGATACCATAATAAATACCGCCGCCTGTTGTTGATTTTAACTGACAGGCTGCATCGCCTACGATCATAATGCCTGAATCCACGGTTTTTCCGGGAAGACCCAGGGGCATAAGTCTATAGACGGGAGAATGCAGAATCGATTTTATTCTGGGTTTCAGCATTGGAGAATTAAGAAAGGCATCAAATTTTTCCTTAATATTGCCTTTCACTATTAAGCCTGCCTTTGCGGTGGAGTCATCGACAGAAACCACATATGCAAAAGAGCCGGGGGCGTATTCTCCGCCGGGATAGAGTTCTATTCCATCAACATCATCAATTTCTATTTCGACCTGCGCAGAATAATACATGTGTTCAACACCTGAAAACCCGAGCTTTGCGGGTAGTCCGGATAAAGCTCCTGTGGCAATGACGCAGATTCCAGCTTCCACCTGTTCTTCGGAAGAGCCGATGCTATACTTTACAGTAACTCCGTTTTCATGGTTTGTTACATTTTCAACCCTTGCGCCGGTGATGGTTTTCACTCCTGCCTGAACAGCCTGAGTGAAAAGATGCTTGTCAAATGCTGATCTGTCTATAAGCAGCGGTTTAATGGGGGTAGGAAGAATCAGGGGATTTCCCCGGGGAAATAATACTTTTACCTTATCAATCCGACTGATTACACAGCTTTCAGGAACCGGCTGGATCAAGCTCAGTTTCTCCCCCACTATTCCCGTGCAATGAACCGGCTCCCCTATTTCACTGTGTTCCTCCAGCATAAGTACAGTGAAGCCGGCCCTCGCAAGTTCTCGGGCTGAAACGCAGCCGGCTGGCCCAGCGCCTGCCACTACACAGTCAAATTGCATTAAAACCTCTACATGTTTTGAAATATATACTGCAGGAGTATCAGCAAAAAAGATTATTTTCCCTAAATCTGATACATATTAGCATAAATAATAAATGCCTGCAATCACCGGAAAGGTATTGTAAACAACCGTAATGAACTGTACAATTCTGACATTATCAGGGTATAAGAAAACTAAAGAACGGGTATTTTTCAGGGGGACAGCTTCATCGTAAGAGAGATGAACGGCAGACATGGGTGTTTGGGGCATTCATACCACAAAGCTCATGAATTAAGGTGATGATTTATCTGATCGACTGCGAGGATCACATCGGTTTGCCCAGTTCCCGGAGAAAACTTTTTGCACAAAGTTTCCCCGCGCCCACCCTGCAGGCGGGCACCCGCCATCCCAAAACTTTTGAATTAGGGGACCGACCGGGGGGATTTGGGACCATCAGAGGGATCCACGCTTTTTTAGAAAAAGCGAGGTTACCCTCCGAACCTCCCTCCTTGAAAAACAGAAGTATTGGGGATTGGGATTGGTTTTTTTCTGATTTAAGGGGTATTGGGTCAGGGCGGAAGGGCACCGAATTAAGACATGGATTTATCTAATCGCTCAAGGGAATTACAACCGTTTGCCCAGCTCCCGGAGAAAACTTTTTGAAAAAAGTTTCCCCGCGCCCACCCTGCGGGCGGGCACCCGCCTTCCCAAAACTTTTGAAATTGGGGACCGACGTGGAGTTGGGGACCGTCAGAGGAGACCACGCTTTTTTGGAAAAGCGAGATCTCCTCCGAACCTCCTCCCTTGAAAAACAGAAGTATTGGGACTGTGGATTTGAGTAAATATTTCCTAATTCAGTAGCATTGGGGATTTGGGACCCTCAGAGGGAACCACGCTTTTTTGGAAAAGCGAGGTTACCCTCCGAACCTCCCTCCTTGAAAAACAAGTGTATTGGGCTGGGAATTGGAGTCTTTTTTACTGATTTTAAGGGCATTAAGGCGGGGGGCTTCCTGCCTGACAGGATTTAATAAACGGCACAGAACAGGGTTGAGGTGGATTATATGCTGAAAAAGTGCAGCGCCTGCGGAAAAGAGAACATTGAAACCGCTGAATATTGCGAAGGATGCGGAGGAGATCTCCCATCAGGTTCAGTTAAACTGCTCAACAACAGATACCAGATTCTGGAAACGGTAAAGTCCGGTGGAATGGGCTGCGTATTCAGAGCCAGAGATACAAGGCTCGACTCTGTTGCAGCCATTAAAAAAATGTCGCCGTTTTATAAGGATTCGGAAGAAAAAAAATATGCCGAGCAGCGCTTTCTTGATGAGGCAAAAATTCTTTCGAGACTACACCACAGCGGGCTGCCCAAAGTAATTGACTATTTTACCGAAGAAGACCCCAACACAAAAGAATCATCACAATATCTTGTTATGACCTTCATTGAAGGCAAAGATCTTGAAACCCTACTGAAACAGAAGTGGAATCTGCATCCCCCCATTGAAGTGGTTCTCGACTATTTCAGACAGATCCTCGAAATTCTTTCATACCTTCACTCCCAGAATCCGCCCGTAATATACAGGGATATGAAGCCGTCCAATATTATGATTCATTTCGATTCCGTAGCCGGAGGAAGGCAGAAACATCCTTACGGCAGCGTTTTTCTTGTGGATTTCGGGATAGCAAGAACTTTTGACCCGGAATCAACGGGAACAATGATTGGAACTCCCGGATATGCCGCTCCTGAGCAATATCAGGGCTTTACTGAACCAAGAAGCGATATTTACTCACTTGGCGTTGTCATTCATTTTATGCTCACAGGCCTCAACCCTGCGGATGGAAGCAGACCTCCGTTTACTTTTGACCCCGTAGATAAGTTCAATAAAAAATCTCCAAAATACCTTAACGAAATAATATCTGCCATGCTGGATCTTGTTGCCGGAAAAAGGCCTGAATCTGCCGACGCCATCCTTGACGCTCTCGACAGACAATCCGGTCCGGCGAGGCAGCATAGTCCTTTCCGGGCGCACAAACCTTTGAAACAGAGGTCTTCACCGGGTCAGGGTCCCGATGGAATATCGGAAACAGGGCAGGAAAACGAAAATCAAAGTCTTCAGGCTACTCAGGCAATAAAGAGGAATGCTTCAGAAGGGCAGAATCGCCAAACTTCAGAAAATCCTGCCTTAATCAGATACAATGAAGAAGAAAAACCTGATTATATGCCGGAATTCTATTCTGCACAGAATGTGCAGCAGCCTATTCCTCCACCGCCCCCTGCTTATTATCCTGAGTATGGGGATGAATTTCAGATCGGCGCGAAAAATCAGGTTAAGCCTGCCTTACCAGTGGGGTTTCTCGCTATTCTGGTAATTCTGGCTTTGTTTTCAGGTCTTTACGCTTTTTCATCGGATTTCAGGAAGTTTTCCGCAGAGCTGTTTGATCCCGGAGATAAAAGCGGAATTCCACTTCATCAGGCTGCATATAAAGGCGATCTCAAAAAAGCGATTCAGCTAATCTCAGATGGCGCCTCTATGGACGAGTATGACGGCGAGGGAGTTACCGCATATCATAAAGCTATAAAAAAAGGTCGTCTTGATATAGTCAGGTTTTTCATCGACAGGGGAGTTGATGTTAATCAGGCTACAAAATACGGAGCAAGGCCTCTGTATATGGCTGCAAAACGCGGCGATACGGAGATGGTGAAGCTTCTGCTTAGCTATAATGCAGATCCCAACCTTAAAGACATCAACGATGTGAGAGCGATTCACGGAGCTGTGGAAAGTAACAATTATGAGATAGTGGAGCTTCTTATAAAAGCGGGAGCCAACGCCAATGTTGCCAACCGCACCGGGGACACCCCACTTATAATTGCCCGGAGAAATAATAACCGGGAAATAGAAAAAATACTGTTAAGCAACGGAGCACGATGATTTTTTAAAAAAAACATGATACGAAAATTCTTCTGATCCAACTGAATCCTTGTTACTACAGGCTTTTGAACCGAAAATAATTTTTTCCGAAAAAAGTTCTAAATTGTATTATCGGGGAACTTTGTATGTACTTTTATGATTTATATAATTGTACGAAATTTAGAGTGGCAAAGTCCGGAAAACGAAAAAGTATAAAGAGATCGGAAAAGAAAACACTCACGGAACGGAGGGAGACTCATGGCAGAATGTACATATTCAGCAGTAGATAAATCCGGTAAGAGAATAACCGGCACCTTAACTGCTCTGGGCAGAGACGATGTAGCAAACCAACTGGCTGAACAGGATCTGATTGTAACCAAAATTGTCTGCAGTCTCGAGAAGCCAAAAGAAGAAAAGCAAAGCGCACTAAGTTCTAAGATAAAACTGATACCTGACAGAATTTCATCTGAAGACCTTATGATTTTTACAAGACAGATTGCAACGATGGTCGGGGCAGGATTGACACTGGTTCAGGCTCTTTATAGCCTTGCAGAAGATATCGATAACCAGAAGATGAAAAAAGTAATCACCGATATTGGAAGCAAAATTCTGGGTGGTATGTCCTTCTCAGAAGCCCTTAAAACACATCCGGATGTGTTCAACAAGATGTATGTCAATCTTGTAAAAGTCGGCGAAATTGGCGGTAATCTCGAAAAGATTTTAAGGAGCCTTGCGGAGTACATCGAATCATCAGAGGCTCTCAAAAAGAAAGTCATATCAGCACTATATTACCCTGTTACTGTAATGACATTTGCATTTTTGATTGTCAGCGGATTGTTCCTGTTTATCATACCGCGCTTTGCGGAAATCTATAAAGGGTTTGGAGCTGCATTGCCCGGTCCAACACTAATATTCCTTAATTTCGCTGAATTCTTTAAAAGTTTCTACTGGTTAATATTCCTGGTGCTGGTAGGCGGAGTATGGTTTTTCACACGGTCTATCAAAACTCCTACCGGCAGTATGTGGTTCGACAGACTAAAACTCTCGATGCCGTTAATTGGGCCTCTGGTTCAGAAGATCGTAATCGCCCGCTTTGCCAAAACCCTGGCGCTCCTTTATCAAAGCGGAGTTCCGATTATCGAATCCATGTCCATGGTGGCAAGTTCCTGTGGCAACTCCGTGGTTGAGAAGGCAATTCTCACGGCAAGCGAGCAGGTGCTCGACGGTGAAAACATTGCGGGGACCCTGGATAAGAGCAAGATCTTCCCGGTTATGGTTATAAACATGATCGATGTGGGAGAAAGAACAGGCAACCTGTCCGATATGCTTAACAAGGTGTCTGAATACTATGAAACTCAGGTAAATGCTACGATCAACGGGTTAACCTCTCTACTGGAACCTATTATGGTGATTAACATGGGGATAATAATCGGCCTGATTGCCGTATGTCTCTTCCTCCCCATCGTCAAACTTCCCACGGTTATAATGACTTAACGGCATTCAAAAGTCTGTCGAAGGGCTGCGGAAGGCGTCTGAAAAGGCGCCTTCTGTTTTTTTTAATAAATTTCTCAGAGCATTTTCATATATGCCGGCGAATCAAAAGGAATAATCGGCGGAAAAAGGAATAATCCCTGAATTTATTTTAGACAAAACTCCAGGAGATGATAAAATGGCTGTTAAGTTTTTTAATACACTCACAAGGGAAAAAGAAGAGTTCAAACCTATGAAAAAGGGAAAAGCTGCAATGTACACCTGCGGACCCACAGTGTACAACTTTGCCCACATAGGCAACTACAGAGCTTACACTTTTGAGGACATTCTCAGAAGATACCTGAAATACAGAGGTTTTCAGGTTACCCAGGTTATGAACATAACCGATGTTGACGACAAAATCATCAATGCAGTAAGAGGTAAGGGCATTTCTGCTTCTGATTATGCCGTTCAGTTCACAGAAGCATTTCACAGGGATCTCGAAACCCTCAATGTGGAAAAAGCTGAGTTTTATCCCAAGGCAACCGAGCATATACCTGAAATGGTAAATATAATCAAGGTTCTTCTTGACAAAGGCATAGCTTACAGAGGCGAAGACGGAAGCATTTATTTTTCCATAGCAAAATTTCCGGAATACGGCAAACTTGCCCACTTCGAACCCGGTGAGCTTAAAGCCGGTGCAAGAGTGAAACACGATGAATATGACAAGGAAAATGTCTCTGATTTTGCCCTATGGAAAGCCTGGGATGAAAATGACGGAGATGTTTTCTGGGAAACGGAACTTGGAAAGGGCCGCCCCGGATGGCATATCGAATGCACAGCTATGAGCGCAAAATATCTCGGCAACCATTTTGACATACACACCGGCGGAATAGACAACATGTTCCCCCATCACGAAAATGAAATCGCTCAGGCTGAAGCTTCAACCGGTGAAAAGTTTGTAAATTACTGGCTCCATTGCGACCATCTTCTTGTTGACGGTTCAAAAATGGCAAAATCGAAAGGCAATTTCTATACTCTCAGGGACATAGTGGAAAAGGGATACAATCCTATGGCAATGAGATATTTCTATGTAACCAGCGATTATCGCAAGAAACTGGATTTCAGCCTTGAAAATCTTGAATCTTCATCTAAGGCTCTCACAAAGATTTATGAATTTCTCCGCAGAGTCAAAGAGATGGGAACCGGCGAATCATCGGGCAAAGTGGAAGAACTTATTGCCACTGCAAAAAAAGATTTCGAAGACGCAATGGATGATGATCTCAATGCTCCGATGGCAATGGGCTACATATTCACATTTATCAGTGAAATCAACAAGGTCATAGACGAAGGCAAACTTTCCGCAACGGATTCAAACCTGATTATTGACTTTATGCTTGATATAGACAGAGTTTTCGGGCTGAAGATGGATGAAGCTCTTGTGGAAAAGGAACTTGCGGGAGAGATTAAAGCTCTGATAGAAGAGCGTTATCAGGCAAGAAAAGATAAGAATTTCGCCCGTTCGGACGAGATCAGGGATCTGCTTAAAGCCAAAGGTATAATCCTGATGGATACCCCCCAGGGTACAAGATGGAAAGTTCAGGTTTAGGCTTGTTTCTACTAAATAATCAATGATTAAAAGCCCGGTTGCAGACATAGATATCTGAGCCGGGTTTTTTGTTTAAGTAAGCGATGCCGCTCTTGCTGCGAGAACGACGACAATAATCATGGAAATTCCAGTCTGGCACATCATCAGGACTTTTGTCCACACGCTAAGAACGATTTCATTTGCAGGCCCGAAAGTTGCGCTTACATTGAATGCGATAAAGAGATAATCGATAAAGTGCAGTTCTTTGTGTTCTTTTCCGGCTCCATTGACAGTTGGAAAAATAAAGCCTCTTTCGTTTGAGGTGTCGGCTATCCAGTACCATGCTGTAAATACAAAAATGTTCATCAGATACACAAGTGCCACATCCCACAGATAATACAAGGGTTTTCCTATCTGGGTATGTGCTCCGGTGACGAGAATAACCACATTGACAACAAGCTGAAGGGTCATAAGGATGGTATAGGTGATCATAATGAATCTTGCAAACCTTACTTTGTCGGCAAAAATTGATGCAAGAATAAGAATCAGGCTTATCCAGAATACTACATCCGCACAATCCTGAATACGCATAAATGATTTTAAATCAGAAGTATTTAAAATCACTCCCAGAGCAGTTACATTGCTGACCAGAGCGCTGGCAAGTTTTGCAAGAAGCATGGCAACAGCAATTTCTATGGGAGTTCTTTTTTCAATACATTTGTTTCTGAATTCTATAAGCTTTGTAAACAAACTATCCATCCTGTTTTCCGGTTATCTGAATTAAAACATTTATAGCATATTTTGTCCATAAGAAATCCTGATATGCCAGAAATTTAATTACAAAAAAATTCATGCACCAGAAAGAAGGTAATAAGCTTCTTTGAGTTAATTATTTAACAACCGGAAAATGGAAAAAGCCGGATTGTAATGTTTTTCGAGGAGGCTTTCGGGTATGAGGTTTATTCTCAAAAGCGGTAAACTGGAAAGGTTCAGTTATTCCTCAAGATTTGAATTACAGAAGGATATACTGAAAAACGCTGAGGTTTTTCTCGGGGAGAACGCAATTATTCTTGACATAAGGAAGCTTGAACAGCTTGGCATCCGCCATGAATATATGCCGGATGCATTTCTCCTTGATTTTTCCAAATCTGACATACCCGAACTGCATCTGATGTTTTTTGATGCAGCGTCACATAATTTCCACCAGACTCTTGTCCCCCGCATTGTTGGCTCCCTGCTGTTGCTAAGACAGAATCAGGGAAGGCATTTTGCCGATGATCTTACTGCCCTGCTGCTGCATGATCCGGATCTGCTGAAAGTATTCTTTAAGGGGAATGTAAGAAATATACTTGAGACTGTCAGGTCGATGGTGAAAAACTGCTCTAAAATACTTGCTATTACAGATGGCAACGAATATGAAATGCAGCGTATAAAAGAGATGTACGGTGATTCCTGGGGCAGAAAAGTATCTCATCATGTTGTGGGCAAGATACTGCTGGAAGGTGAGCCTGTTTATATAGTCAATCCCGATTTCAGATTCAGAAACACAGACAGTGAATCTGATGTTCCAGTTGATTTTGAAGTGGATGAAGTACCTTTCACATCTGAAACAGAAGAAATCACAGTTGATTTTAATCTCATAGATTCATCGGAAACTCAGGAGCACAGACTTGTTGATATTCCCGTGTATGCCGATGAAATGGAAGAACTACCCCGGGTAAGAAAACAGAGCGTAGTAAAGGCAGAAGTAAAAGCTATACCGGAACCGGCAAAAGAAGTTCAGAAACCAGTGACAGCAACATCCAAGGTGAAGAAGGAAGTTCCGGCAAGTCTGAGGCCCACCAGGGAAAACGCTTCCAGTTTCAAAGCAGTTGAAGCGCCGGTTGTGGAAGAAGTTGAAGAAGCAGCTTTTGAGAGCATTCCTGAAGAGCCAGTGGTTGAAGCTATGCCTGAGTATGAAGAAGAGGGTTTCGGAGATGTATCCGAAGGGGCAGAAGAGGAAAACGGCATTGACGCTTCTGATTTCAAGGAAGAGATTTCTGACGAAATTGAAATGGAAGAAGAATTTGCACAGCCTGAGCCTGAGGAAGAACCGGTAATGGAGATGGAGGAAGAAGAACCTCAGACAGAAGAGCCTGCTGAAGAAGAGCCTGTAATGGAGGAAGAACAGCAGGAAGAGTACGACATGGAATCTTTCGAAGAGCCGGCTCAGGAAGAAGAAGAAACAATGGTGCAGGATGAAGAACCGGAAGAGGAAATTCCGATAGAAGAAGAAGCTGCTGAAGAAGAGTCTGAGGCTGCAGAAGAAGAATTTTATGAAGAATCTTCAGATGAAGAAGAAGAGATACAGTCTGAGGAAGAAACTTTAGAAGAAGAAGCTGAGGAATCTGAAGAGGAATCTATGGAGGAAGAAGCTCCGGCAGAGGAATTTGAGGAAGAGATTCAGGAAGAAGAAGAAGAAGAAGAGCCTGCCGAAGAACCGGCTGAAGAAGCTGAAGAGGAAGTTCAGCCTGAAGAACATGAGGAAGAGGAAGAAATAGACACCGGCGAAGTAAAATGGCGTTCGTTTACTCCCCTGAGCCTTATAAAGACACAGACAGTAAGAAAACTCCTTGAACCGACCCTTGAAAAGACTATAGTAAGAATAAAAGGCGACAAAATCGGAATGGTAGTGCCTGTAGGCAGGGATGTATTTGTGCAGGGGCTGAAATACGCTCTTACATACGGAGATGTTCTGACGCCGTTTTCCGGCAAGAGGCGTTCTGCTGAAGATATGCAGGAAGCATTGAACAGCGGAGAACACAAAATCCTTGAGGGTATCCTTGCGGTAGGTTCTGAAACAGAAACCAAGATAGTTATCAACAATGTTACGGATTTGGATCCGGTGACGGCAGAGGAAATAATTAAGAAGATTGTTCTTCCGGGTATTCTGAGGGGAAGCCTTCTCAATCAGGTGCCTGATGTCATTCATGCCAAGTATGACGCCAACCCCGACTATTTTATAAAGTATTTCTCCTTCTTTGATAAAGAAGCTGTGGAATATACCGACAACTTCATGATTTGACATTAATCAGGAAATAGTATATACTATACCCCGTAGGGTATGCAGAATTCTGAACCCGAAGGGGTGTTTTTATGTCATACACCGGAATCATCGCCATAGCTGCCGGGGGCCTCGTGGGTTTTCTGGCAAGCATTGTGGGAAGAAAGATAGGCCTTGGCTGAACAATCATATGTAATCCTTATGTTGCCGTAATTTTTGGGGCATCAGTGGGATACATGATTGCTGCCGGTCGGTAGCAGAATGGAAGAAAACGAAAAAATACCCGTGGAGCTGATCCGTCGTCTTAACCGCATAGAAGGACAGGTCCGGGGAATACGGAAAATGATCGAGGAAAAGCGGGATTGCGCAGCTACTCTCCAGCAGGTATCTGCGGTCCGCTCCGCTCTTTTCAAGGTCGGGGTTTCCTATGTGTCGGGAAGTCTGGAGGACTGTATGTCCGACAAAGAAGGTTCCTGCGAGGAAAACCTCGGCAAAATGAAGAATCTAATAGAGATTCTTTCTAAATTCCTGTGAAGTGATTTTCGCAGGTTTTTTTATATTTACATGGAATTATTCACTATTGATTTTTTATGGAGGATAACATGACACTTAATTCCCGTGTAAAAAGATTTGTACCTGCGGTGGTTATGTTTCTGCTGACAGTTATGCTGTTTGCCGGAGCTGCTTTCGCACAGGATAAAAGCGGAGACAATTCCCAGGCTCCTGCGGACAAAAAGACAACAGTACTGGCAGTTCCGATGATTGTAACAAGCGAATTCAAACCGATAACCAAAAGTGAAATCGCCCAGAATCTTGAAAAATATGCAGAAAAATATATGCCCAATGCAGATATTATCCAGAGCGGTGATATTGCAACCATAGGTGCCGATTTCTCCATCGAAGACGCAAGAAAGCTTGCAAAAGATAAAAATGTGGACTATGTAACATGGGGAACCATGGCTTTCAAAAAAAGCAAATCAACAGTCCGCTCAGGCCCCGAAAGCCCAATTTTCCAGTATATCGTTACAGTATCAGGTGTTGCAAACATAAAGGTTTACAGTGCAAAAGCTGACAGCATCATAATTGATCAGAGCATGGTTCAGAGCAACAACACCACAACCAGAGCGCTGGAAGGAAGCGCCCAGCTTACAAAAGTATATAACGAATGTGCAGTGGGCTGCGTAAAGGATCTTTCGAAGAGCCTTATGAAAGCAGTGAAAGATCAGGAAAGCAAATAAGAATTCCAATAGATTTTCAGGAGCAGGAGGCTGTTCCAAAAGCTTTGATAGCTAATGTTATGAACTGAAATTCATCCGGTTGGAAATGGCGGAAGCATAATTCCAGGAAAATCCGGCATAGCAGAAGAGATTGCTTTTGGAACAGCCTCTTGTTTTTTCGGTATAAATTTTAAATATGAACTTTCCATAAAAAATTTGGGAATAATACATGAGATAATTAATGCTCAGCTTTATAATTTTATAATAATCCACGCGTGAAAAACTGCAGCAACCACATAAGCAGATAAGCCCCCCACAGCAACGAATTAAGGCTGGATTTATCTGTGCATTCACGAGAAACATAATCGTTTGCCCAGCTCCCAGAGAAAACTTTTTGAAAAAAGTTTCCTCGCGCCCACCCTGCGGGCAGGCACCCGCCATCCCAAAACTTTTGAATTGGGGGACCGACCAGGCACCGTAGGGTTTAGGGACCGACGGGGAGTTGGGAACCGTCGGAGGGAACCACGCTTTTTTAAAAAAGCGAGGTTACCCTCCGAACCTCCCTCCTTGAAAAACAGGAGTATTGGACTGTGGATTTGAGTAATTTTTACTAATTCAGTGGCGTTGCGACCGGGGACCGTGAGGTTAGAGAACCGGGGGGAGTTGGAACCCTCAGAGGGAACCACGCTTTTTTAAAAAAGCGAGGTTTTCCTCCGAACCTCCCTCCTTGAAAAACAGGAGTATGAGGTCCGGATTTGAGTGATTTTTACTAATTCAGCGGCATTGGGGAGATCGGGGGTAAGGATCTTGAGGAAACCCTTTTTCCGAAAAAAAGCGGGCGGACATTCAGTCCGCCCTTTAATCAGGTTATTATTACGAGGTCGTATTGATTTACCGGCTAATAAAATATCATCCGGAATTTTGGGTATATTCTTCAGTTGATTCCGGTTTACACCAGGCGGCTTCCTCTTGGTGTATATTTTGTATGAAGAAGTTTATGGCTCTTATGGCCGCAGGGGCCTTCAGTCAGAAACTCTTCATATATTTTCTTAACTACAGGATTCTCATGGGATTTTCTCAGAGGCAGGGATTCATCCTCAGTATAAATCGCATTGGCTCTTGCTTTTCTGATTTCCGGTGAAGTGGGAATAGGCTGGCCTCCGCCGCTCAGACAGCCGCCGGGGCAGCACATAATCTCCACAAAGTGATAATCCTTCAGTCTGCCTGCCCTTAATTCCTCAAGAACCCAACGGGCGTTTTTCAGACCATGAGCTACCATTACTTTCAAAGTGGCGCCCTCAAGGAATTTCCAGTCGGGAACTGCTTTGGTAATTGGAAGATCAGCGGTTTTCACCCCTTCCATACCTCTCACACCTTCCACCCTTAGTTTTTCAAAGGGCAATTCCTCACCTGTAACCAGTTCATAGGCGGTTCTTATTGCTGCTTCCATTACGCCGCCTGTGGCGCCGAAAATCAATCCTGCACCTGAACCGATGCCCAGCGGATCATCAAATTCCTCACCCTGAAGATTCGGAAGATCAAGGCCCATTTCCCTGACCATACGGGCGATTTCCCTTGTTGTAAGCGCATAATCCACATCCTTATGGCCGGAGTCCGCCATTTCAGGCCTGTCTGCTTCAAACTTTTTCGCAGTGCAGGGCATAAGGGAAACACTCACAATATTTTCAGGATCGATTCCGTTCTTTTCCGCATAATATGTCTTGATCACAGCGCCGAACATCTGCTGGGGGCTTTTGCAGGTCGAAAGATAATCGAGAAGATCCGGAGCGGTATGTTCCATAAATTTAATCCAACCCGGTGAACAGGAAGTAAGCTGGGGAAGGGCTACAGGTTTCTGCTCCACAAGGGCTTTTTTGAGCCTGAGGAGCAGTTCGGTGCCTTCTTCCATAATCGTAAGGTCCGCCGTGAAGTTAGTGTCGAAAACCTTGTCAAAACCAACTTTGTGAAGCGCTTCGTTGAGCTGCTTTGTAACGGAATTTCCGGGAGCCAGGCCGAAAAGCTCGCCCATGGCGGCTCTTGGCGCCGGTGCAGTCTGAATCACCACATGTTTTGAAGGATCCTCGATAGCTTTCCAGATGTCGTCTGTATCATCCCTTTCGGTTAAAGCGCCGGTCGGGCAGCGGGTTGCGCATTGTCCGCAGGCTACGCAAAGGGAATCAAGGAGTTCCCATTCCTGAAATGTGGCAATTTTGATTTCATTTCCCCTTCCGTAAACCCCTATGGCGCTTACATCCTGAAAATCCGCACAGGTGCGCACGCAGCGGAAGCATCCGATGCATTTGTTGAGGTCCCTTACTATAGGGCTGTCCACTTTTATTTCATAGGCAGGCTGTTCCATTTTGCCAAAAACATAATCATCGACGCCGTATTCCGCAGCAAGGCCTCTGAGTTCACAGTTATCATTTCTGCCGCAGCTCACACAGCTTCCGTAATGTTCGCTGAGGAGCAGATTAAGTACATTCCGTCTTGCTTTTCTGATTTCCGGGGACCAGGTTTTTATATTTAGAGGCTGTGTAATAGGATATGTGCATGAAGTCTGAAGAACCCTTTGTCCTTCGATTTCAACCACGCACATGCGGCATACACCGGCAAGCCCAAGGTCTTTGTGGTAACAAAGGGTGGGAATTTTTATACCAAGCAGGGTTGCTGCTTCAAGGATGGTGGTGTTTATAGGGACTCTGATTTCCCTTCCGTCTATTGTAACCCTGATAAGACTGCCTATCAGGTTTTCCTTTGATTTATCAACTGTTGCCGTGCTTTTCTTTTCAGTCATAATACCCTCCTGCTATACTGCATATTTTACTCCTGGATATCCCGGGCGAGAATCTCATTGCCGAAGTGCTGAATTATGTTAATAAACGCATTGGCTGAAGTCTGCCCAAGTCCGCATTTGGATGCTTTCTGCATGGACTGTCCGAGAGATATCAGCTCTGACAGATAAGCAGTGGAGCATTTGCCTTTTTCAAGCAGTTTTATACCTTCGAGAATCTTCACATTGCCTTTTCTGCAAGGGAAGCATTGTCCGCAGCTCTCTTCCACAAAGAATTCCATGAAGTTTTTAGCTACTTCCAGCATATCCCGGTTTGGTCCGAAGATAATAATGGATCCGCCGGTTGCCACATCTTCGTAGGTTATCTTTCTGTCAAACTGAGAGGCGGGTACGCAGGATCCTGAAGCTCCGCCGACCTGTACTGCCTTTGCTCCTGTACCTCCGGCCATTATAAGCATTTCATCAATGGTTACACCCATTGGAAGCTCATAAATACCGGGGTTCGCGCAGTCGCCGGAAATACTCATCAGCTTGGTGCCGCTGGTTTTTTCAGTGCCGTGTTCGGTAAACCATTCCGCCCCTTTTGCAGCAATAAGGGAAGCTGCTACAAAGGTTTCCACATTGTTTACAGCAGTAGGATAATTATCAAAACCTGTTACCACAGGGAAAGGAGGCCTGTTGCGGGGTTCCCCTCTTTTGCCTTCCAGTGATTCGATAAGGGCTGTTTCCTCTCCGCACACATAAGCTCCGGCTCCCATGCGGATTTCAACATCAAAATTGAAACCTTCCTTGCCCAGAATATTGGTTCCCAGCAGGTTTGCGGATTTTCTATCTTCAATAACCTGTTCGATATGGGATTTCATAAAGAAGTATTCAGCCCGGAGGTAGATTATTCCATATTCCGCACCGATGGCGTATGAAGCAATGGTCATTCCCTCGATGAGTCTGTGGGGGTATTCCACCATGAGGATCCGGTCTTTGAAAGTTCCGGGTTCGCCTTCGTCGGCGTTGCACACCACATACTTTTTCTCACCTTTTGAAGCAGCGGCGATTTGCCATTTGACTCCCGTAGGGAACCCGGCTCCTCCCCTGCCCTTCAGGTTTGAATCCCTGATTTCCTTGATAAGATCCACTCTTGACATAGCAAGAGCTTTTTTCAGACCTTCGTTTTCAGTTTCCTTATTATCAAGAATGGGACCTGATTTTATTATGTTAAGTCTGACAGATCCCATGTCGGCTATTTTATCGAGTTTTCCTTTTCTGCACTCTTCAAGAAGCTGATGAACACCACCGGGAGTAACTTTTGTAAATATCTTGTGGTTGATCATCACAGCAGGACCCTGATCGCACATGCCGAGGCAGTTGGCATATTCGAGTGTAAACAAGCCGTCTGGCGTTGTTTCACCGAATTTGATTCCCAGTTCGTTTTCCAGTTGTCTTGCCACTTTGGATTTTCCATCCATATCGCATGAAATGGTCTGACAAAGACGAACTATATATTTACCTTTGGTTTTTTCGTTGAAGAATGTATAAAATGAAACAGTGCTGTAAACATCGATAGGTCTGATTCCCAGAGCATCGGCAGTCTCCTGCATCATTTCATCGGTAATCCGCCCGTATTTTGCGGTGAGTTCGTGCATAATGGGCAGAAGCGAAGTTCTGTTTTTGCCATATTTTTCAGCCAGTTTTTTAATTTCTTCGCTGATACCTGTTCTGTGTAAAGTCTGCATCGCCAAATCTCCTTATCCTATATACTTTTTCACCTTTTCAATCAAGACTTCGGAATCGACAGGTTTGTTAAGAAATTCATCAACAGGCACAATTTCATTATCCCTGCCAAACTCCATTCCGGTGATTGTTCCCATGCTTGTAAGCATGATAATAGGGGTCTGCACACCATCCCTTCGGAGATCCTGGGCTAATGTAATACCATCATCTTCAGTATCCATCATAACATCAAGAAGAATAAGGTCGGGTTTTATATCGTTTACTGCTTTCCTCCCGTCATTTTTGTTGTTTGCCGAAGACACCTCGTAGCCGGCGCTGTTCAGATATATTTCTGCAACTGATACAAGATCCGGGTCGTCATCAATAATAAGAATCCTTGACATAATCCACCAATCCTTTCAAAAATTGTCGCCTGATTTGCAGCCGGGTTTTTGAAAAATATTTATGTATATGGAGGGATGAAACCCGGCAAATAACGGGGATAATTATCTGTTAAATGAATCAGATTAAATTCCTACATTGTGAAAATTTCACAGGAGGAGCATGTAATGCGAGAGTAACAAGGTTATTTATAATTATTTATTATCAGACCGGAAAAAGAATAAAAGCACGGCAGTTTCCGAATTTTCCGGACAATTGCCGTGCTTTCAATTATCTGTTCATAACCTGACAGAATGCCCGTTTTCAAACAGAAAACTTAGGGAATTGGGGACAGACCGGGGGACCGGGGGATTTGGAGACCGTCGGAGGTAACCACGTTTTTTGGAAAAGCGGGTTTCCCTCCGAACCTCCCTCCTTGAAAAACAGGAGTATGAGGTTGGGAATCGGAGTAAATTTTACTAATTCAGTAGTATTGGAGGGTGGCGGGACTTGTAGTTATGGGTGGGGTGCTGGCGGTTGGCGGAAGGTTTTTGGGGACCCGGGGCAGGCGGGACGCCTGCGATCCGGCAGTCGTTGGCCGGGCTTGTGGTTATAGGCTTGCTGGCGGTTGGAGATAGTTGGTTGCGGGAGGGCACATTGGCCCTCCCTTACAGGATTTCCTATATTTATGGGATTTGGGGCAATGCCTATGAATTAAGGCATGGATTAGTCTGATCGATCACGAGTATTGGAGCGGTTCGCCCAGCTCCCGGAGAAAACTTTTTTGAAAAAAGTTTCCTCCGGACCTCCATCCCAAAACTTTTGAATTGGGGACCGACCAGAGACCGGGGGGTTAAGGGACCGGGGGACCGTCGGAGGGAACCACGCTTTTTTGGAAAAGCGAGGTTACCCTCCGAACCTCCCTCCTTGAAAAACAGGAGTATTGAGTTGGGAATCGGAGTAATTTTTACTGATTCAGTGGTATTGGGGATTTGGGGAACGTCAGAGAGAACCACGCTTTTTTGGGAAAGCGGGGGTTTCTCCGAACCTCCTTCCCTGAAAAACAGAAGTATTGAGTTGATGATACAAGTTTCTATATGAGCAGGGTTGCTTCAGTATTATTTTTCATGTGGTTCTTCAAAAAGAACTACGGTGAAGATGTAGAGTTCCGTTCCTGATTTTTTCCATTCGTCGGCGGCAAGGCCTGCTTTATCTCTGCACAGGTGTGCCATGAAAGTCTCCCGATCCCAGCCGGTTTCATCTGCAACCTGTGGGAGAAAGACGCCGGACCTGAATCCTTTTTTGACATAAACGCCATGGCCGGGAATTTTTATTTCGTTGTAGTCGGTGATTCTTTTCATGGGTGAAAGAAGGGATATTTCGATGTTGATATCCTTCAGTTCTTCTTTCTTCACCGGGTAGAATCTTGGATCCTGAAATGCAGACGACAGAGCGAGTTCAGGGAGTGCATATCTCAGTTCCTTAACCGGGAAGCAGTGTCCTATGCAGCCTCTGAGATCTCCATGTTTTCTTAATGTAACGAATAAGCCCAGTTTTTTATCAAGAAGGGGGTTGGGTTGGTCGAAAGAGACATCTTTGTTGTTAAGAAGTTTTTCCTCAAGGGTTTTTCGAGCCATTTCGAGGAGCATTTTCTTTTCTTCGTCAGATACAACAAAGTCAACGGAAACATTGTCGGATGTTTCTTTCACGGGTATGGGCTGAACAGTGTAAAAGGCGACGCATCCGTAGCCTACCACCTGTCCTTTGCTTCCGGCGGTATCACCTGAGTTGGCGTATTTGAGAATTTTTGCTTCACCGCCAAAATATCTGGTGAGCATCATCAGTGAGATTACTGGTCCAATTCCGCAAAGTTCAGCTTTATCCGAGTCGAGAAGTTCTGCCAGGCCTGAAAGGTCAATTTTTTCCACTTTTTCGAGCGCCGGTTTGTCCATTTTGCAGGCTTCATCATAGCTATGGTAATGTGACATGTCAGACGAGGCAATAATGATACATTTTTTCGGATCAAAATTGGGAGCGATAGCTTCGGCAACCATGCGGCAGGTATCGAGATTCATTGTGCCGTAAACCATGGGGACTATTTTCCAGCCTGGTTCAAGATTTTCCTGAAGGAAGGGAACCTGAACTTCAAGTGAATGCTCGTATTTTTCAGCTTCTTCAACATATCTGATGTGTTTGGGATCAAAGTCGGATATTTTTTTTGCCATTGCCTCATCTACCTGAACATCTCCGAGGGGTGTGCGGTAGATGCCTTCCTTCATTATGGAAACTCCGGAAAATCTGGCTCTGTGGCTTGGCGCCAGAATAATAACCGTGTCATATTTTTTGCCTTTAAGCTTTTTGTAGCCGTAAGCTGCGATGGGACCTGAATAGATATAGCCGGCGTGGGGTTCCATAAGTCCTATTAAGTCTCCCGGCACTTCTATATCCTGAGCATGTTCCATATAACCCGCTATATCTTTTTTTAGTTTCTCTTCATTGCCTTCATAAAACTGGCCATTTACAACGGGATATCTGATTGTTTTTGTTTCGCTGTGGGTGCTCTTGTTTTCCGGCATATTCTCCGTTCTCCTTTCGGTTTTTACGGCGCTGCAGCCTGTGGGCGGCATAACAAGAAAGACTGCAAGCATCAGAATGGTATGCACGAATCGTTTTATCTTCATTGAAGCCTGCCAATTCCGACTATTCGTGGTCAACGGACAGGAACTGGGGATCCAGCCCGTATTTCTTCCCCATTTCCAGCAGATTTGTGGGAGGTGTGAGCTGAGCCAGCACTGCCCAGAGTTCCGCCTGGAATATTTTGAACGGGTCGGTAAAGTACCTGTCAACAAACTGCTGGTATCTTTCCTGTTTTTCTTCGATCTCCAGCTTGACTCTTTTCAGTCTTTCCCTTCTTTTTTCCGGTATGTCGTCGATTGCTGCCCGCATTTTCAGAACTTTATGGAAGAGTATGGAAGCTTCCAGAAGGTTCTTATCCTGAAGCAGTTCGTTTATCTTTTGTATTTCTTCGTGTACTTCCTTTAGTTTTCCCTTAAATGCGCCCTGTGGTGCTGCATTTTTCTTTCTTGATTTGAATACTGAAATGAGCCTCTGTATCAGTCTGAGGATTTCCTGCTGCCCCGGTGAAACGAGGTTTGAGTATGAATCCAGAAGCAGTTTTATTCCATCGATATCTTCCTTGAGCAGAAGGGCATCAATGGAATGCATAAAGTTGGGAGGAAGAGTTACTTCTCTTGGTCCTGTCGTCTGGGTTTCCCCGGTTTTTTTCAGGGCAAGTCTGAACCTTGGCGCCTGAACAACAGCTTTTTCTTCTTCCTCTTCTTCTGTTTCTTCAATTTCGGGTTCTTCCGGCTCTTCTTCCGGTTCGTTATCCGCTTCATCAAACATATCCGGAGACATGGGTTTAAGATAAAGCTTCGCCGGAGGTCCTGACGGAGCCGGTTTTTTTACTGTTTTTTTGCTTTTGTCTTCTTTCTTTGCCTGAGGCGCAGTTTCTTTGGGTTCATCTCCGAAGCTTTTAGGAACCCTGAAGACCATGCCCGAGCCATCGTCTTCTTCTTCAACAGGCTGAGGTTTCAGCTGAAGATTCATGCCTTTTGCCTGTTGTTTTTGCGGAGCCTGTTCAGCTCCGGGCACTTCTTTAAGTGGTTTTACGGGGGGACCTTCGTCCAGTTCCCCTCTTTTACGCATTTCCTCAAGTTCTTTCTGCTTTTTCAGCCAGGGATCGTGTTCGCCGTAATCTCTGGTTGAAGGCAGTTCTGAGATGTTGACCACTGCTTTTTTGGTAGGATCAACATAAGCAGAGACCTGTTTGGGTTCTTCTTTTGATGTTTTCCTGAGTTCAAAGGGATCGGGAATTTTTATATCAGGAGCTTCAAGCTTCGTGTCTTTAAGTTCTATAGCTCTTCTTCTCAGCCCTTCAATATTAATCGTATCACCTGTGATGATTTTCTGTGCAAGTTCGCCGACGAGAGTTTTAAATGATTCTATTCCGATGTTATAATTTTTATGAAGGATTGAATCATCGAAGTTTTCAAGTTTAGCGTTTATTTTATCCAGAAATTCCTCTGCCTGGAACATGTCGTTTTTAAGAAGACTGATTACCGCAGAATTGTAGTAAGCAGGAAGTGAGAGAGGATCGATAAGTATAACCTTGCTGTATTGCAGCAGAGCTTTATCATACTGTTTGAGTTTGAAATAAATATCGCCTTTGAAGTAATTGCCTTTAAGACTGTCTATATTTTTATTGAGTATAGTATCAACAATTTTGTTAGCTTCTTCCGGCTGATTATTCATAAAATAGGCTTTTGCATAAAGGAGCCTGTCTGTCTGTGAAGTGCCGAGCTGCTGGAATGCGTCGTCTCTGGGTTCAGGGAGCGGGCAGGCTTTTCTCCTGTAAACAAAACTGTTGCCAAGTTTTACCTTTTCCACACACTTAGCCAGATTTTCGCCTATCAGATCCGGTATGGTAATAAGCAGAAGACCGCCGGGCTGGAGGTATCTGACTGCTTTATCAACAATAAGCCTGACTACTTCCTGGGGGTATATACGGCAAACACTGTTGCAGGAAACGATATGGAAATAGCCGTTAAATTCGGATTCGAGATTTTGAGTGAGAAAATCAAGTTTTCTGAAGTTAATCAGGGATTTTATGGAGCTTACGGCGGTATATGAGCCGCCCGGCGTTTTTTCGAGATACAGGGATCGATAATTATCTTTCATCCCCATAACTTTGCCTTCGAAGAAGAAGCCTTTTTTGGCTCTTTCGTTGAGCTGGGGGTTTGCTTCGAGGACTGTGATTCTCGGAATTTTTTCTTCTGAGAGAGTGGTTTTAAGGCGCATTCCGAGAGAGAACGCCTCTTCTCCTTCAAAACCTTCCACAATAAGAATTTTAAGCAGTTCAGGTTCGTCAGGTTGTTTTACATCAAGAGGGGTGTTGAGAATTTTTTTGATCCTCGCCATCTGATCTTCTTTATCGCCGGCTTTATAATCCATGACATCTTTTATAAACGAGTCGGTTATTGCCTCAAGCTGATCAGAAAACTGGAAAAGAGAAAAAGGCTGGTAATTGGGGACGAGAAGTCTTATTTCCTTGAGGCGTGCCAGAAAGGGGAGAATCATCACATAGTTGCAGTATTCTTCAACATAGCTAAAACCAAGCTCCTGGCTTCTTGCAATCAGTGCGTTGTTGAAAGAAGCGGCGCTCAGGTCTTTATGCATAACAGAACTGTTTATAAGATATTCTCTCAGCAGTTCATAGAAGCTATTTTCGTATGTTAAAAAAAGCATTATACTATCAGACGGCCTCTAAAAAGAATCTTGTAAAAAACGGTAAGTTATTATCTGGAAACATAGTCCGGATTGTGGTATTTCTCCACAATACCCCTGAAAGCCTCAATAATAGCCTGTTGGAATCTGTCTTTGACATGTTCAAGAAATTCTTTGTTAAATTCCTGCCTGTTCATATTATCTCTGATTGCCCACCACATTTCATCGTATTCTTCCGAAATACCGATGATCTGTGCGCCTTCGGGGATACTTTCTCCCTTTAAGCCATCAGGAAAACCACTGCCATCGGTTCTCTCGTGATGGTGTCTGACAAGGGGAGCAGCTTTTTCAAGGATTTTGATATTTTCAATCAGACTTGCTCCCAGTGCCGGATGCACTTTTTCAAGATCCTGATGTGACATATAGATGCTTTCCCTTGCAAGTTTTCCCACATCATGGAAATATGCGGCATACCATATATTTTCCAGTTCAGCTCCACTATATCCCATTTCTCTGGCCAGAGTAACTGCAAGCCTTGCTACCCGGATTATGTGGCCCTTAGCGAAAGGTTCGAGGGCTTCAAGGGCTGCAATAAGTATTTCAACCGAGTAATTGAAGAAATTCCTCAGATTTCCCATCAGGTAAACATTGTTGAGGGCAACGGCAGCCTGATGAGCTAAAACGGTCAGGTATTCCTGGTCTTTTTCCGTAAATAGTTTCCCATCTTTTTTATTAATAGCTTCAATACAGCCAAAAACCTTGTCGCCCCAGATAATGGGTATGGCAAGAAGAGTTCTGGTTTTCACCTTTGATGCTTCATCCACTTTTTTGTAATGACGGGGGTCGTTAGCAACATCATTAATAATCTGAGCTTCCCTTTTGAGGATGCACCAGCCTGCAATGCTATTTTCGTTCAGGGGAATCCTTATTTTTTTTATAATTTCCCCCATCCCGCCGGAAACTTCCTTGAAATACATCTCGCCGGCTTCTTCATCCAGAAGGATGATGGAAGCGCTTTCAGACAGACATACCTCACTGCTGCAACGCGATATTTTAGCCAGTAATTCATCAAGATCCGTTGATGATGAGAACTCCTGACCAATGCGGCACAGGCGGGATATAATATTAATTTCATCGGCAATATGCATACTGCCGCCGCCTCCTAATCAGCAGTTACGCGGTAGAGTTCCTCGTATGTAGTCATTCCTGACGCCACTTTTCTCAAGCCGTCTTCATACAGAGTGGAAAGGCCGTCTTTTTTAGCCTGTGCAAAGAGTTCCGAGTAATGGGCTTCCCTGTTGATAAGGTCTTTCAAAACATCGGAAGCGACCATAAGTTCATAGATACCGACACGTCCCTTGTATCCAGTCTGGTTGCAGACATTGCATCCTTCGCCTCTGTTGAGTACTACGGTTTCTTCCGGAATGCCCATTTTGTCGAAAATATCCATAAGTTTTCTTGGTTTGGCTATTTCCTGTTTACATTTTGAACATACTCTTCGTCCAAGTCTCTGTGCCAGTGCAGCAACAATAGTGGAAGAAATAAGGAAAGGTTCGATGCCCATTTCGAGAAGACGGTTTACAGACAAAACCGCATTGTTGGTGTGAAGGGTGCTCAGCACCATATGGCCCGTAAGTGCAGCTTCTACTGCGATTGAGCCTGTTTCTTTGTCTCGGATTTCACCGACCATTATCTTATCGGGGTCCTGTCTGAGAAATGCTCTCAATGCTCTGGCAAAATCGAGGCCCGCCCTTCTGTTTGTCTGTACCTGAACAATACCTTTGAGGTTATATTCAACAGGATCTTCAACCGTCAGTATTTTCACATCCGGCTTATTGATCATGTTAAGAGTTGCATAAAGTGTAGTTGATTTACCGGATCCGGTAGGTCCGGTTACGAGGATGATGCCATTGGTGATATTGATTGCGGTTGTCCATTTTTTAAAATCAGTTTCCGAGAAGCCCAGGTCTTTGAGTTCCACCTTGATGCTTCTCTTGTCGAGAATACGCATAACGATACTTTCACCCATAACCGTAGGCAGGGTGGATACACGGAAGTCAAAGTCTCCGGTTTTGAGTTTGAGATGGATTCTGCCGTCCTGCGGCACTCGTTTTTCCGCAATGTCCAGATCAGACATAATTTTTATACGGGCAACAACAGCAGGTTCGAGGGATTTGGGAATGGTCATAATCTCGTGGAGAACACCGTCTATGCGGTATCTGACCAGGACTTCCCTTTCGAAAGGTTCTATATGAATATCAGATGCTTTTTTATCAATAGCCTGTGTGATAATAAGGTTGGCAAGCCTGATAACCGGCTGATCGATTACCACTTCATCTTCAGAGGCTTTATCGTCATCTTTAATAACATCAACGACTGATGTTTCCGCAGTTTCAACAATGTCTTTCCAGGAGGAGTCTTCTCCATACACCGAGCCTATAGCTTTATCAATAGCTGCAGGGTCTGCCAGAACAGGCTCCACATCAAAATTTGTTCTGATTCTCACATCATCAAGGGCGAACACATCTACCGGATCCGCCATGGCAAGAGTAATCTTTTTTTCTTTTTTTCCTATACAAACAGCCTGATAGCGGCGAGCCATAGCTTCCGGTATCAACTGGCCTATTTCAGGATTTATCTCAAGACTGTCAAGATCTACAAAAGCGACTCTCATGCGCTTGGCGCGCTCTTCAAATTCTCTTATTTTGTCGCTCTTTTCCGATGATAAGGCGCTCTCCATATATTACACCCTCTTTATCCTGATAATTATCTGAAGTGAGTTGTCCAATCCAATCTTTCGCAGCGGTTTTTCAAAAAAAGCTCGCCTTGCAACAACCCCATAATACTGTTATTGCCTTTATAAAGCCAGTATTATTTCGTACATTTGTAAAAACATGAGTTTTCCGGGACAAGAATAATTTACAATGTAAACCATACAGTCCGGGTTGTCAATAATCCGAAACACCATTGGATATAGTTCATTTGGCATATACATTACACATATGCGCTACCGTTATATCTTTAATTTTCTTCTACCTGTTCGCCTTTAGCTTTCTCTTCAACAGGTTCAAAGGGATCGGGAGCAGCAGCTCCGCTTTCGCTTTCGCCTGTTTCGCTTCCACTATCTTCTTTTCTCTGTCTGTGCCTCATTGTCCTTTCTTTTCGGGCTTCTCTTCCTGAGGCAGCTTCCGCATTTTCTTCCTGACGCTTCTTTCTGGCTTCATTCATAGCCTGATGAAGCTCTTCAACTTCGCGGTCAAGATCCTTAATTTCATCTCCGGGGTATTTTGTGATACTGTTTACTTTTTTAGCTCTGTAAACATTAACCAGTTCTTTCTTGCCTTTCAGCTTTACGGGTCTGAGTGCCTCTGCATCAATACAGTGTTTTGCCATCAGGTATGTTCTTTCATGAACCAGAGTAGGGCTTGCCAGTTCCCGGCTCATACCCTGAATACGGGAGGCTACATTTACAGTGTCGCCGATAACCGTATATTGTTTCAACTGTGAGGAACCCACAACACCAATGGACAGTTCGCCGGTGCAGATACCTACACCCACATCAAACATCGGCTTATTCTCTGTCTGCATTTTCTGCGCCATTATACTAAGCCGTTCCTGCATCATAAGCCCGGCTTTGATAGAGGCTGCAGCATGATTTATTTTTGATTCTCCCTCAAGTCCGTAAACTACTAACTGAGCATCTCCGATATATGTAAAAACCACACCTCCGGTTTTCTGGAAAATTTCTCCCATGGCGGAGTGATATTCGCTGAGGAGATCCATTACTTCCTGAGATGTCATCCGCTCGGACATTTCGGTATATCCCCTGATATCAGAGAACAGAACCGTAACATGTGCAAGTCTTCCACCTGTGGCTGCACTTCCGCCGCTTTTTTCCAGATATGTTTCGATAAGGGATGAAGGCAGAGGGGCGAACTCCCTGAACATCCTCGACATACCGGCTTTTGCCTTGCTCTCAGCCACATGGTGATAGATGTTAATCACAATAAAACTGAGAAACACACATATAATCGGTGCGGAAATATAACAAAGCGTTGATTTTTCAACAAACTGCCAGTATGAAAACTGATAATACCCATAACACATCAATCCTGTCAATACCGCTCCCGGAATGGGAGTGAATCGGGGTATAAGCAGACCCACAAGAATACCCGCAAGCAGTATCAGCATAATATTAAACCGCATCGGAGCAACTGTGAGGAACTTTTTGTCGAGGAATGACAGAATAAGGTTGGCATGGGCGTAAACCAGAGGCATGTTTCCGAAGGGAGTAAGTTTTATATCCTTACCGCCTTCTGCAGTAACTCCCACAAGGACTATTTTATCCTTAAAGAATGCCTTTAAATCATCATCAGTCATACTGAAAACATCAGCAATGGAAAACTCTGTAAGAAGCTGGCTTGAGTTGAATGCATCCTCCACTGTCATCATATTTGAAGGAGGAGCCGGTTTAAGCAGATAATTAATCCGCATCTGTCCTTTGCACATGGGAATACGGGTATTTCCCATCATAAAGTTCTCGTCATCCCTCTGTTTTGAAAGGGACGACTGGGGAATATCCATATAATGTGACGCAAGCAGCAGGCTCAACTGATAATAAGGCTGTTTATCTACTACATCCACAAGCCAGGTCGATCGGGCAGCGTCTTTGAGAGTGAAGGAGACGAAACCTGTTCTTGAATCCCCTTCTTTTACATTTTTCATCAGGGATTTGTAAAAATCCTTATAAGGCAGCTTTACAGCCCTGAGATCACTCTCTTCGTCTGATTTTCCGATTTTTCCGGGATCGAGTTTTTTTGAAGAGATATAGAAATAGACGGGGAGAAAAACATTATCCATTTCCGCCAGAGCCTTTGACAATTTTGCATCATCTTTATCACTGGGGGATTTTTCATCCAGAATAATATCAAAACCGATGGTTTTTGCTCCACCGGTTTTCATTTTTTCAAGTAATTCAGCATATCTGCCTCTTGGGATGGGCCACTGGGGGAAAAGATCGGTGCCAAGGCATTCATCATCTATTTTAACAAGAACAAGATTAGCAAGGGTTCGCTGTGAAAAAGGAGGGTTCTTCTTAAACCCTTTATCCCTCATTTCAAAAAAGCGATCAATTAGAGGTTCATCAACAAATGCAAGAGGATTGTCATCCATGGATTGTTCATTGAAAACCGACTGATAAATCATTCCGACTATAAAAAGCAGCGCAAAGGTAAACCCAATCACAATTGATGCGATTTTCTGCTTTTTTGTGTAATCCGCCAACAACCAGTTAAGTTTCAACAGACAACCCCTTATTTAATAATTACGATAATCGAACCAGTGTTTCCGGGCGGTGGTACGAAAACTCCCGTCTGAGCCGGAGCATCGCTGCTGCCGCCGCCTGTAACCTGCGTTGAGTTATTGGGTATGTAAGGGTCGGAAGGTGCATTTGAGACAGTCCCGTTGCTAACTGTGGGGTCGAATTCCACCAGATCCACATCGGGAGCCTGAGTTGTGGGCTGCGAAAATCCGGGTGATCTGGCTTCCAGTCCCGGAGGGTTAACCATAATATTGCCTGCAGGTCCTACTTCAGCAGAGTTTCCGGCTGTGATAAGCTGGGTTACGCCGTTGGATGTAATCTCCACAGAACTTTCGAAAACGATAAGTCTTGTAACGCCGCCTGCTCCGGGTCCTGCTGTTTTGTCATCGTATTCCACATAGAATTCAGTTCCTCTGGCAGCCATAACTGCGTTGGGAGTCTGAACTTCAACCTGATTTTTCTTTCCGGTGAACTTACCTATGCTGCTTCTGAGTTTTCCTGATGTAAGTTTCATTTTGAGTTCGCGTTCACTCTGGGTAAGTTGGAATTTGGAAACTTCAACTTCAGTATTTTCACCAAGGGTGAAGTAGCTGTTGTCAACAAGTCTGACAATGGCGCGTGAATCTGCGCCGGTTCGTGTTTTGTCGCCGTCATGGAGCAGTCTGTTCTGCCAGATTCTTTCCCATTTGGCTTCGCCGCTGAACTGGCTTTCGACGACTCCCTTCACTCTGACCACAAGTTTCCAGTCCTGAGATACAGCCCAGGATGAAGATGAGCAGAGAATAACCGCACACAATAGAAATAAAGCAGACAAGTATTTTTTCATAACAAGCCCTCCCGGTTTTCAGGCATATAATTACAGGATATTTTAAAAGAATTCTAAAACTCTTTTTTCTTTCCTGCTTTTTGAATGGGAATTCGGATAAGTCCGGTCACTTTTCCCAATATTTCCAGTTCTTTTACAATCATCGTAACATGCGAGGGATTGGCTGATTCGAGAATAAACCCATCTGTATGAGTATATACCCTTTTAATAACAATTTCGCCTGCATGAATTACAGCAAGAATATCGCCGTCTTCAAATTCCTGATTTTTTTTGACGATACAAAGGTCCCCGTCACCCATACCGGCTTCGATCATACTATCGCCGTGGTAAGTTACCAGAAAGCCTTCTCCCTGCCCCACAAGAAGTGTGGGCATAGGCACGAAATCTATATCAAAATCGGCTCCGGCGCCTGTAAGGTTTCCGTTGAGAAGAGGATACAAAACGAGATCGGGATCCGAACTTTCTTCATGGCGGGGCTGAAGGCCAGTGCCGGTAAGTTCTTCTGTATCTTCCTCATTTGAACCCTGAACAGTCTTAAGCTCGTTTTCGTCGGAAATCGAAACAGTTTCTGCTCCCTGTAATTCCTGATAAGGAACAAATTCACCGGCCATTGCGGGTTGTTCCCTGAATTCTGCTTCCGGAAGTGTTTTTATTTCATCTTCGTCCTGAACCGGAGGAGCCGATTTGTCAATAATTGGCCTGATGGCTCTTGTTTTTGATGAATCTCTTTCGATGAAGCCGAGTTTTTCAAGTGAATTAAGATGAAAATGCACTGAAGACGAGGATGCAAGCCCTACTCCTTTGCAGATGTCTCTGACGGCGGGGGGATAGCCATGTCTTGTGATATATTTTTTGATGTATCTTAATATGGCTCTCTGGCGTTCCGTTAGGTTTCTGGTATTTACACTCATGATGTCCTGCAGAGCTTAACGATGGATTTACCGGACCGGATTTCAGCAGTAAAAGCCGGAGCTTTATGCTGCCTGAAATGGAAACGGGTAAATCTGCTCTTTTCCTTCCTGATATAAAAAATCAAATTCCAAAAAACATGTTAATTAAAGGGTAAAACCCATTTTACATAAAATATCTGTGAGATTCAAGTGGGAGGCAGGCCTTAACCTTTGGAAGAGAGCAAAAAATTTAACACACCGCTGTCAGAAAGAATGCGGCCCAGAGTTATCGCCGATTTTATCGGTCAGGAACATATTCTGGGAAGAGGCAAAGTTCTCAGGGAAGCTATCGAAAAGGATGCAATCCCCTCTTTTATTATCTGGGGACCTCCGGGCTGCGGAAAGACAACGCTTTCGAGAATCATCAAAAGCACCACAAAAGCCCATTATGTGGCTCTTGCTGCTGTTACTTCAGGCGTGGCGGATGTCCGTCAGATTGTGAAAGAAGCTGAAGTGAGAAAACAGAGGCTTCTCCAGAAAACGATTTTATTTGTTGATGAAATCCACCGTTTTAATAAGTCCCAGCAGGATGCTTTTCTTCCTCATGTGGAAAAGGGAACAATTACACTTATTGGGGCAACCACCGAGAATCCCTTTTTTGAAGTTAACTCTCCCCTGCTTTCAAGGGCAAGGGTTTACAGGCTCGAAGCCCTCACATCGGAAAATCTGAAACAGATATTTGAAAGAGCTTTAACTGATCAGGAAAAAGGAATGGGGAGTTACAATGCTAATCTTACGGATGAAGCCTACGAATTTCTGATAGAAGCCTGCGGAGGAGATGCAAGAATTGCCCTTGATGCTCTGGAAACTGCGGTTATTACCACAAAACCGGACGAAGAAGGAAAAATTACCGTTACCGCAGAGATTCTTCTCGATTCCATGCAGTCGGGAAAAAATCTTTACGATAAAAAGGGCGAGCAGCATTATGACACAATATCGGCTTTTATAAAGAGCGTCAGAGGCTCTAACCCCGACGCAGCGGTTTTCTGGCTTGCCAAAATGCTGTATAGCGGCGAGGATCCGAGATTTGTGGCAAGAAGGCTGATTATACTTGCCGCCGAGGATATAGGGCTTGCGGATCCCTTCTCTCTAACAGTTGCAAATGCCGCAGCTCAGGCTGTGGAGTTTGTGGGAATGCCGGAGGCAAGAATTGCTCTGGCGGAAGCAGCCATTTATCTTGCCTGCGCACCAAAGAGTAATACTGCATACAACGCCATAAACAGTGCATATGAGGAAGTGAAAAAGGGGGAACAGCTCCCGGTTCCCTTCCATCTGCGCAATGCAGTAACAAAAGGTATGAAGGCGATGGGATATGGCAAAGGATACCAGTATCCCCACGATTATCCCGGACATTTTGTCAGAGCACAGTATCTGCCTGACAAATTGAAGGATGTGAAGTTCTACACCCCCGGAGAGCAGGGGCACGAACTCAAAATGAAGGAAAGACTGAAAAAATGGTGGTCCGCTGACAAGGATGAACCACCACGAAACCAGAAGTAAACTTTAGTTCTAAAAGGAAAAGAGGAAAATCATTATGATGAACCCCTGGCATGATGTGGAAATCGGTGATCAGAGTCCCGAGATCTTCAATGTGGTTATCGAAATCCCAAAGGGTTGTAAAAACAAATACGAACTGGACAAGAAAAGCGGTCTGCTCAGAGTGGACAGAGTTCTGTTCTCTTCAGTCCACTACCCCGCCAACTACGGCTTCATTCCCCGCACATACTGCGACGACAACGATCCGCTGGATGTGCTGGTTTTGGGGCAGCAGCAGGTACACCCGCTTTGCATCGTTACGGCAAAGGCTATCGGTTGTATGCAGATGACGGATTGCGGAAAGACTGATGACAAGATTATTGCCATTCATGTCAACGATCCGGAATATGCACATTTCACCGATATCTCCCAGCTTCCCGAACACAAACTCAAAGAAATCCAGCGTTTCTTCGAGGATTATAAGGTTCTGGAAAACAAGACCATTACCGTCGAATCATTCAGAGGCAGAATCGACGCAGTGAACATCGTAAAAGAAAATATAGCGATGTATGAACAGGCGAAAGATGTTCTTCTTGACCAGTACAGATACAGATAAATATCCAGATTTCTGTTACGGCAGATTAAGTCCAGGAAAAATAATGATTTAACTGAACAAACCCGGCTCCGTTCTTACAATGTAAGGCGGAGCTTTTAAATTTACCACTTTTTCAAAACAAACCATGCACCGGCAATTATAAGAGCAAAACCTGCAATATAGTTCCATTTCAGATCCTCTTTGAGGTAAAGAACGGAAAAACCACAGAACACGGCAAAAGTAATAACTTCCTGTATGGTTTTCAACTGTGCTGCCGTAAACTGATTATGCCCAATCCGGTTGGCAGGAACCTGAAAGCAGTATTCCACAAAGGCGAGAAGCCAGCTGACCAGAATAGCTATCCAGAGGGGCGAACTCTTGAATTTTAAATGCCCGTACCAGGCAAATGTCATAAATATATTTGAAATTAACAAAAGTGCTACTGTTTTCATATTATTGATTCAATTCAGCCAAAAACGACTGCGATTCCAGCCTCCCCAATATTTTACTTACGGATTCATTTATCTGCCTTTTGGATTTAAAACACCGGACCTGTTTTTCTTCACAGATATGTTTTTTTTCGTTTTATGCCGTCTGAAGTTTTTTATTTTCATAAAAAACCGGACAGAAACAAAGAGGCTGCCGGTGAATTTTTCAGCCGGACAGCCTCTTATTATTTAAAAACAGAAAATCCTGAAATTAAAAATCGGGTTTATTCTTGTATTTTACGGTTTCTGCAAGGAATTTGGGTTTGTCAGGGTTCATTCCCTTTGTTATCGAATGGTGGAATGCAATAATCTGAAGAACAGGAATTGCATAGAAAACGCTGGCATAGGGAGAAACGCCCGACGACATTTTTACCGCATATTCAAAACCGCCTGCAGCTTTATCGTCATATTCATCGCCTACGACAAATATCTGGGCTTTCATTTTGGCAGTATCGCGGATAGCTTCAAATTCCGCTTTCTGCACATTCTGAGAGAGCAGATACACAAACAGCATATGGTTTCCGGCGGTTATATAATGGCCATGGCGGAATTCGAGGCTGTTCTGGAAGAAGCTTGATGTAAGGGACATTTCCTTGAGCGCAATTGAGCCATACATAGCTATACCGGCATTGGCGGCGACTCCGCAGTACACTGTGGATTTAACTTCGCCGATGTGCCGCATTTTGATAATCTGATCGTAATATTTTCTGATGTCAATGTTTTTGGGCAGTTTGCTGAGTTCACCGAGGAACTTGGCATCACCACCGATAGCTCCTGCAATAAGTGCTATCACAAAAAGCATTGTGGAGAATGATTTGATGGGAATGAGTCCCTCATCTTCAACGCCTTCTATGACGATTGACTTAGTGGAAGCTTTGGCAAGGGCTGATTCGCCGTTGCAGGTAAGTGAGAGAACCTGTGTTTCCGGGTTAACTTTTTTTACTTTTTCAACAGCCCAGATTACCTCATCGGTTTCACCTGTTTTTGAAAGAGCAAAAATCAGAGTGCGTCTTTTTGCATCAAAAGGTATTGTGTCGGAGGCCAGAATTTCACCGGCATTTACTTCCAGTGCAAATGTCTTTCCCACAGAGCGGAAAACCGACGCTCCATAGATAGCGGCAGCGTAGGAAGCTCCGCAGCCGGTAAACACGATCTGATCAAAACGCATTTTCTTTATCCAGATCAATGTTTCTCTTTCTTTATTGTAAAGCTTTATCGCTTCAATCCAACGATCCGGCTGTTCCAGAATCTCGGAAAAAATTTTTCCGCCTTTTTGCATCAACATAACTGGATCCTCCTGAGAAGAATTATGGTTTTTCAGCGGGACACTTTTTACCGATTCTTCAAAAAAAAAGAAAACCCTTTGCCTCAAAAAGAAAGGTTAAATTTCCTGCAATAAGCAATAAAGGGAATATTCAGGGATCAAAGAAAATCTTATTATGAAGAAAAAACAAGGTATTGAAGGCGTTGGTCCCATTCCTTCAGGATGGCTCGACACCTAATGCCATTGAATTCAGGCATGGATTTGTCTGATCTCTCACGAGGATTATAACCATTTGCCAAGCTCCCAGAGAAAACTTTTTTGAAAAAAGTTTCCTCGCGCCCGCCCTGCGGGCAGGCCCCCGCCTTCCCAAAACTTTTGAATTGGGGGACCGACCGGGGGTTTAGGACAATGCCCATGAATTAAGGTATGGATTTATCTGATCGATCACGAGTATTGGAGCGGTTTGCCCAGTTCCCAGAGAAAACTTTTTTGAAAAAAGTTTCCTCCGGACCTCCATCCCAAAACTTTTGAATTGGGGGACCGACCGGTGACCGTGGGGTTTAGGGACCGTCAGAGGGAACCACGCTTTTTTAAAAAAGCGAGGTTGCCCTCCGAACCTCCCTCCTTGAAAAACAAGAGTATTTAGCTGGAAATTGGAGAAGTTTTTACTAATTCAGTGGCATTGGGGGTTTTGGACCCTCAGAGGGAACCACGTTTTTTTGGGAGAGAGGGTTTCACTCCGAACCTCCCTCCTTGAAAAACAGGAGTATTGGGCGTGGAATTACAGGAAATCTCACTAATTAAGCGTATTATACCCGATACCAGGCTAATTATCGGAAAAAGTAATCTTTAAAATATAAACAGGAGTTAGTTATGAAAACAGCACTTCTTATCGTAGATATTCAGAACGATTATTTCCCCGGCGGAAAAATGGAACTTTCAGGTTCTGAAGAAGCTTCGCTTAAAGCAAAAAGCATACTTGAACATTTCAGAAAATCAGGACTGCCGGTTATTCACATACAGCATATTTCAGTAAGAGAAGGTTCCACATTTTTTATTCCTGACACAACCGGTGTTAAAATTCATAAGAATGTAACCCCCGCTGAAGGCGAAAAAGTATTTACAAAATACTATCCCAGCAGTTTCAGGGAAACAGGACTCGATGAGTATCTGAAATCAAACGGAATCACAAATCTTGTTATCTGTGGAATGATGACCCACATGTGCATAGATACAACGGTCAGAGCGGCATTTGATCTTGGTTACACAAACATACTGGCTTATGATGCCTGCGCAACAAGAGAATTGAACGCCGTGGACGGCAGCGTTATTCCTGCAGGACATGTTCACAATGCATTTATTGCTGCACTGGGAATGGTATTTGCAAAAACAGTAAAAGCAGATGAGATACCGGCTCTATTAGCTTAAAAGCTATTGTTCGCTTAACGGGACTCTGACAGGGATCATATCAGCGGCTCTCTGCTTGTTTGTAAGCATAATCATCACATCACCGCTTATAAAGTTGTCCCTGTCCGCCTGTTTTGTCAGATAGTAATTTGATATTCCCTCATAATAGCCGCCGCTTGTCTTTGTCATTTTTATAAAGACCTTGCCCACTTCCTGATTATACTGATTGATGAATGTAACAAGAGCATAATCACGGAAAGCCTGCTCGCCGTAAACATTTTTGTAGGGGTTGGGTTTTGCAAGAACCTTAACCATAAGGGGAACCCGGGTCTCCTTAGCCAGAGCCTCGTTTATGGATTTTGCATTGGCAGGCCTGTAATCGAAGGTTATTTTATCGTACAATTTCACAAATACCTTGGGCTGGGGAGAAACAAGGTTTCTGGTCATATAATAAGCTGCAAAAAGAACAATGCTCAGTGCAACAACAATCACTACTATTTTCAGGTATTTATTCGAGTCGGTGGTAAGAATCGCATACTCTTCCGGTATGTGATCATAATCCATCTTCCGTTCTCTCGATCTCACCCGTTTTTTTGGAGTCATATCCGAATCCGGCGCCATTTTCAACCCTCTTATACTAAAATTTAAAATCCTGATCGTCGCTGAAATCCTGAGATTCAGGTTCGCCAAATTGTTCTTTCTCCTGAGCGTATTCCTGATTGCCCGGCAGGAACTCAAATTCGATATAGGAGCCTGCCAGATTAAGGCTGAAGCCTTCGCTCAGTTTCAGCGGTATTCTGTCACCTTTGGTATTGTAGGACTCAGGGATTATCCCCTTCTCTTTTTCCACAAGAATAAATCTGCGGAACCGTCTGTGGATTTCTGCTGCCTCGTTATTGCATCCGTCAACTGTAAAATCGGAATGTCCGCCGATGGTGATTTTTCCGCCATGGGCAAGTCTGAAAGCCATTGCCTTGTCGCCCTGTTTCAGGGTAACAGTAATGGGGACGATAATATTATAAACCAGCAGGAAGGGGATGAGTATTAAACTCAGAATGCCAAGGCCTGCATACAGGAAAAGGGCTTTTTCAACAGGTACGTTTTTACTGAAAACATCGTCGGTTTTCAATTCGTTGAAAGGGAATCGGTATTGTACCTTTTTGGTTTTAACCGCAGGCGTGGCATTGGGATCCGGTGTGCCTGACGAAGGAGTGGGAGTGGGTGTATCCGTCGGAATACTTATTGAAGCTCTTGGGCTGGGAGAAGGCTGAATTTCTTCATCCACTTCAATCATCATATCTCCGGTAACTGCAACATCAACTTTGCCGCTGCATTTTTTTTCTTCGAAGCTCCAGTTCTGGGGGTATTTTACCTCAACTTCAATTCCGCATTTTCCCCCGGGGTCAATCCGGCTTGATGTTACCCTTACAGGTTCCATAACCGCCTGAAGCTCCCCTGATGTATTGGTGAAATTGGCATAAGCCTGAATGTTGTCGATACTGACAGCCTGAAAATCTGATTCGAGGGTATAGTTAAGAATCCAGGTGTTTTTTTCATTGCCTTTGGTTTCAGAGGATTTTGTCAGTTTAACCTTATCAGAAAGCTGATTAATCAGGGGAAGATAATCACTTTTCGGAACCGGCGACCCGGTGGAGCTTATATTGGTGATTATACGGTTCATGGCAATTTTAAGCTGATCATCGAGTTTCTGAAGTTCTGCGGGATCGATGTTGGCGGGTGGCGGCACATGGTCTGCATTATAGACTTTCACATCGGGTTTGTATCCCTTGAAAGCCATACCGAGGGGGAGAATGTTGATAAGTTTTTCAGTGCCTGCTTTTTTGATATACTGATCCAGTTCAAGGCTCTCCTTGCTGCCCGGATTTCTGAAGGGGCTGTGTGCCGGCGGAATATCATCGCCATCGGACACAAATACAAGATACTGAATCCGCATAGGCTCTTTTCTGGTTTTCCTGCCTTCATTAAGACCTATGAGGGTTTTCAGCGCTTTGCCATAAGCTGCGTTTATATCAGTGCCAAAACCTCTGGTAGTATCGACTTTCCGAACCCAGCTTTTGAACATATCCTTATCTCTGGGATTCTTTATGGTCTGAATCAGGGGTTCTCTTACGGAATCGTCAAATTTTATAAGAATAAGCGTATCGTTGGTATCTGCATAATCAAGGACTCTTTCTGCCATCTGTTTCAGTTTTTCAAGAACGGGGTTCATGCTTCCCGAAACATCAACTACAAAGCAAATATCATACTGAGGGTTTTCCCTTGCAGTCATAATCATTATTGTGTCCGCCTGCTGCCGGGTGATGGTGGCTCCCCCGGGTTTTGCGCTGCTGCCGGCAAAAATCCGGGACGCAAAAATCACAGCAAGTATCAGAAATGGAATTAATATTAAAAATGCCTTTTTTCGCATGAATACCCCCATTTGGATTCCTTTGGGCAGATATTCTTTCTCAAACCCAATATTCCCTGCATTTTAACAAAGGAGGGATGTTGTAATATGAAACCGGAAGGATTATGGGTGGTGCTGAAAAATTATGCTGATATGAAGATACTTATGCTTAATGAAATTAAGGACTGGGGCGGCGGAGAAGTGCTGACCCTGGATCTGGCTTCAGCCCTTGTAAAAAAAGGCGTCGATTTGACTCTGGGCTGCAATAAAAAATCAGTTCTGGCAGACAGGGCAAAGGAGCAGGACATCCCCGTCATCGAATTCCCCATGCGCAATGAACTTGATATTTTTGCTGTCATTTTTATTTCAGGCTTAATTCAAAAGCAAAAGTTCGACATAATCCACACCCACACCATGCGGGATCATGTCCTCGGAAGCCTTGCTGCGAAGCAGAGCCGCAAATGTGCTTCCGTAAGGACCCAGCATATCCATTTTCCTGAAAACCCGTCATTTATGGCTCAGCTTGCATACAAGCGCTGGACCGATGTTATTGTATGCAATTCGGATTTTATAAAAAAAGATCTGGAAAAGGCGGGAATAGCTCCCGATCTGCTGAAAGTGGTCCACAACGGAGTGGATTTTGGCAGACTCCGGGAAGATCCGGTCAGTATAAGAAAAGAATTCAGCATTCCTGAAGATGCTATTGTTATAGGCTGCGCCGGTTCCCTGTTTAAAACCAAAGGGCAGGAATACCTTATAAAGGCATTTCCCGAAATTATCAGCAAATTCCCCGGGGCGTATATACTGATAGCCGGCGACGGAGGCGAACGGAAGAATCTGGAAGCAATGGCAAAGGATACCCAAAACGGCGGAAAAATAATATTTGCCGGCAAAAGAAACGACATGGCAAATATTATGAAATCCATAGACCTGATGGTAGTCCCCTCAATCTGGGAAGAACCATTCGGCCTGGTCAATGTGGAATCAATGTATTCCGGCATACCCGTAATAGCAACCCGCACAGGAGGAATCCCGGAAATAATAACCCACAACGAAACAGGAATCCTCATCCCCCCGAAAAACGAAAAAGCAATAGCAGAAGCAGTAATAAATCTACTGGAAAACAAAGAACTTTACAACAACATAAAAACCGCAGCAAAAGAAAAAGCATCGGAATATTTCGACAGCAAAAGAATGGCAAACGACATGGTCAGGGTGTATGAAGGAGTGGTAAAGGGGAAGTAATCGCTTGCAAAGTAAAGAAATACACTGTAAAATGAAATAAAAATATAAGAGCAACTATATGGACTTATTACAAAATAGGTATTATGTTTATATTGATGAAAATGGTTCAGAACTAAGTGAAACATCGCTCAGAAATAACAACAATCATTTATGTTTAGCAGCGATTTGCCTTACTTATTCACAAGCACAACGACTAAGAGATATAATTAATGAGCTAAAACTTATTTATTGGAGAAATGAAGACGATTTTAGATGTTTTCATTACGAAGAGTTTCGAAGAGAAAACTATCCGGAAATATTCGGTCATCCTGATGGAATCGATGGTTTCAGGAGACGATTTAATGAAATCTTCAGTTCAATTGAAATGAAAATTTTTTACTCTTTTCTTGATCAAAAACATTATTATTCAGATAAGAGTGCGTATGATAATAAACTCCCTTATTATTTCCTTCTGGAGAAGCTTCTCATAGCAATGCATAGTCACTTAAAAAATACTGGTTACATTGATAGAATCTATATTGAGGAAAGAGATTCGGGTCACAATAAATCTCTAAAAAATGAAATTCAAAAAGAGTTCCTAAGTAAGATAGCGAAACAAGATAATAGTTACTACCAATTTTTCAACTTAGAAAGAAATACTAATGGAGAAAGTTGTGAAGTTAATAAAGAATTGCTATATTTCAAACACAAA
>JAJTBE010000183.1 GCA_021287065.1 Bacillota bacterium
GCATGGATTGACAATATCAGGCAAAGATTAATAAACTGCACATTTCATTTGGGTCTGGCAATGAAAACCAGTAAAGAGATGAAATTACAGCTAAAATTCAAATCTTTGCCTTACCAGAGATTTCTTGATGAACAATACACAAAAACTGATATTGAAAAATTAGCACACTGCCTTTTTGAGAAAAAAAGCATAAAAATCTATGAAATTATTAGTATTGATGCATTTGTAGAAAAATTGAAGGAAGCGGCAGCCGGGATGCAGGAAAAACAATGGCTTATCTGCAGAGGGCACGATATGACCTCAGTTCTGGCGTTAATTCTCAGTGAAAAAACAGGCAAAAACCTCAATAGAAGCATAGTTGAATCAAATCTTCGTCTTGCCTACGAGTACGAGCATTTCAAAGAAACAGATCTCTACAAATCAATTATCAGATGGGAAGAAAAATCAGGAAGATATAAGATATTCAGATAAATTTACCATCTCGACTTAATCGTCATAGTTCCGCTGCTTGCGGAGCCTGAGCTGCTGGTGTTTCCCAGGGCTTTGTCATAGTGGAAGAATGAATATCCGCTCAAATCAAGGGTTTTTCCCACTATAGCGCCGTAGAGATCCATAGAGCCGCTGATTTTCAGGGCTGCGTTGGGGGCGTATAAGCCCACATACTGGTTTCCGTATCCGGACATAGACACGCTTGTGCAGTTGGGTCCGCCAAAGATAAGGAAATTGCCCGGAATCTGGGAATCATTTGTAAAGCAGCTTCCTGAAAAGTCCATAGACTGTCCGAGAACATAGATCCTCACTTTACTTCCGGGAGTTATTTTAATATTGGCGCTGGCTCCGATATCAAGGGTTCCTTTGATAACATAATCGCCTTCTGTAAGGGTGATAACAGAAGCGCCTTTTATATCTATTGAATCATAAGTGCCGGGGGACAGAGTCATTACATTGTAGGCGCTCACTTTAAAATCGCCTTTGCTTGTTCCCACAGTTGGGCTTGGGAATGTAAATTCAGTAGGGGTTGCCGTTGAAAATCCCTTATAATTGATAACGCCGTTTGTAACAAGGGTTGAAGCTGCAGATCCGCCGGTTCCGGCTATAATGTTGCCTCTTACATCCGCATACCCGCTGAAAACAACTGATGAAGCCAGAGCTGAATTGGTGCGGACATCTCCGCCTGTTGTGGTGGCTGTGGCGCTGTAAGTACCCTTTGAAGAATCATAGCTGTCAAAAAAATGGCTCCCGGAAATTGCGATATTCTCCCTGATAAATGTACCAACAGTAAAATACGAAGTTGAACCTCCTGAAAGAAGCGCCTCCTCCACATCACTGTTTCTTCCGAATGTGCCAACTGAAACTATATGGATAAAACCGGCGGGAACCTGTCTGCCGTTGTATCCCGTAACAGTTGATGAACCGCTGATATTGTTGGTGGAGTAGGGGACAGTGGAACTTTTGGTGAAAGTTACCGTATATTTTGCTCCTGAATGGGGGAGGGAAACATCAGAAAGGCCTGTGCTCCAGGTTTTATCCGTTGAAATATAATAAAGTGCATCTTCGATACCGGCATTAGCCGCTTCAATAGCTATGAGCTTCTGCTCGCCGTTCATGGCTATACGGTGTTCTGCAGAAAAGAAGTTGAGATACATTGCGGAAAAGTATATCAACACCATCATAACAATGACTGCCAGAATCAGTACATATCCTTTTTGTTTAAATCTTCTCATTGCTGCACCCGGTTAATTTCTTAAAAATACTGTTGAAGTAAGTGACTGCTGATCAGCTCTTCCAAGCTGGTTTTTGTTCTGTGTCGTAATAGTGATTGTTGCGCTGTCGGTTGCCGTATCCGTGGTAAGACTCAACCCGGCAACTGTATTTGCCACCGTCATGCCCGATCCGTCACAATAAGTTGTAAGCTGGGATGTTGTAAGAGCTTTGGTATAACTGCCATAAACTTCTTTTCTCATCAGCTTTTTCGTACCGCTGGGAATGTAGTAGATTACATATTTCTGCCACACAGGGGAGCCATCGGATGCGGCTGTAAAATTGCCGCTGCTGTCGAAGGCAGAAAGAAAACTGAAGGCTACAACCGTTGATGTGGTGTTATTGGTGATAGTATCCACATTGCTGTTCTGAAGGTCGTTTTCGATTTTCTGGTATGAAATCTGCAATTCCTGACGATCGTAAGACCGTATAACCGAAGCCTGCCAGAGGGTTTTACCCGTAAGAAGAATCCAGAAAAGAGCTGCAGTGATCATCAGCAACGCAACCATTGCCGCAAGGGACTCTATCAGGGTGAATCCCCGTTGAGTCATAAACCTTTTTGTTATATTTCCTGAAAACTTCATTATATCTGATTCCCCTGTCAGTGTTTTGTCATTATGGTTTCCATAGTAACTTTTTTACTTTTGCCGTCTTCGCTCCATGTAATGATTACCCACACCAGTTTTTTAGTTTTATTTACTGCCTGAACATTTACATTGTAACTGAAAACCCTGTTATATTGCATTCCGTTATTGACTCCGGTTATGGTTTTTGACCCCGAATATGCAGAAACACCGTCAAAACCTGCTTTTCTTGCATCCATCAAAAGGCCTCTTGCCATATTTGCCGCACTCACATGGTTTTCAGAAAGCATAAGGGCCTTCTGAGTGTTGGGAAACATAGTAAAGATAAAAAACACCATCATCACGGTAAGCAGCAAAGCAACGAGGGCTTCAACCACTGAGAAGCCCTTCTGTTTTTGTAAATATCTGACCGGCTTAATTGCTGATATATGCATGTTTTTTACCAAAGATTCGTAAGTTTTGCGGGTTTTAGTCTGGTGCTCAGAAAGCAGACTTAATTTATCAAAATAATAAATACAATTCGGACCCAAAAAGTTGCAAACAAAAAAACAAAGTCATGCCATAATCCGGATCGGTAAATAGGTATTATTTCTTGATATATATATTATTTTCCTATTTCAACCAAAATTCTTTAAAATTCCCTCAGACTGAGTGGTCAGTTCAAGATAAAGAATATACGAAAAAGAGGGTTTACACTAATAAAAAAGAAGAATTCTGCCGGAGGTAGTTGATTTGAGCATCAAAGAATTTGTAATAATAGCAGGACTATCCGGCGCCGGCAAAACCACAGCTTTGCGCGCCTTTGAGGATATGGATTTTTTCTGGGTGGACAATATCCCCCCCCTATTAATTCCCAAATTTGCCCAACTGTGTTCATCATCAGGATTTTCCAGAATCGCCCTTGTTGCAGATGATATGGGAGATAATTTCTCATCAGAACTTCAGGAGGCATTATCTCATATTGATGATCCAAGTCTGAAAAAGAGAATAATATTTCTGGATGCCCCTGATGATATACTTGTCAGAAGATTTTCAGAAAGCTACCGCAGACACCCCTTGTCCAAAACCAACGGACTTCTCAAGGGTATAATCAAGGAAAGGGGTAAACTGCAGGATATAAAGGGAAGAGCGGATCTTATCATCGATACGGGAGCTATGACCGCTTCCAATCTCAGGGAGGAAATAACCAGACTTTTCCACGAATCGGTGGACGGCGCTCCCCCAATCACCATTTCAGTTATGTCTTTCGGTTACAAATACGGTATCCCGCTGGATGCGGATCTGGTTTTTGATGCCAGAATACTGCCCAACCCCTTCTACGAGCCAACCCTTCAGGACAAAACCGGTATTGAGGAAGAAATTCAGCAGTTCGTTTTTGCCGGGGAAGAAGGGGAAGTGTTTCTTGTGAAACTTTTTGATCTTGTAAATTTCATGGTTCCACAGTACATAAGAAGAGGAAAAGCACATCTCACCATCTGCACAGGATGCACCGGAGGCAGACACAGATCTGTTGCAGTTGCCGTAAAACTAACTGATTTTTTAAAAAACCTGAATTACAATGTTTTTCTCGACCACAGAGATATTAACAAGAATTGAGATCGGGCGTGAAACTTTTTAACCGCATATACAAATGGCTCCTTCCGGGAATGAAGATAAAAAGATGGATCTTACTCTCCTGGATTGGTCTTACTATTTTCAGCCTCGGTTTCATGCTTTTTGTTAATCTCAAAACACCCCTCGATATAGAACTGGCACTGATGGATCTTATCAAAAACACAACCGGATTTGAAATACCCAGTATCTGGATAGATCTAATCCTGATTATTATCGGACTTTCACTACTTCTTGTAGGAATCTGGAAATGGTTCAGATCCATTTACGAAGCAGTGGTTCCGGATAAGGAAACAAGCCTTGTTGATATGATTTACAGCCGCAGGAGACTCGAGCACGGATTCAAAATAGTCACCATCGGAGGCGGAACCGGACTTTCAAGCCTTCTCAGAGGCTTAAAAATATACTCATCCAATATTACAGCAGTTGTTACAGTCGCTGATGACGGCGGTTCATCAGGAAAGCTCCGCAAGGAAATGGGCGTGCTCCCTCCCGGCGATATCCGCAACTGTCTGGTTGCCCTTGCCGACGAGGAAGGATCCATGTCCGAGCTTTTCCAGTATCGTTTTGTTGACAGCGAATCCCTCGGAGGACACAGCTTCGGCAATCTCCTGATAGCTGCAATGACGGAAGTCTTCGGAGATTTTGAAAGCGCCATTAAGCAAGCCGGTAAAATTCTTGCCATCAGGGGAAAGGTTCTCCCTGCCACACTTTCACCGGTTATTCTGTGCGCAATAATGGAAGATGGACAGACAGTAACCGGAGAATCCGAAGTAACACACGACAACCGCAAAATCGAAAAAGTCTTCATAAGACCTGACGATTGCGAACCTCCTGCCGAAGTAAAAGAGGCTATTGCCGATGCAGATCTTATTATCCTCGGACCGGGAAGCCTTTATACAAGCGTAATCCCCAATCTGCTGGTTAAAAACCTCGCAAATGCAGTGGGAAAATCCAGAGCAACTACTGTTTATGTATGCAATGTAATGACGCAGCCCGGAGAAACAGACGGATACACAGCTTCAGACCATGTCAGCGCTTTAAAAAAGCATGCTCCCGGCATCAGAATAGATTATTGTCTGGTAAATGATGAAATTCCGGCAAAAAGCCTTCTCAAAAAATACGAAATAGAAGGACAGGAACCGGTGAAAACCGATGTAATCAAACTGGATGAGATGGGCGTAAAAGTTATTACCGCAAGCTTAATCAGCCAGACCGTTATGGTCCGCCACGATTCGGAAAAACTGGCGGAGAGAATAATGAAGCTCCTTGAGGAGACCAATACGGCAAGATCACAAAAAATAACCCCAATGCTGGGGATTTTATCGGAGAGTCAATGAGAAAACTATTCCTTTTCCTCGCCCTTATAACAATAATGTTTTTTTCCCCACAGGCAGGCTTCTGCCAGCAGGGGAAAGGCGGCGTCAGAGGCGTTGTAAAAGGAATGCTCATTAAAAACGGAAAAATCATTTACACAAGACTCCCCAACATCAAAGCTTCACTTGAATTCACCAAATATTCGGCACAAACCGGAGAAGACGGCAGATTCGAAATTCCCGAAGTGCCTGAGGGAAGCTACACTCTCGTTATTGAAGACGGCAAAGGCGGAAAAGACACAAAAAATGTGGATGTAAGAGCAGGAAAAATGTTCAACTCAGGCTCCACCCCCATTCTTCTCCCTCCCGACACCCAAACCCCGGCTATTGAACCAGGCTCCATTGTTGCTGTATTTTCCGACAAGCAGGACAGCAGGCTCTATAAAAGAGACGCACCCATGCTTAAAAAAGGCGACACATCCACAAACTCAATGGTAGTTTACAAACCGGACACTGGTAAAGTATATCTTGAAGTTGTAATTGAGGAAAAACCTTTGCTGGTTTTGTGTGGCAAAAAACCAGGTGAAGTTTATGTAGCAACAGATCAAAATAACCTTGAAATCTGGGATTTAAACAAAACTGAAAAAATTAATTCCTTTTCATTACACTCCATACCGTCACACATGGCCTGGAATGAAGATAAGAGCAAACTTTTTATTTCATTCTGCAATGATAATTTCTGTGGAATTATCCGTGTAGATGCAGAAAAACACGAACCGGATATTGTGATAGTTCCTCCGCCGTTGGGTGTAATAACCTGTATTTTGCCCACTGGAAACGGAGAAACCATTTATGCCCTGATGATAGGCAAACAGGATGGAAGAGTTGTAATTATAAGAAAAAAAGACGGAAAGTATATAGTGGAAAAAAACCAGAAAGCAGGAAAAGATTCGCGCACAATAACCTTGCTTAAATCAAAAAACAAAATTCTCGTAGGCAACACACAGGGAAAAAGTATCCAGTCCTTTGACGACAGAAGTTTAAAACCCCTGTTCAACCAACCTCTTGAAGGAGAACCTATCTACTCAGTAGAGGGCCTCCGCGACGGCAAAGCTTACTTCACCCTGCCCGATCGTGATGTTGTAGCTGTTATTGATGGAAATACAGGAAGACAGATCGAACAGATTCATACAGGCAAAGTCCCCTGGGCTATAAAAAGAATCAAATCAAGAATCATAGCAGCAAACGCCGCAGACAGAACATTCACAATAATAGACGGCATACTGGATAAAGTGGAAAAAACCATACAACCGGAAGATTTCGAAGTCCTGAGGGATTTTGATATAATACCGGAACAATGAGAAAAACAGGTTATAGAGATTGTGTGAAAACTTTGTTTTTTACAACTCCAAACACATTTCTATATTGGATTTGGTAGTATTTCGCTAAACCAGCCCACAGAACAAACACCAGGTTTAAACCAATGGTAAGCATAACCGCATAACCACACCCCGGGCCAAAACTGCCGGATCGCAGGCGTTCCGCCTGTCCCCCGATCCCCAAAACAAATCACCAACCGCCAGCAAACATCATAACCACAACCCCGGCCAAAACTGCCGGATCGCAGGCGTCCCGCCTGTCCCCAATGCCGCTGAATTAGTAAAATTTACTCAAATCCACAGTCCAATACTCTTGTTTTTCAAGGGAGGAGGTTCGGAGGAGACCTCGCTTTTCCAAAAAAGCGTGGTCTCCTCTGACGGTCCCTAACCCCGCGTCGGTCCAAATCCCTCTGGTCGGCCCCCAATGCCAAAAGTTTTGGGATGGAGGTCCGGAGGAAACTTTTTTTAAAAAAGTTTTCTCCGGGAGTTTGGCAAAAGGTTACAATCCTTGTGATCGACCAGACCAATCCATGTCTTAATTCATGGGCATCCCGCCTGCCCCCGGTCTCCAAAACAAATCACCAACCGCCAGCAAAAATCATAACCACAACCCCGGGCCAACGCTGCCGGATCCCAGGCGTCCCGCCTGTCCCCAATGCCACTGAATTAGTAAAATTTACTCAAATCCACAGTCCAATACTCTTGTTTTTCAAGGGAGGAGTATTCTGCTGGAAATCAGAGCAGGTTTTACTAATTCAGTGGCATTGCCCCCCCCCGACAGCGATCTCAACCCGGACCCGCAGGTCCGCCTTCGCTTACTATTCCAAAAACGCGATCAGCCCCATATCCGATAGCATTGTTGTCATTTCGCCTAGAAAATCAGGATTGATTTTCTGGCTGTATTCTGCATGCGGATAGTTTACTCCGAGGGTTTCGTATTTTCCGGATCCCATGGCATGGTAGGGGAGTATTCTGAATTTTTTCAGACCTGTATCTCTGATAAATCTTCCTATCGCTTCCATTTCATCTTTAGTATCGTTGAAACCCGGAATAAGAGGTATCGAAACAATGGTTCTTTCGCTATGAAGTTCTGAAACTGCGGTTAGGTTTTTCAGAATAACTGAATTGGATATTCCGGTGAATTCCTTATGTTTATTATCATCAGTATGTTTTAAATCGAAAAAGATTGTATCAGTAAAACTAAGAACTTCTGCGGCATTTTTTGAATCCACTGCCCCACAGGTTTCGATAGCTATGTTTATCCCCAGATTTTTCAGTTTTTCACAGACGGTTATCAAAAAATCAGCCTGAATCAGCGGCTCGCCTCCGCTGAAAGTAATACCCCCGCCCGAATTGCGGTAAAGCCTGATGTCTTTAAGCAGGGTCTTTAAAAGTTCATCTGCTGTGGTTTCATAACCGGCAATAGTAAGGGCATCATAGGGGCAGGCATCCGCACAACTGAAAGACCGGCAGAAACGGCAATAATTCCTGTTGAATACAGGATAGCCCGAAACAGATAGGATCCTGCAATCAGGACAAGCTAATGCACAGGCGGAGCAGCTTCTGCATCTGTTCTTATAAAACCGGAGCTGCGGGAAAGGAGCCTGCCCTTCGGGATTGCTGCACCAGGTGCATTTCAGGGGGCATCCTTTCATAAAAACAGTGGTTCTTATACCGGGTCCGTCATGAGTTGAAAGGGTCTGTATATCAAAAATAAAAGCTTTGCCGGAGTTCTGCATAGGTTTATCAAAGCCCCTGTTCAGTTCTTTCAATAACCTGATCCTGAACGGATTTCTGAAGTTCTACAAAGAAAGCGCTGAAACCGGCAACCCTGACGATAAGATCCCTGTAATTTTCAGGATGAGCCTGAGCATCTCTTAGCATGTTGCTGTCAACTACATTAAACTGAATCTGGAATGCAGTCTGGGTTTCAAAATATGTGCCTATGAGTTTCAGAAGTTTCAGTGAACCTTCAATACCTGTCAGGGCAGTGGGGTGGAATTTCATATTGTGCAGACCGCCCCTGATACGGGTGTGATCGATCTTTTTCACGGATCTCAGAACCGCAGTGGGTCCGAGCTTATCGGTTCCGGGGTGGGGTGAAGTAACTCCGTCTGCCAGAGGTTCTCCCGACATTCTGCCGTCCGGCGTTGCAAGACAGACTTTTCCGAAAGGTGTATAAGTTGAGATCGCCAGCATACTCGGATCATATTTTCTGCCGAGGTAATTATCACCCTGTTCAACAAATCTGCAGTATCTGCTCCAGAGATCCTTCATTATTGAATCGACAAATTCGTTGTCGTTGCCCCATTTGGGCGCATTTCTGAAATCCTTGTGCATTCTTTCAAAACCGGACCAGTTGGCGGCAAGAGCTTTTTTCATATCATCGAAACTTACTCCGCCATCTCCCGTAATCTCACTCACTGCTGCTATGGCATTGGCTACATTTACAAGTCCTGAGCTGAGTGTAGTGGGTGAATCATTGTTGAGAAGCCCGCCTCTGTCCATGTTCAGGCCTCTTTCCACGCAGTCTTTCATAACCGCAGAACAGAAAATCAGGGGGACAGTCCGGGAATGGGCTTCCATAACGATATTCCAGTATTCCTGCCAGTAACGGATTGTCTTTTCGAGGAAATACAGATATTCCGCCTTCAGCTCCTCTGCAGAGGAGGGAGGGGTTCTTTCTTCAAAAACAATGCCGGTCCGGGGATCTTTTCCGCCGTACAGGGCAATTTCAAATACTTTCATGTGGTTGATAAAACCGGGTTGAACCACACCGTAGCTGCATCCTTCGAGAACCGGTTCCGTACATCCGCCCATGGCGGCATGCTTACGGATAAACTCTATACCGAGCTGGGGATTTTTTCCAAGTTCGTGTTTAATATAAATATCCGTATTAAACCATGCCGGAAAACCTACTCCTGTTTTCACACATTCCACAGCTTTCAGCAAAAATTCCTCCGACAAGCCCGGGTTCCACCATATTGAAAGCGTAGGCTGAGTTGTGGGAGTATGAATGGCAGCTTCCACAGTAAGGATTGAAAGTTCATTATCCGCAGGCATTCCATCCCCGGTATATCCGCCAAGCATAAGATTCTGGAAGAGATTGCCCGATCCAAGGCCCTCCCACGAAAACGAAGCTACATATTCAAGCTCCGTATGTTTAATTCTGAGGGCTTCAAGAAGTTCGAGGGCTTCCTCCCGCTTTATTGAGCCATCGTCAATACTTTTTTTGTAGAAGGGATACATATACCGATCGAATCTTCCGACCGAATACCCCAGGTGTGCCCCTTCGATATGTCCTGCCAGATATGCAAACCAGAAATGCTGAACTGCCTCCCGGAAGCTTTCCGGTTTTCTTCCGAATGTCAGACAATTATGAGAAATTATTTCCAGATTCTTTTTTACTTTTTCATCAGTTTCATCCTCAGCCATCTCAAAAGCAAGTCTTCCATAATTGTGAGCCCATTTTATGGTAGCCCGCAAACTTCTGACCGCCGCCCTGTAGAAGTGGATCTTCGAAATCTCAGTAATGGCGCCGGGTTTAGCCATCAAATCTGAAACACGCCCTAAAATGCGCTGTATGAGGTTTTCGAGACCTTCTCCGAGGATTATGTCAAAATCTATTACAAAACGGCCCTCAGGGGCGGGATCGTGGGGAGCTGTGTAAAGAACGGACTCCCAGCCCTTTTCTATCCATCCTGCATTTGGATAGTGGGTTTTCCATAGTCTGTCGCCTTCAGCCTGCATGGATTTATCCTGCCAGTATGTGGCGCAGCTCCGAAGTGATTCTTTATCTTCATGAGTCATGAGAAATTTGTGGCAGAATATTTCAAATTCACCTGACTGTGCAATACTGTGAACTTTTGCAATTCCTCCGCCGCTTCCCAAATCGGTTACAGCATCCTGAGCTTCCTGAACTTCCCGGTTAAGCTCCCTGAGTATGTAGCCTGCCGCATAATTGGCATAAGGAATAGCTCCCCGCACATATCTTGTCTTTGAGCCGGCGATGAGTTCATTCTTTCTTATTACGGGAGTAATGTTTTCAAGGGCATAAGCATGACATTCCGCCCGCCTCTCCTGCTCCTCCCGGAAAGCAACTTCCCTATGCTTCTCCGTATAAAGCTTCAGATATTCACAATCAATAAATAAAGGAGCAGTAAGATAGTCGTTGTACAAAGCCTTTATGCGATCAGTAGTAGGCTCTTTTTTAATTTCACGGGGGGCGAATACAGTGGTGGAAGACATGAAAAGCACTCCTTTAAGCTATAATTAAATTCTGTCAAAATATCTGCTATAACCAAGACATTATTTCACCTTGGAAAAAAAGGGATTATGCAAGGGCAGACAGCGGACAATGCCAATGAATTAGTAAAAAACTCCAATCCCCAAGCCCAATACTCCTGTTTTTCAAGGAGGGAGGTTCGGAGGGTAACCTCGCTTTTCCAAAAAAGCGTGGTTCCCTCTGACGGTCCCCAAACCCCTGGTCGGTCCCTAACCCTGGTCGGTCCCCCAATTCAAAAGTTTTGGGAAGGCGGGTGCCTGCCCGCAGGGTGGGCGCGGGGAAACTTTTTTCAAAAAGTTTTCTCTGGGAGCTGGGCAAACCGTTGTTTAGGTTGTTTGCCGTTTTGGTTTGTTTTGGGGCGAACCTGCGGGTTCGCGTCGGGGTTGCAAACCCCTCCTACGATCGCTGGCGAACACTTGCCGTTATTGGGTTTACCAGCCTCTCAGGTCCAATGCCAATGAATAAGCAAAAACCACTCAAATCTCCAACCTCATACACTTGTTTTTCAAGGAGGGAGGTTCGGAGGGTAACCTCGCTTTTCCAAAAAAGCGTGGTTCCCTCTGAGGGTCCCCAAAACCCTGGTCGGTCCCTAACCCTGGTCGGTCAAAATCCCCACGGTCCCTGGTCGGTCCCCCAATTCAAAAGTTTTGGGAAGGAGGTCCGGAGGAAACTTTTTTCAAAAAGTTTTCTCTGGGAGCTGGGCAAACGGTTACAATACTCGTGAGCGATAATACAAATCCCTACCTTAATTCATGGGCAATAAGGCAGCGGGAGGTTCTTGAAAAATAATCAAAGTAAAAACGGACAGTTATTCAATTATATCATATACAAAAGAAAGAAAGTAGATCATTTGTCCCATTAACCTGTATGAAACAAAAAAGCGGAGTGTCTTGATATCCGGACGACTCCGCTGTATTTTTTTAATAACAGAACCTTATTCCATACCATCTCTTGTGTGAAGATCCTCGCTGAAGGATTTTCCAAGATCTGCAGCAAACTTCAGGGTTGTTTCATCTACCGACTGAGTTTCCGTTTCGCCGGCAACAAATGATTTTTTGAACAGGCTGAGAATACCTTTATGTTCCTGATTTCTCGGAATAGTCAGATCAAGCTGATTTTTGTAATCAACAGCCTGAGTGCTTTCCTGCTCAAGTTTTGCCATCAGTTTTGCTTTATCCTCTGCGGGAAGAGCCTCATCAGCCAGCTTCTGCCTGAGATCATTGATACGGGCTACTGTTTCGAGGAAATTTTTCATTGTTTTCTGTGGAACACTCATAGCAGCAGATTTCAGTTTATCAGACCAACCTGTACTTTTTGCAAATTTTCCCGTATCATCGCCGTATCTTTCATTCATAAACCCGATATCGGTGGCGTTTGCAGGTCCCCAGAAAGTAAGGCCCTGTGAGCCTTCCATATTTTTGCCCTCGTGCTGCTCGGTGATTATAACTTCCTTCATATCCGACAGAACCTTATCCGCTGCTGCTTTCACAGCTATAGGCATATCGGGATTTGCTTTCACATTGCTCATAAACGAACCAAGATCTCTTATGGTATCGTAGAAACCGAATACCTCCGAGGGATTATGAGCGTTGGAATCGTAATTTTTTGCGCCTTTCACATCCCTGAAAAGCACATTGTCGGGAACTTTGGATTGATTTACGGATTTTACAAACGCACCGAATGAACCTGCAAGCTGGTCAAGCTTGCTGTTGTCAACTGCAGTAAGGGTGAGGTAAGACTCTTTCCAGTCCGAGAATTCAGGGAAATTCTGTTTAATATCCTTACCCTGTGTTCTGTAGAATTCAACGAGTTCCTTAGCAAACTGCTTGCCTTCAAAGGGTTTGCCCTGTTCAATGTCTTTACTCATAGCCTCAAGGAAGCTGCTCCAGTGGCCGAATATGCCTGTTCTTGCATAATTTTCAGATGCAACTGTAACAGAAGCTGCATCCTTCATCTCGGTAAGAGCTTCCACATTGCCCATATAACAGGAATTAAAAGCAAGAACATCTATCTTATCCTTTCTTCCTGTCTGGGTGTTGGCTGAATCAGTGCCTTTTGTAATAGCTGAAGCCATATCCGAAGGAGACATATCCGCAGCGCCAATCCAGGCTCCGCCATGTCCCATAACTACCAGCATATAATGTTTTGCGGGGTATTTTGAAAGGCCCCATTCCACAAAATTCTGTAAAGTAGCAGAATCACCCATTTTTGTTTTGTCAGGAAGAATTTCCTTAACCTCGGATGAAAAATTCTTGAAAGGAGCAGCCGCCTCTTCGTAAGGCCTTGTGAGAGTTTCGAATTCGCTTCTCACCTGCCGGCTTCTCTCAGAATCATAATTCTGCATATATTCGATCATTCCGGACTCTTTGGCTTTTGCATAATACTTCAGTCCACCCTCTTTGTCATTACTATACCAGTGAATATCACCAAGTATGTAATTAAGAAGGGGGTTGTCCGGATGGCTTTCCTGCATTTTCTGCCATTCTTCAGGAGATATATCAAGTTTTGCGTGGCTATCCTGTCTTACTTCGTATCTGCGGACCCCTGCCCAGTCGTTATCAAGAGGCACATGGAATTCTTCCGCGCTCATAGGCTTATATTCGCTTCTGCCAAGCTGGGCAACAACATTCATATTTTTATTTGTGCCTGCTTTTTCCATACCAAGAAGAGCTTCTGATGTAGCTCCGCCAATATCCTGATACTGACCGTTCATATAGAACATAACGGTAAGTTCCTTATCATCAGCAGGTTTGGCATTGCCGGTATAAGTCTGCCCGTCATAACTGAGCATAAAAGGCTTCTCATCGGGAACCAGAGAGCTGAAATTAAGCGTACAGGACGAGGATGAGGAAGTTATATTTGACTGGCCTATATCAACTTTATCCGATGGAATCGAATCAGTCTCAGGCTGTTTTACATCTGAAGTCTTTCTGTAAGGCAGTAAAGCCGGCGTTGTCTGAGCCGGTGTTTGCTTTAGCAGTTGCTGGTTAACGGAATCCATAGGGGGCTCCTTTCAAATAATAGCAGAAGTCCCGTGCCGACAGTATCGGCATGTAAATTTCCAATATTATATCACATGAAGAATTAAATGTGTATTAACAAAATGTTAACAGGCCGAAATACGACTTTGGTATTATACTCTCCAAAAACTTATATCATGTGTTCCTATAACTGTAATTTACCAATAAGGGCAAAAATCTTTACCGGGTATTTATAAAACTTAAAAAGAAGGGTTGATGTATGCTGCCGGAAAATGTCTTTTTTAGCCCTTACGAATCAAAGAATCCGGGGAATAAAGCATTGAACAAAACAATAATCATAAAAAACAGGCTTGAAGAAATAGATATCCTGGCTGAAGAAGCTGGAGAATTCTGTAACACAGCCGGAATCGAAAAAAGAGATGCCCTCAGGATCCGGCTTATTCTTGAAGAATTAATCGTAAATACCATTTCATACGGATACACTGATGAAAGCGAACACGAAATATCAGTGGATCTGAATAAAAACGGGGAACAGGTTGAAATAACAATCAAAGAAGATTCCGTCCCATTTGATCCCTTTCAGGCAGAACCTCCGGATCTGGAATCACCCCTTGAAGAAAGAAAAACCGGCGGACACGGAATCCATCTGGTGAAAAACCTGAGCGAAAGCCTTATTTATCATTCTGCAGATAATATAAACACAACAACAATAACTTTTCTCACCGGCAAAACCGGATAAAAACAAAACAGCTGCCCCGGAGAACCCAAATTCCCTGATTCGGACTCTCCCGGACAGCTGTTTTTTATAATAAAAATTAAAGCGATGTTGCTCTGAGTATCTCCTCGGCACTGGTTTCTCCCCGCTTTACCTTTTCAACTCCGTCCTCAAGGAGGGTTTTCATACCCTTGGAACGGGCGAGTTTGCGGATTGCAACCATTTCACCCGACCTCGTTATAAGGCTTCTCAAATCCTCATCCACAGTCATAACCTCATAAACGCCGTTTCTGCCGTAATATCCGGTTCCGAGGCATTTTGGACATCCTACTGCATTATACAGTTTCAGTCCCCGGTGCTGCTCAGGATCAAGCCCAAGCTTCACAAATTCACTGTCTTCAGGTTTATATTCTTCCTTACACTCCTTACAAAGCTTTCTGATAAGCCTCTGTGCCATAACCCCAAGAAGGGATGATGAAACAAGGTATCCCTCAACTCCCATATCCATCAGTCGGGAAACCGCAGTAGGGGCATCATTCGTATGCAGGGTTGATAACACAAGATGGCCCGTCAGGGATGCGTGAATGGCAATTTCCGCAGTTTCGTTATCACGGATTTCTCCCACCATCACCACATCAGGGTCCTGCCTGAGGATTGAACGCAAACCGCTGGCAAATGTAAGCCCGATCTTGGGATTAACCTGAATCTGGCCTATACCGTTCATCTGATATTCCACAGGGTCTTCAACGGTGATAACATTTCTCTTGGGAGAAACCACTTTCTGAAGAATAGCATACAGAGTTGTTGATTTACCTGAACCGGTAGGACCGGTTGAAAGCAGCAAACCGTAAGGCTTCGAAATAAGATCGCTTACCTTGTCGTAATCTTCTTTTAGAAGACCGATTTCATCAAGAGTGAGGAGCTTGTTAGTCATGTCCAGAAGCCTCATTACAATGCGCTCTCCAAAAAGAGTAGGCACTGTGGAAACACGGACATCAATAAGCTTTTCACCGGCTTTAAGACGAATTCGCCCGTCCTGGGGAAGCCTGCTTTCAGCAAGGTTCAGTTTTGACATAACTTTAATACGGGCATTAACGGAAGAATACTTATTTTTGGAAATTGTTAAAATTTCGTGCAGAACACCGTCAACCCTCATTCTAACCACAGCTTCATTTTCAAAAGGCTCCAGATGAATATCGGAAGCTCGGTTGCTTGCAGCTTTTAGAAATACCGAACTGACAAGGCTTACAATCGGCGCATCACGACTCACGGACAGAAGATCCTGTGTGTCTTCCTCGGAAAGAACCAGGGAATCATCTTCTTCCTGATTTCTATCCAGCCTTTCACCCATAAGGGAACGAATTCCGTTTTCGATTTCTTCCACCGGCATAATAACAGGCTCTATGTCGCACTGCAGCAAAAGCCGGAGATCTTCAACGAATTCTATATCCCTGTGGTTTTTGATTCCTACACGCAGCTTGTCTTCCATACCAAGAGGAAGTATCTGGTGCTTCTGTAAAAAATCGAGTGGTATTTGCTTGAGGATTTCTTCCAATTAAGTGTATCTCCTGAATTCCGTCCTGTATTTAAATCCTGTGATTATTCTTCCTTCGGACTTTTCTTTTCCATTACATCGATTAGTTTTCCCAGTTTCTTATCGATGGACAGAAGTATTAATATCGTTGCTGTCTGCAACAGCCAGAATGCCCATATTCCATAAGATGCTTCATTAAATAACATATAAAAGAACCTCCATCCCGTTGATTTGAAGCCCTCCCTGAATCAGTATTCCGCATAAATCCGGTTCCGGCATTTACACAGCATCCTGCTTCCGGGAGAACTTCATCGGAGTTATTCCTTATTTATCAACTACATTTGAAGGTTCAGGGTTCCCTGTATTCTTACTTTCAGCTTTTCTCTTTTCATTAAGAGGATCTTTCACTTTCTGTCCCTTTTCCGGCACCTTCTCCTCAATGAAACGCTGATACTTCTCGGTTATTTCGATAAGCTTATCAGGAGTTTCAATAATATGGGGAGTAAGGAAAACGAACAGAGTGGTTTTATCCTTCTCTTTGCTGGAATTTTTAAATGCATTTCCGAGAATCGGTATATCACCGAGAATCGGAACTTTTTTGACTGCATTGATGGTTTTCTTCGAAACCAGACCACCTATGATAATAGTCTGGGCATCGCCCACTGTAATATTGGTGTCAATTTCCCTGTTTGAAACCACAGGAACCACATAACCAACAGCACCCAGCTTCTGCTGAATATAATCGGTAACATCCTGAATCTTCTGATTGACCTGCATCTTAACAAATTTACCCTGACTGACATGGGGGGTAACTGTCAGTGTAAGTCCTACATCCTTGTAATCGTAAGTTACAATAGGCTGGCCGTTTGTATCGTATTTAACGCCTGTTGCAAAAGGCATAATCGAACCGACATTGATTTTTGATTCCTTATGATCCAGAGTCAGAATTCTCGGAGCCGACAGAAGATTAAAATCGTTGTCTTCATTAAGGAATGCAAGAAGGGCGAACACATCGGGATAAATTACTTTTCTGCCTGAAATATTAATGGTCTGCGACTTGTCACCCATACCACCGAGAATAAAGTTTCCTGACGCCAGTGTCTGATAAATAGCTTCCTGACTGAGACCGCCGCCAAATGCTGCGCCTGCACCGTTTTCACTGAGAATCTGCCAGTTGGCGCCTGTAGTCTGAAGTCTTTTAAGTGAAACTTCCGCAATAATTGCTGAAACAAAAACCTGTTTTCTGGGGGTATCCAGCTTAGCTATAAGCTCATCAATTTCTTCATATTCCGAATCTGTCAGATACATTACGAGGGAGTTGGTTTCCTCATCTGATGAAACCTTTGTTGAAACAAAGCTTTTATCTTTCTTTTCCGATTTTGTTCCGCCTGATGAAGTGGAAAGAGGCGCTCCGCCGGCATCAGGAGTTCCACCTGTGTTTGCAGTGGGGGCAGTAGCGACGGCTGTTGCCTTTTCCACTGATTTACCTTCTTTAAGCATTTCCGAGAGTATCTTTGCCACATCTTCGGCGTTTGCATTCTGAAGGTATCTTACTCTGAATTTTCTCGTTGCATCTCTCGAATCAGGCTTTTTATCCATCTGCTCAATAATCTTCTCGATATCATTAAGCTGAGTTCTTGAAGCCATTACAACGATTGAATTGTTTATCGAATAATCTGATATGAAAACTCCCTTTTCCTGAGGGCGGTAAACATCTACCAGTGATTTATATACTGATTCGGAAGGTGCATATTTAAGTTTAAAAGTTCTTACAGCCTGTCTCTGCTGTTTACTGTCAAGGTGTTGTGCGATTTTTATGAGTCTTTTTACATTTGAAGCTTCATCTGAAATAAGAATGGATTTTGAAGGCGGATAAGCTATTACATTTCCAATCTCTGAAGCAAAAGGTTTAAGCACCTGGGTAATAATGTTAGGGTCAACATTTTTCAGGGTTACCACAGCCACAAGAAAATCCTCTGCAGCAGCCATATTGGCTTCTGAATAGAATCTTGTTCTTTCACCTTTGGATTCTTTTCTCGGAACGATCTTTATATAGCTTCCCTTGTTTATAGTATCGTAGCCGTATGAATTGAGAGCTGATTTAAAAAGATTCCAGGCTTCACCCGGTGTAATCTCGGTAGCCGATAATACGGTTATCTTTCCTGATACCTTGTCATCAAGCACAATGTTTCTGCCGGTAAGCTCCGACATAAGCTTTGCCACTATTTTTATGTCCGCCCCTTCAAAATTGAGGAGAACTTTCCCTGACTTCAGGGAATTCATTGCCTTCTTCTCAATCTCCATAGGGGTAGTCAGTTTCTGATCCCCAGTGGAAGCAGATCCACCAGTTGCCGGCTTTGGCGTGATTGGCTTAGGCTGGGCAAATGCATTCCCCGCCATCGCAAATGTCAGAATCATCAGGAAAACTAATCTCAAGGTTTTCATAAAACCACAATACCTTCCATTATTATATACGAAATTACTTCATCTCAGGTTTAAGATTCACCTGGATATTACCGATTGTGCCTGAAACATCTACCGTAACCTGTCCGGTTATTGCTCTTACCTTCAGGCTTCCATTTATTTTAGAAGAATTGAAATCCTTCCTGTTATTTTCTATGTTTATCTTTCCATTTCCACGAATGTCTGTACCCTGAAGATCAACCACATCAATATCGATTCCATCCTGATTCGTCTTCAAATCGATTATTGCCACCATATCTGAAACCGGCATTGGCATCTGTACCGCTTCTTTCAGATTAACCCTTAATTTTCCCGTACTGATCTTCTTTTTCGTCTGGACTACCATGTCCCCGGTAATGGCAATCTGCTTAAAATACTTTGTTCCCTCTGTTACTATATAGAAATCCTTAAAGTCCAGCTTTGCTTTGTCCGATTCTACTTCTGCCTTCAGAATGCCTTTTTCCTTTTCACATTCCAGATTGACTTTTCCGATACCTATATTTGCCGTTACCTTATCGAGCTTTGTAAGAACCGACCCCTGTTTGATTATTGTAACATTCTCAAGCTCCACCTTAGTCAGGCTGAATGTCCCGGTATCATAATCCACAACTACGCCGGCTCTTTTACCTTCTTTTGACAGCACATTGTTAACAATATTTTCCATCGGAAAACTGTTAATAAATGAAAAGAGAAATACTGCCGTAAAAAATACTATTCCACCTAAAACTTTTTTCAATGGTCTGCTCTCTTTCCGATTTTCATGTATTGTAAGCTTTTTGTCATGAGATTTCAACTTACAATTACTACTTTTGCTATCAGATTTTGTTAGTATCCAAATTCAGGCAAATATTCTTCCACCAAAAAAAAATTTCCTTTATCTATTTACATGTTTTGGACATTATGGTAAAATTCCATTCTCAAAGGGGAATTTTATCAACATTTTCTTTATATAACAATGGGGTATGAATAAATCAGAACAAAAGTTGATAAATAGACAATCTCCACAATCAAACATGTAAAATTTCTTCAGCAAAATTCAGTAAACAATAAAAATCAGGAAGGAATCCCTGATTTTTTGGTGAATTTTCAGAAGGATATTCAGAATACCCGGTTAAAAAGGTTTCAGGAACACATATGTGTTCTTTTGTAAAAAAGTTTTCCGGCATCTTGAAATTATGATATAAAATAGGTTAAAATGCCGGAATAAGTTTTAGAGTATTAGCTGACCAGGCTGATATTCGAAATCGGAATAAACAAGCAGTCGTAAAAACTGAACTGTTATTCTGATGACCCAGGGGTTCAGGACCGGAAAGATAAGAATCCCGGGGAGCCAAGGGAATTCCCTTTAAAAATTTTATATGGTTAAGGGCGGCTCTTACCGACATTTTGGATGGGTAAGAGAATTGCTCAACCAGAGAAATTACATCCGGTCCAGATACGTCTCTATTCACTTCCCGGGGTGGAGACAACAAATTTAGGGAAGAACAAATTTTAAAAAGGAGTGCACAGAATTGAAGAACTTCAGAGTTATGCTCAGTCTTCTCGTTGTCGCTCTTCTCGCTCTCGGCTTCATCGCCGGTTGCGGAAGCAGCAGTGACGACGGCGGCGGAGACAGCTCAACCGGCACAGTTACCGGTACTGTCACCGACCAGAATTCACAGCCTATTTCAGGCGCCCTCTGCACAGTTTCAAACCTCGAAGCTAAAGCAGAATATTCAGACACAACTGATGATTCAGGTGTCTATGAAATCACATCAGTCCCCTCAGGATCATGGATCCTCACAATTTCAGCCGACGGCTTTGTAACACAGACCCAG